>JAZNBQ010000139.1:0-3728 GCA_045587065.1 Acutalibacteraceae bacterium | reverse complement strand
AGAAAACTTTATAGAAATTGAATTAATATCATTGCCATCAGGCAGAGATATATCATTTCTTAAAATATTTCTTAAAACACCGTTTATAAAACTCGAATTGTAGGATTCTTTAGACTTTTTAATTAATTTAACAGACTCGTTTACAGCGGCAGAGTCAGGAATTTTATCCATATACATAATTTGATAGACTGCCGCGCGTAAAACAGACAAGGTATAAGGCTTAATTTTGCTAAGAGGTGAATTAATAAATTTCTTTAATATATAATCAAGTGTAATTTTTCTTTCTAAGACTCCATAAAAAATTGAAGTGCAAAGCGCTTTGTCCAACTGAGATAAATCAGAATCAGAAAGAAGACTGTTTAGCGTTATATTAGAGTATGCTTTGTCAGTTTCAATTTTTAAAAGAGCTATAGCAGCAATTTGTCTAGGATTACTCAAAAAATCACCTTATATTTTTAATCCAATAGAAAGCGAATGACCTTTCAGATAATCAACCGCTAACATTGGTTTTGAACCCTCGGGTTGAATTTTAATCAATTCAATTGAGGTGCCATCTCCGCAAGAAACAACAAGTTTGTTGTCAGATTTTATTATAACACCAGTATCCTTATCACTTAAATCAGAGACTGCGGTTTCTAAAACTTTAACCCTTTTGCCATTTAACATAAAATACGCCGATGGCCATGGAAAAAAACCTCTGACCAGGTTGTGAATTTCACTTGCAGTTTTAGAGAAATCAATCTGTCCCATTTCTTTGGTGAGGATTGGTGCATAGTTAGATAATTCATTATCTTGTTTAATAGGAACAATAGTATTATTTTCTATACCGTCAAGTGTTTTTAAAATCAGGTCAGCACACATAACGGATAGTCTGTCGTGCAAGGTTTCAGCAGTTTCAGTATCACTTATTGAAGTTTTGACACTTAAAAGCACGTCGCCGGTATCAATGCCTTCACCCATTATCTGTGTAGAAACACCTGTCACTGTATCACCACACACAATTGACCATTGAATAGGAGAAGCACCCCTATGTCTGGGCAAAAGTGATGCATGTCCGTTAATACACTTGTATTTAGGAAAATCTAAAATTTCTTTTGGCAGAATTTTGCAGTAAGCTACAACAACTATAATATCGGGAGCCAGTTCTTTAATAATCTCCAAAGCGCTTCCGTCTCTTAATGTTTTAGGCTGAAAAACCTTAAGATTATGCAGACTAGCATATTCCTTAACAGGTGGCGGAGTAATAATCTGCTTTCTGCCGACTGCTTTATCGGTCTGTGTAAAAACACCAACAACCTCATGTGTAGATTCATTAAGTGATTTTAGAGTTGGAACAGCAAAATCAGGCGTTCCCATAAAAACGATTCTCATCAATATTTCACCTTATTTATTAATCTGTCCTTATAAACTATGCCGTTTAAATGGTCGATTTCGTGGCATAAAGCTCTGGCTTTAAGTCCCTCACCATCAACATAAAACGTATTGCCGTTCCTGTCTTGAGCCTTAACCTTTACCCACATAGGTCGCTTTGTAACTCCAAATTCTCCAGGGAAAGAAAGACATCCTTCTTCCTCCTCCTGAGTTCCTGATTCTTCTACAATTACAGGATTAACAAGTTCTATAATACCGTCGCCAACGTCAATAACACAGAAGCGTCTCAAAATACCAATTTGTGATGCTGCAAGACCGCAACCATCTGCAGAGTACATGGTATCAATCATATCATCCAGTGTTGTGGCGAGTTTTTCATCAAATGTCATCTGGGTGCGACATACTTTTCCAAGAATTTCGTCGCCTTTTTTAACAATGTTACGAATTGCCATAATTTTCTCCTAAATTATTGTTTCAGGGTTAATGTCAACAATTATATTTGTTGATTTATCAGTTTTAATGTTAATTGCTTGTCTAAGCATATCGCGAAAATCTCTGTTATTTTTAACTTTAATTAACAACATAAATCTATAACGATTCTTAATCTTCGGCACCATGGAAACCGATGGTCCTAATATTATTAACTTAATGTTAGGATATTTATCTTTAATTAACGTTTTAATATTATTAAACACTGTGTTAGCTACGCTCATACCATCGTTTTGTGTTTCAGACTGCACGTAGATGGCGACTAAATCACAGTAAGGCGGATAAATAAGCATTTTCCTAGACATTATTTCATCATTAAAAAACGCATCATAATCCTGTTTAGCTGCAAGTTCAATTAATTTGGACGAAGGTTCATTTGTTTGGAGAACGGCAGTACCTATAAAATCTCCTCTGCCGGCTCTGCCGAGAACCTGAGTTAGAAGAGAGAAAGAACGCTCAAAGCTTCTATAATCGACGCTATTCATAGCGCTATCTGAGCCTAAAACACCAACAACAGTAACGTTAGGAAAGTTTAAACCTTTTGCTACCATTTGTGTACCTAACATAATATCGTATTCGCCATCAGAAAACTTTTCAAGATATTCAGACATTGAGCCTCGGCTTGAAGTGCTATCGGCATCCAGTCTTAATACTCTGGCCTCAGGAAAAGCAATCTTGAGCTCTTGTTCTATTTTCTGTGTTCCCATACCTACAAAGCGCAGTTTTGCATTATTACATGATGGGCAAAACTTGTTAGCAGATTCGCTATGACCACAATAATGACACATGAGTCTTTCGTTTGCAGAATGATACGTCATGGTAACGCTACAGTTTGGACACGTTGCTACAAAACCGCAAGAAGGGCATGATACATATGTGTTATAGCCTCGTCTGTTAAGTAACACTATAGCTTGATGTGAATTGTCAAGAGCTAGTGAAATTTCCGATAATAGCTCTTTACTTAGTGAACCTGTGTTGCCTTGGGCAACTTCCCTTTTCATATCAACAATTTTAACGTTTGGCAGCATTGCATTGCCATAGCGTTTAGTAAGAGTGAAAAGTTTATATTTATTAGCCTTTGCAAATGCATAGGTTTCAATTGATGGTGTAGCGGATGCAAGAAGTAACAAACAGTTGTTGTACTTTGCTCTGAATTTTGCCAAATCACGAGCATGAAAACGTGGGGCTTTTTCAGATTTATATGAATGTTCCTGTTCTTCGTCCAAAATTATCAGAGATAAATTCTTAACAGGAGCAAATATAGCGGAACGAGTGCCAATAGCAATAATCGCATCTCCGTTTTTGACACGTTTCCATTCATTCATACGTGTTGTTTGCGACATTGCAGAATGGAAAACTGCTATTTTTTCTCCGTATCTTTTACCAAAAATAGATATAGTTTGAGGTGTAAGTGAAATTTCAGGCACCATAATAATAACGCCTTTGTTGTTAGCTACCGCCTCATCTACCATTTTTAGAAAAACGCTGGTTTTTCCACTGCCAGTAACGCCGTAAAGCAAAGCCTCTTCCAATTTGTCAGATGAATATAATTCTTTTAATCCGTTAAAAACCAGTTGTTGCTCGTTAGTTAAAACAATTTCATCTTCCGCCGTGTCAGATTCATTATTATAATAAGGTTTTAAGACTTCTTTTTCAAAGAAATCTATTAAATCTTTACTTTTGAGAGCGTTTACTACCGAAACCGATACTCCGGTATAATAAAGAACGTCTTTAACGCTGGCAGGCTCATTATTAATAATATATTTAAGAACCTCAAGTTGTTTTGGAGAAAGCTTACATTGTGATAACTCATTAATAGTAATATTAGATCTGACAAATTTAGCGGTGGTGTCATTTAGCTTTCTGAC
>JAZNBQ010000138.1:0-7331 GCA_045587065.1 Acutalibacteraceae bacterium | reverse complement strand
TTGGCAGAAGTTAACTCAACGGAAATATCAGAACCGAGAATTTTTTCAAGTTCAATTGTTATTTTTCTGGTAGCTTTTGCGTTAGAAATTTCAGCATATAAACAGGTTACTGTTTTGCTTTTTCTTTCAAGAAAGCCAAATAGGTTAACCGCCAATACACAAATTGCTGTCGCAATTAATGCACCGAGATAAAAACCAAATCCTATGGCAATACCGATTGTAGATGTTGCCCAAAGTCCTGCCGCGGTGGTAAGGCCTGTTACAATGGCACGGTTACGAACCAAAATCATACCTACTCCCAGAAAACCAATGCCTGAAATTACCTGTGCAGAAATTCTGAAAATATCTCCGTTATTATTTAAAACAGCAGATGCGAAGATTCCTATTAATGATGTCATAGCAGAGCCAATACAAACTAAGATATGTGTACGGAGTCCTGCTGCTTTTCCGTGGCGACCACGCTCGAGTCCGATAATTCCGCCAAGTATGGTAGCAAGTACCAAACGCACTACCACTGAATAAATATTAAATTCCATGAGGGTTTCAAAAAAAGCCATATTCATACCTCTAATTTAAAAATAATACTTATAATAACAGATTATTAATATATATTCAAGTAGTAAATTTAATATTCTAAATTATTTAATTTGGGTGCCGCCCCATTCAACAGCTGTAAATCCGTTGCGCTGGGGTGCAGACAGTTGTTGTTTTGGTAATTCAACATAATTTTCAGTTGGTTGATATGCCATAAACACGCGGATTAATGTATCTGTGGATGGATTAATTTTTAGCTTTGCCGCATCGGTATAAGCCTCGGTTTGAAACGAAATTATATTATAAGGATTCTGTTCCATCAAGGGAAGCCAATAAACTATAAATTCATTTGCTTCTCTGCGAGTAAGACCGAGTTTGGCAAGAGCGTCCTCAAGGAATCCGGCAGTATCTTCACCTTTTACGCAAAAACCTTTGGTGAGGTCATATTGAGCATCGGTCTCACCCTCCCAATAGAGATAGTTATAGGTCTGACCTTCAGAATTAATTAAAGTTCCGTCAGGAAATGCGGTTACTTTCCAAGCATTATTATATTTAGGGTAGCTACAAGTTAGTTTACCTTTTAAATCAAGCTCCACTGAAACTTCGGTTTCTTTTTGCGGATAGAGATAAATAACAGGTTTATAAGACATACCGGGTTCAGGTTTCCAGTCACTTGAGCTTACAGAAGTAAAATCACATTCCATACGCTGATTTTCACTATCATAATAGGTGTTTTTATATTTACAGGTTACCTGGTCGCCAACACACCATTCATCAGATAAGGTGCCGTTAAGTTTAATCACGTACGGCGTTGGAATCACTGTTCTTGCAAAGAAACAATTGGAGTATATTTTTGTAATTACAATATGTTCAAAAGGTTCATATTTCGGTTTCTCTGCAACTTCCTTATCAAGCCATTCGTCAGTATATTCTGTGTATCTGAGAGCATCGGAAAGTCTCCAGCTTTTTGCAAAAATCTGCGCAGGGTAAGACTCCATAATTACGCCATCATATGTTATCTCTACCAAGTCCCCTACTCTGACGTCTATGTCTTCCAAATCCTGTCTGCCAAAGGAAATTTGATAGCCACTTAAATTTTCGTTGTCTTGGACTTCTACTAAAACCGAATTACCCGTTATTTCAAGGACGGTTGCAGTAAATTTATAGTTTACATTTTCTGACTCTAACTCCAATAACTTATCTATTGATTTGAAGTTATTGGGGAAGATATAAACTCTTGTTTTATCATAAGAAAGGTTACTTGAATTTCGGTTCCAATCTACAATTTTGTAGGTTAAAGCAGTATATTCTCTTGTGCCTCCGTCTTTATGTATACCTGTAGGCACAGGAACAAAAAAAACTGCCAAAATAAACACAATTAGTATTGGGAGCCAAATTTTCTTCTTCATTACACTACCTCCTAGTCATAAATCTTTTCATATTCAGGAAGCGCCTTCCACTCTTTCGTAGATGTTAAAATATCAATAATGCCTTTACAGGTTGCAAGGAATTTATTACCCTTTTCGTTGTCTGTATGATAAAGCAACACTGTTTCCTCTGCCGTTACGGTCTTATGGAATTTATCTGTTTTTACACTTAATTTTAAGGTCATATACGGAGTTGAAACAGCATTACCGTGTGGGTTATATTCGTCAGGGTAGTCTTCTATATCAAGATTGTTAATGAGTTTCCATATCTTAGTATATTGTTTTTCAGTTAACTTCAAAGTAGTTATATAGTCCTCAGGATTTGTAGCGTCGGTTGTTTTTACAAGTTTACCAGTCTGGCTATCGTATGAGCTTATACCGTAAACGTCCCATGTAAGTGAAAAAGCATATTTAGGTACAAATATATCAGAGGTTTCATTCTCTTCTAAAGGCTGATTGTGATATAACATATGGGTAATTGATTCATCATCTAAATAAACATCTATATCATCAGGAGATTTTGGTATATTATCTTTTTTCGTTTCTATGATAATATGCCACTGTGCCATATCAGTAGTACCGATTTCTGGAACTTTGGTACTAATCTCGATATAAAGCTTACCCTTTTCGTCCACAAAGCTTTTATCAACGTTATGACGGATTGAACCGCTTCCCTCTTCCAAGACAACAAACACAAGCGAATTATTTTTGAAAAATTCGGTGTCATACTTATCACAGACATCAAGAAATCCCCTAGTATTGTCAGATGCAACGTCAGTTCTTCTTTCCAAATCAAAATATTCTTTATTAGAATTATAATAGGCATTAAGCTCATTTTGGGACTGTATAACTGAAATCAATGGGTAGGGATTAATTTTTGATTTGCTTCCTGTTCTGATATATTGAGCATTAAAATCAACAGAGGTTTTTTTAATATTATCGTTGGGTATTACATAAAACTCTGCCCACAAAGCATATTCTATAGAATTTTTGCTGTCTTCAGAACAGGAGGTTCTGAGTCTATATTTTCCCTCTTTAGAAACATCAAAACTTTTTGCTATATTATAGGTTTTATCTTCACTTTCCCCTGGTTCAAGAATATAGCCGACTGAGGTAAAATATAAATCTTTTTTAGCGCAACTTACCCATTTATCTTTTTTAAAATATTCGATAAAATAGGACTCGCCATACATAAATCTATAATTAGTTGCGTTTGTCCAACGCGTTTCAAGTTTTAAATTTTCTTCATCCCAAACAACATCTTGAATCTTAAAACTAAGACCATCTAAATCGGTATGAGTTTCTCCAATTTCAATGGTAGCAGTATCAAAGTCAAGTTTTTCACAAGAGCAAAGAGAAATCACAACCATAATTGATAATAAAATCCCTATGAGTCGTTTCACTAAAGTACCCCCTTATTAATTAGATTAAAAACCTAAAAGCTTTTTTAAATTTTTCAACTGTTTATCTGTTACTGTAGTTATCTGTCGATTTGTTTTGCAGATAAGGGTATTTCCGTTAAGAGTATAAACGGTTTTAAATCCGTCATCCGCAGTAAAAGTCAGTATATAAGTGTCTGCAACCGAAAAGTTTTCATCTGTTTTGTTAGAACCTCCAGCATTAGTAGTTCCGTTAGAATTACCATCCACAAGGAAGATTGACTGAATAGTATTATAAATATTCTCCACACTTGCTTTATCAGTAATATTTTTAGAACTCTCCGGTGAAGCCATAGTATGTGAAATTTCCAGTGAGCAAAAATCAATTCCTGCTGCATATTCGTACTCATATGACTCTTCCGTTACTTCAGTATCTCCTACTATATCATTAAGAGAGATAAGCTTTGGCAGAAATTTGACAGAAAAAATTGCAACTGCAATACCAAAAGGAAGACATAAAGCAATAATACTGTTACGCATTCTTTTTCTTATTCTTATTCTTTTTTCACTTCTGCAAAAAACTTCTGCTTTTCTTTCTTCAAAACTCCTCATAATAACTCACCATCCTCTCCTAGAATGATGCGAAGTTCGGCCTTTGCGCGATACAAAAGGTTGTCTATTTGTTTTGGCTTTTTGCCCATAATTTTGGCCGCCTCGGCATAAGACATATCTTCAAAATAAATTAAGTGAACCACTACACGCATATCATCATTCAGTTTTGAAACTGCGCCATTAATGACACGCTTTTTCTCGTCTGAAATAACAATTTCCTCCAAGGTGAGTTTATCGCTTAATGCGCTTTCTGCATTTTCAAGCTCCACGAAATCAATAATTTTGCTACGCTTTATGTAATTGAGAGCTCGGCTACGGCCGAGCATAAACAGATAAGTTTTAAGGCTAACCTTGAAGTTGTACCGACCTTTATTAACCACCAAATCTGAAAAGGTATCAATGGCAATATCTTCGGCAGCGTGTATATCGTGCACGTAACGGTTAATGAAGAAGACAAGGTTATCAAACAGTTCCTTCATTATTTCGTCAAAGGCATTCTCGTCGCCATCAAGGAAACGGCGGTAGCTACAAGCACCGTTGTCCATAGGATTTCCTCCTGACATTTTTTGCTCTCGTCTGAGCCTTTCATTATTTATACAACTATGTTATGATAAATTCCTTATAAAAAACGCAAAAACCCGTAATTTTGACAAATTACAGGTTTTCATCATCCATATCTTTTTTGGTGGGTAGATGTCCTATAAATGCCACCTTCTTAACAACTCGCTTAATGTTTCCAGGAAAGCCTCTTCTCCCCAGGTGTTAAGTTTAAAAAACACCGCCTGGCTTCCTCCTGCGGTAATTGCAGAAAGATTAACAGGGTTATCACCATTTTGAAAAAGCGTAACACTTAAACTAACGCGGTTTCCTCCGGCGTAACTATATCTTTCGAACACTCGAACACTACAGCGTGCTTCACCGTTTATAAAATCACTGGATTCTTCCAAGGAAGCAGATACACTACCATTTAATATGCCATCCTCAATAGCATTAAGCAGTTCATCAAAGTCACAATACAAAGTTCGTTCCAACTTTGCCATAATGAATACCCCCTTAAAAAACACCTTTATTATATTTTATCATTGCTTTAAAAGATATTGCAAGTCCAACTATAATACCTGCAATAAGAATTATACTTCCTATAAGAGTAAAAGACTCGTTATGTGTATAAAGGGTTATTGCAGAAAAGAAACTAAATATAATAACTGCAATACCGATAATAACGTTACCAAGTCCCACTTTTTTACCAAATGGAATTTTGTCTTCTTCAGACACTCTATGTCTGTGATAGGAATGAAGTGAAGATATATTACCCTTCATATTTGATGCGCCGAGAATGATAAATACTATTCCAACAATGGCAGTTGCTATAATTGTTGTCATTTTACAATTCTCCTTCATTCTATTGTTTTTCTTTGCAATATTTTAATTTTCACGACTTGTTGCTTTTGTGAACATTCTGATAGCGGTAGTTACCACTACAATACCCAGAGCAAGTGCAGCGGCAAGTTCCATTGTATGGGTGCCGCGAAGGACAAAATCTTTGCCTTCTGCGCTAAATGCAGATACCATTGTGTAATAAAGAGAACCACCCGGAATCATAGGAATAAGAGATGTAATAACAAAGGTAGTAGTAGGCGTTTTAAGCATTCTGGCCATTATCTCGGCGTACACGGAAATTAATGATGAAACTATAAAATACGCAATTACGTCATTTCCGATAACCTTATTGAAAAATATGAAGAAAGCCCAGGAAAGCATACCGCCAACAGCCGCCAGAATTTGCCTTTTTCCACGAATGTTAAACAAAACTGCAAAGCCTAACGAGCCTAAAAAACTCGCTACAATTTGAAAGATTTCTGTTAACGTCATACTAAAAATCCTCCTAAAATTGCAACCATATAATAACCTGCAGCAATGGCAAGTGCCGTAAGGACTGCATCAATCAGACGCAAGAGTCCGGCAATACTGTCCCCTGAAAACAGGTCTCGTATAGCATTTGTAAGTCCTATGCCCGGAATGAGAGTCATTATATTTCCGATAATAACCTTGTCGATACTTGGAATCCAACCTATTTTACAGGCTAGAAAGGCTAACAAAGTGGCTATGGCAGAAGCATAGAATTTACTAAATATTCTGTTGGAAACAATTTTTTCTGCAAAGAAAATACAAAGCCAAACTATTGCGGCAACAATGAAAGAAACAACAGTTTCTACAAAATTTCCACCGAAGAATAATGTAAATGCACCTGCAATAACTGCACTACTGACAAACTCAAGCAAGGGGGAAAACTGTTTGCAATTAACTGCATGTTTTAATTTTTGCTCTATCTCTTCTGCAGATAGTTTTTTGGCACAGATTTCTCTTGATAAATCATTTAGTCTATGTAATTTTTCAACATTAAACTTTGATGATTTAATTCTTCTGGTTTGTGTAAACGTATTTCCGTCTGCTGTGTATACTGTTACAATCATACTGGAGGTTATAATAAATACGTCTACCCTTTTTGCGCCAAAGGCATAGCACATTCGATTAATGCTTTCCTCAACCCTATAAATTTCTGCGCCGGATAAAAGCATTTCTTCTCCTACATCCATAGCACATTTTAATAATTTTAACATAAGAAGCTCCTAAAAAAACTGTTTACAAACGTAAACAGTTTTAATTTATCTTTTAAAGTGTCCAAAGACGATTAGCATATTTGTAGGTAATATCAAATAGATCCTGAATCAAATCTGCAGGCATTCTGGCATAATTATATTCAATACTTGTAACTCCGTCATACCCAATATCTTTAAAGGCATCCATAGTCTTTTTCCAATCTATTGCACCTGTCATTGGCATTTGATGGGAATCTGCTCCGGTATTATCATGAAAATGAGTACATTCGATTAGTGAGCCAAACTCCCTAATAACTTCGGGTGCCTTTTCTCCAAAAGCTATATTACCATGTCCTGTATCCCAACAACAAGCAACGCTACCCTTTTCGAAAGAGTTAATAAGGTTCATTAAATCGTTTGCATCACAACTAAAACGATTTTTGCCGTTATATGCAAAAAGGTTCTCAAAAGCGGCTTTATAACCGTTTTTCTTTCCGTGCTCTACATAAGGTAAAAATAGATTATGATTATATTCAAGAGCTGCCTGAGAAGAATATTCTGATTTAAAGAAATCAAGCTCATCTCCGTGAATAACCATATATTTAGCGCCTAATATTGACATTGATTCTGCGCATCTATCCATATATAATTTATAGGTTTTATCATAATCTCCATAACGGTGATTACTTGGAGCATGAATTTGATGGACTCTAAGACCGTTTGCTTCAAAGATTTTTACAGCCTCTTTTGTTTGGTTTAGCCAATCTTCCTTTTCAAAG
>JAZNBQ010000137.1:0-6728 GCA_045587065.1 Acutalibacteraceae bacterium | reverse complement strand
CCACACGGTATGATTGCTGTTGACGGCAAAGACTGTGTCTTTCTTGCAATTATTATGGCAAGTGATACCACCGACCAGAAACTATTTATAGGTTCTGGCAAAAAGGCTGAAACAGAAAGTCTCCTTTGCCACAAACTCATTAAAACAGAAGAGGACGAAAACGGTGCGCTTAAAAATATTTCCTTTGAAGACGCAGACACCTACAACTTTGCCTTTGACACCGTTGACGCCATTGCAAGATCCAATCCTGACAAACTTGCTATGCTCCACGTGTCTGATGATTTAACCGAGCGCAGATTTACCTTTAAAGATATTAAAGACGCTTCCTCTCAAAGCGCAAACTATTTCAAATCTCTGGGCATTAAACGTGGTGACCGCGTTATGTTGGTTCTCAAACGACATTACCAGTTCTGGTTTGCAATTTTGGGACTTCACAAGCTGGGCGCTATTGCAATTCCTGCTACAAATCAGCTTCAGGAAAAAGATTTTACCTATCGTTTTAAAGCGGCAGGTGTCGGCGCCGTTATCTGTACTTCCGACGGAGACACCGCAAATCAGGTTGAACTGGCAGAAAAGGCGGCAGATATGTCTCTGACCAAACTTATCGTTGGCGGAGACAAAGAGGGTTGGCACAATTACGATAAAGAATATTCTCTTTTCTCTCGTAGATTTGTTCGAGAGGCAGACGGACCTCAAGGCGACGACCCTATGCTTATGTTCTTTACTTCCGGCACCACAGGCTATCCTAAAATTGCTATGCACAGTTACAAATACGCGTTAGGACATTACGTTACCGCTAAATACTGGCATATGGCAGAAAAAGACGGCCTTCACTTTACTATTTCCGAAACAGGTTGGGGTAAAGCTTTGTGGGGCAAACTTTATGGTCAATGGCTCTGCGAAGGCGCCGTATTTACCTATGATTTTGACCGCTTTGATGCAGAAAAAATTCTGCCAATGTTCAAAAAATATAATATTACTACTTTCTGTGCACCACCTACAATGTACAGAATGCTTATTAAACAGGACTTAAGCCGTTTTGACCTGTCATCCATTCATCATGCTACCACTGCAGGCGAAGCTCTTAACCCTGAGGTCTTCTACCAGTTTGAAAAAGCAACTGGTCTTCGCATTGCCGAAGGTTTTGGTCAGACAGAAATGACTCTTGGTATTGCAAACCTTGTAGGAACCATGCTTAAGCCCGGCGCTATGGGCAAACCTGTTCCCGGCTACGGTATTGATTTGATAGACGCCGACGGCAATCCTGCCCCTGACGGTGTTAACGGCGAAATTGTCATCCGTACCGACCCCAAACCTACATGCGGAGTTTTCCTTGGCTACTACAACGAGCCTGAAAAAACTGCTGCAGTATGGCACGACGGAATATATCACACAGGAGATTTGGCTTGGCGTGATGAAGACGGTTATTATTGGTACGTTGGCCGTGCAGACGACGTTATTAAGTCCTCCGGTTACCGAATCGGACCGTTTGAAATTGAAAGCACTATTATGGAACTGCCCTACGTTTTGGAATGTGGTGTTTCTGCCGCTCCTGACGAGGTTCGCGGTCAGGTTGTAAAGGCAAGTATCGTTCTTGTTCCGGGCACAGAGCCTACCGAACAACTTAAAAAAGATATTCAGACCTACGTTAAGACAAGAACCGCGCCTTACAAGTATCCTCGTATTGTTGAGTTCCGTCAAGAGCTTCCCAAAACCATCAGCGGAAAAATAATCAGAAATAAACTTTAAAAAAATATTGACATTTTGTAAAAAAAGTGATATGATTCCTAATAATCATTATAATTAAGGGCATTGATGGAGAGTTATGTTGAAAAACTCCTGTTTCAGAGAGATGACGTTTGGTGCAAGTCATTACAGGCTTCAATATATGTAGCTCCGGAGTCTGGAGGAAGAAAGCTTTTGCCGTAGAACCTCCGCGTGTAAGCTACGTAAGTGCTTCGGGTGTGTTGGCACCTTATGAGTGGTATTTGCCGTGAGGCAAATGCAATTTGAGTGGTACCGCGGGTATGATTTTTACTCGTCTCAAAGGAATCAATCTTTGAGACGAGTTTTTGTTTTTAATGAGGTGTATTATGGAAAAGAACATAACCGGTATGACTTATAAAATGAAAGAGATTGCAGCTCGAATTAAAGAGCTTCGCGATATCACAGGCCTTACCGTAGAAGAAATGGCTCAGCGCACAGGCATCTCCATAGAAGAATATAAAGAGTGTGAAGCAGGTAACAAAAACCTCAGTGTTGCCTTTTTATATCATTGCGCCTTATCATTTGGCGTTGATATGGGAGACATCCTTGAAGGTCATAGCCCAAAACTACAGACCTATGCTTTAACCAGAAAAGGACAGGGACAACGTATAGAAGAAGCCCATCATATGACAGGCTTCAACTTAGCGGCAGATTTCAGAAACCGTATTGCCCTTCCTTTATATATGGAGCTTAACTACAGAGACGGCGCAGAATATGAAGATATTGAGCTTACCACCCACGAGGGTCAGGAATGTGATATCGTTATTCGCGGTCATATGCGCATACAAATTGGTGAACATACTGAGATTTTGCATCCCGGAGACACCATTTATTACGATTCTTCTACCCCTCATGGTATGATTGCTGTTGACGGAGAGGATTGTGCCTTTTACGCAATCGTTTTGCGTAATGCCGCCGCTCGTACAGAATCACAACAAACCAGCGAGGCTAAGCCTATTAAGCCAACTCGCAAAGAGGAAGTAGGTTCCAGATTTTACCATAACTTTATTGTTCCTACCGAGGAAGACGGAAAGCTTACTCAAATTGCCTTTAAAAACGAAGAAAACTTTAACTTTGCTTTTGACGTTGTAGACGCTCTTGCCCAAAGCCAACCTGAAAAACTGGCTATGGTTCATCTCAGCGAAGACGGTACCGAGCGCAGATTTACCTTTAAAGACATAAAGAGAGAGTCTGCTCGTGCCGCTAACTACTTTAAATCTTTAGGCATTAAACGTGGCGACCGCGTTATGCTTGTACTTAAACGTCACTACCAGTTCTGGTTCAGCATTTTAGCTTTGCATAAATTAGGTGCCGTTGTAATTCCTGCTACAAATCAACTTCAGGAAAAGGATTTTTCCTACCGCTTTGAAGCAGGAAAGGTTAAGGCTATTCTTTGCACAGCCGACGGCGAGGTTTCCACCGCAGTTGACGAAGCAGCAGTAAAAGTTCCTACCCTTGAAACTAAAATTTTGGTTGGTGGCAGTAAAGAGGGTTGGTACAATTTTGACAAAGAATATACCTTGTTTAGCAGTCACTTTAACCGCACAGCCGAGACTCCTTGCGGAAGTGACCCAATGCTTATGTTCTTTACCTCTGGTACGTCAGGTTACCCAAAACTTGCCGCTCATAACTTTAAATATCCTCTGGGTCATTTTATAACGGCAAAATATTGGCATCAGGTAAATCCTGAGGGCTTGCATTTAACAATTTCAGATACCGGTTGGGCAAAATCCCTTTGGGGCAAGCTATACGGTCAGTGGTTGTGCGAAGCCGCCATTTTTGTTTATGATTTTGACAGATTTGATGCAGAAAAAATTCTGCCTCTTTTCAAAAAATACAACATTACCACATTCTGTGCGCCACCTACTATGTACAGAATGCTTATTAAACAGGACCTGAGCCGTTTCGACCTTTCTTCCATTGAACACGCATCTATTGCAGGAGAGGCTCTTAACCCTGAGGTTTTCCGCCAGTTCCAAAAAGCAACAGGCCTTGAAATTATGGAAGGCTTCGGCCAGTCAGAAAGCACCCTCATAATTGGTAACCTTACAGGCAGCAGCCACAAAATTGGTTCTATGGGTAAGCCTGTTCCCCTTTACGACGTTCATCTTTTGGATGCAGATGGCAACGAGGTTGGCATTGGTGAAAGCGGAGAGGTTTGTATTAATATTAAAAACGGTCTGCCCTGTGGTCTCAGCTTCGGCTATGAGGGTAATCCGGAAACTACCGCAGAGACCTGGCGCGACGGCTGGTATCACACAGGTGACTTGGCTTGGCGCGACGAGGACGGCTTCTTCTGGTACGTTGGCCGCGTAGACGACGTTATTAAGTCCTCCGGCTACCGAATCGGACCTTTTGAAATCGAAAACGTTATTATGGAACTTCCTTACGTTTTGGAATGTGGCGTTTCTGCCGCTCCTGACGAGGTTCGCGGTCAGGTTGTAAAAGCAAGTATCGTACTTGTTAAGGATTTCAAGGGTACAGAGGAACTAAAGAAAGAGATTCAAAACTACGTTAAATCTCGCACCGCACCTTACAAATATCCGCGTATTGTGGAATTTAAAGAGAGTCTTCCTAAAACCACAAGCGGAAAGATAATTCGCAAACAACTTTAGGAGTGACCTTATGGAGCACAAACGCTTAACGCTTTTTGCAGGACATTACGGCAGCGGCAAAACAAATATCGCCGTAAACTACGCTATAATGCTGGCAAAAGAGGGCAAAAAAGTTTGTATAGCCGATTTAGATATTGTAAATCCTTATTTTCGCACTAAAGACAGTGCCGAGGAGTTGGAGAGGGCAGGCGTTGCCCTTGTTTCTCCACAATTTGCAAACACTAACGTAGACCTGCCTGCTCTTCCTGCAGAAAACTATAAATTAGTGACAGATAAAAAAACTTATGGTATAATGGACATTGGCGGTGATGACCGCGGCGCCTATGCGTTAGGCCGTTACGTGCCGTCCATAAAAGAGGAAAATAATTATCGAATGGTTTTTGTTGCAAACTGTTACAGACCTCTTACCCGAACCCCTGAGGAAGCTTTAGAGGTTATGAGGGAAATCGAGACCGCCTGCAATCTAAAATTCACCGACATTATAAACAACTCTAATTTAGGTGAAGAAACCACTGCAGACACTGTTCTTGCATCAATTGACTATATAAATACTTTAAGTGAAATCAGTGGTCTGCCTGTTTTCGCACACACCGCCGTTTCAGGCGTTGCACAAAAGTTAGAAGGCAAACTAGACCCTGTTATTTCCCTTGAGTTACAGAAAAAATTATTTTAGAAGGAGAAAAAATATGGCAAAGGTAACATTCCGAACAGATTGGTGTAAAGGCTGCGGCCTTTGTGTAGACGCTTGTCCAAAAGGCTGTCTGGAAATTAATTCGGATATTATTAACAAAAAAGGCTATTCTCCTGCTGTGATGATAAATCCTGATAAGTGCATAGGTTGTGCTTTTTGTGCAACTATGTGTCCCGATTGCATTATCACTGTAGAAAGATAAAGGAGGTAGACCCACAATGGCAGAACGAGTTTTAATGAAAGGAAACGAAGCAATTGCCGAAGCCGCAATCCGCGCAGGCTGTAAGCATTATTTCGGTTATCCTATAACCCCTCAAACAGAAATTGCCGCTTATATGGCTAAGAAAATGCCCAAAATCGGTGGCGTTTTCCTACAGGCAGAAAGCGAAATCGCATCTATAAATATGGTCTACGGCGCAGCAGCTGCAGGCGTTAGAGTAATGACCTCATCTTCCAGTCCCGGAATTTCCCTTAAAGCAGAAGGTCTTAGCTACATAGCCGGTTCAGATATTCCTGCTCTCGTAGTAAACGTTCAGCGCGGAGGTCCCGGCCTCGGCGGAATTCAGCCGTCACAGTCTGACTATTTCCAGGCAACCAAAGGCGGCGGTCACGGAGACTATCGTATGATAGTTTTAGCTCCTGCTTCGGTTCAGGAAATGGCTAGTCTTACTATTAAGGGCTTTAATCTTGCAGACAAATATCAGATGACCTCTATGATTTTGGCAGACGGTACCATCGGTCAGATGATGGAACCTATAACCTTTGAAGATGCTGAAATTGAAGAGTATCAGAAGCCTTGGGCTCTTACAGGTACCAACTGTGAGAGAAAGCATAATATTGTTAATTCTCTTTACCTTAAACCAGACGAGCTTGAAGCTAAAAACTTTGAGCGCTACGAAAAATATAAGGCTATTGAAGAAAATGAAGCTATGTGGGAAGAGTATATGATGGACGATGCAGAATATTGCGTTGTTGCTTTCGGTATTGCCGCACGTGTTGCTAAAAATGCAGTTGTTGCCGCAAGAAAGGAAGGCATTAAGGTTGGTCTTATACGTCCTATCACTCTTTGGCCTTTCCCAAAGAAAGCTTTACAAGCTGCCGCAGAAAAGGTTAAAGGCTTTATTTCAGTTGAGCTTAGCATGGGACAAATGATTGAAGACATTCGTCTTTATACCGAGTCTAAAAAACCTGTTGCTCTTTGCAACCGTTGCGGCGGTATGATTGTAAGTCCTGATGAAGTTTTACAAAGCATTAAAAATGCCGAGAAAGGAGTGTACTGATATGGCAGTAGTATTTAAAAAACCTGATTCTTTAGCAGACATTCCCTTCCACTATTGCCCGGGTTGCCCTCACGGTATTATTCATCGTTTAGTTGCCGAGGTTATGGACGAACTGGGTATCGAAGGCAAGGCAATCGGTGTAGCTCCCGTTGGTTGTGCGGTTATGGCTTATGATTACTTTACCTGTGATATGATTGAGGCCGCTCACGGTAGAGCACCTGCCGTTGCAACAGGTATTAAGAGAAGCCGCCCAGAGAACATTGTGTTTACATATCAGGGAGACGGAGACTTGGCTTCTATCGGTATGGCAGAAACCGTTCACTCTGCCGCAAGAAACAAGTCGGATCGTAGCCATGTCGTTCTGTGAGCCAAGGA
>JAZNBQ010000136.1:0-6127 GCA_045587065.1 Acutalibacteraceae bacterium | reverse complement strand
CACCTTAAGGGCGGCAAAGTTATTGAAGAATATACTATTAAATAAGTCGGTTTTAACCGCTTTAATAAAAGGCAAATTTTACGAGGTTTTATTATGATTCGTGCACACGTACTGATTTGTGGCGGTACAGGCTGTACATCTTCAGGCTCTAAGTCAATTCAAGCTGCTTTTGACAGCGCGCTTGCAGCTCAGGGCCTAACCGACGAGGTTAAGATTGTTCAAACCGGTTGTTTCGGTCTTTGCGCACTCGGCCCCGTTGTAATTGTTCATCCAGATGGAACATTTTATTCTATGGTTAAACCAGAGGATGTTGAGGAGATTGTTTCTGAACATCTGTTAAAGGGTCGTGTTGTTGAACGCCTAGTTTACAACGACACCGGTGCAGCAGCTGAGGTTACCCCTGAGCATGCTTCACTTAACGACACTGCTTTCTACAAAGCTCAAAAGCGTGTAGCTCTTAGAAACTGCGGTGTTATCAACCCTGAAAATATCGATGAGTACATCGCTATGGACGGTTATGCAGCTCTTGGTAAAGCTCTTACCGAGATGACTCCTGACCAGGTTATCGAAACTGTACTTGCATCCGGTCTTCGCGGTCGTGGTGGTGCAGGCTTCCCAACCGGTAAAAAATGGGAACTCGCTCGTAATCTTGTAAAGGATGCCGACCAGAAGTTCGTTGCTTGTAACGCCGATGAAGGTGACCCAGGTGCATTTATGGACCGTTCAGTTCTTGAAGGTGACCCTCATGCTCTTATCGAGGCTATGGCTATTGCCGCTTATGCAATCGGTGCTAATAAGGGCTTCGTTTACGTTCGTGCAGAGTACCCAATCGCTGTATCACGTCTTGGTATAGCTATCGGTCAGGCTCGTGAATATGGTCTGCTTGGTAAAAACATCTTCGGCACAGGTTTCGATTTCGATATGGAAATTCGTCTTGGTGCAGGTGCATTCGTTTGCGGTGAGGAAACAGCTCTTATGACATCTATTGAAGGTAATCGTGGTGAGCCTAGACCTCGTCCACCTTTCCCTGCAGTTAAGGGACTCTTTGGAAAACCAACCGTTCTTAACAACGTTGAAACCTATGCAAACATTCCTCAGATTATCTTAAAGGGTGCTGACTGGTTTGCTTCTATGGGTACCGAAAAGTCTAAGGGAACCAAGGTTTTCGCACTTGGCGGTAACATTAAAAATACAGGTCTTGTTGAGGTTCCAATGGGAACAACACTTCGTCAAATTGTAGAAGAAATCGGAGGCGGTATCCCTGGCGGCAAGAAGTTTAAGGCTGCTCAGACCGGTGGTCCTTCCGGCGGATGTATCCCTGCAGAGCATCTTGATATTCCTATTGATTATGACAACCTTCTTGCTATCGGTTCTATGATGGGTTCAGGCGGACTTATCGTTATGGACGAAGATAGTTGTATGGTTGATATTGCTAAATTCTTCCTTGAGTTTACAGTTGATGAATCTTGTGGTAAGTGTACTCCTTGTCGTGTTGGTACACAGAGACTTCTTGAAATGCTTGACAAGATTATCGAAGGTAAAGCAACCCTTGAAGATCTTGATAAGATGGAAGAACTTTGCTACTACATAAAGAAGAACGCACTTTGTGGTCTTGGTCAGACAGCTCCAAACCCTGTTCTTTCAACACTACGCTTCTTCAGAGATGAGTATATTGCTCATATTGTAGACAAAAAGTGTCCTGCCGGCGTATGTAAGAGTCTTCTTACATTCTCTATTGACAAAGACAAGTGTATCGGTTGCGGCATGTGTGCTAGACAGTGTCCTGCTGATGCTATTGTTAAGACCGATTATATTGCACCTGGCAAAAAGCTTCCTGCTTATGAAATCAACACTGAAAAATGTGTTAAGTGCGGTGCTTGTATTGGTACATGTAAATTCAAAGCAATTTCTAAAGGTTAAGGAAGGAGAAACATACTATGGATAAAATGATTAATCTTAAAATTGACGGTATGGACGTCTCTGTTCCTGCCGGAACTACTGTTCTTGAAGCTGCTCGTAAGGTTGGAATTGAAATTCCTACACTTTGCTTCATGAAAGAATATAACGAAATTGGTGCTTGTCGTATCTGCGTAGTTGAGGTAAACGAAGGCCGCGGTTTCAGAATCGTTGCTTCCTGTGTTTACCCTGTAACTGAGGGTATGGAGGTAAAAACCAATTCTTTAGAGGTTCAAAAATCAAGAAGAACCACATTAGAGCTTATGCTCTCTACTCATGAGCGTAAATGTCTATCTTGTGTACGTTCTGGTAACTGTGAATTCCAGGCTCTTTGTAACGATTATGGCGTTGCCGATGAATCTAAGTTTGATGGTATGAAGCCTGAATATGAGGTTGATGATTCTGCTCCTCATATGATTCGCGATAACAATAAATGTATTCTTTGCCGTCGTTGCGTAGCAGCTTGTAAGGCACAGAAGGTTGGCGTTATCGGAGCTAACTATCGTGGTATTGATACATCTGTTTCTTGTGGATTTGACCTTCCACTTAACTCTGTTGCTTGTGTATCTTGCGGTCAGTGTATTGTAAATTGCCCAACAGGCGCACTTCGCGAGAAAGACGACACAGATAAGCTCTTTGAGGCTCTTAACGACCCAACAAAGACTGTTATCGTTCAAACCGCTCCTGCAGTTCGTGCAGCACTAGGTGAAGAATTTGGTCTTCCTATTGGTACAGGCGTAGAGGGCAAAATGGTTGCTGCTCTTCGTAGACTTGGTTTCAATAAAGTGTTTGATACTAACGTTGCTGCAGACCTTACCATTATGGAAGAGGGTACAGAGTTTATCAACCGAGTTCAGAATGGTGGTGTATTGCCACTTATCACATCTTGTTCACCAGGATGGATTAAGTTCTGTGAAATGTATCATCCTTCATTATTACCAAACGTTTCTTCTTGCAAATCTCCCCAGCAGATGTTTGGTGCAGTTATTAAGACTTGGTATGCAGAAAAGAACGGACTTGATCCAAAAGATATCGTTTCTGTATCAGTAATGCCTTGTACTGCAAAGAAATTCGAAATTAATCGTGATGATCAGGATGCAGCAGGTGTTCCTGACCTTGATATTTCTATCACAACACGCGAACTTGCTCGTATGATTAAGCGTGCTCGCATTGATTTTGTAAATCTTCCGGACGAACAGTTTGATTCTCCTCTTGGCGAGTCAACAGGCGCAGCTGTTATCTTCGGTGCTACCGGTGGTGTTATGGAAGCCGCTCTTCGTACTGTTGTTGAAGTTCTTGAAGGTAAAGAACTTGACAAGGTTGACTTTACTGCAGTTCGTGGTGTAGAAGCTGTTAAGGAAGCTACCCTTAAAGTTGCAGGTATGGACGTTAACGTTTGTGTTGTTAGCGGACTTGATGCAGTTGATAAGGTACTTACTGCTGTTGAAAATGGCGAGAAGAATTACCACTTTATCGAAGTTATGTGTTGCCCAGGCGGTTGTGTAAACGGCGGCGGACAACCAATTCAGCCTACCTCTGTTCGTCAGAACATTGATTTACGCGCAGAACGTGCGAAGGCTCTTTATAACTACGATGCAGCCAACACATTAAGAAAGTCTCATGAGAGCCCGGTTGTTAAAGCACTCTATGATGAGTACTTTGAGAAACCAGGCAGCCACAAAGCTCATAAGATTCTCCATACTTCTTATGTTGACCGTTCAGAAAAGGTTGTAAAATAAACCCCTAAATTTAAATGACCTAGGCTTGTATAACACAAGCTTAGGTTATTTTTTGTTGCTTATTTTAAAGTTTTAGATATTTTTGTTATTTTATATTAAAATCTCTTGACAAAGGTAGAAATAGAGAGTATAATTCATTACATTAACACTTTAATGTGATAGAGTGATAGGAGGACGTTATGAACGGTTGGCATAGTAAAAGTACAGATGAGCTTTGTATGGCTCTGTTGTCTCTTAAGACAATAGAAGAATGTTATGCATTTTTAGATGATGTTTGTACCATTAAAGAAACCTTAGACATTTCACAAAGATTATCAGTAGCAAAAATGCTTAAAAAAGGTATAAGTTATACTCAAATTAATAAAGAAACCGGAGCCAGTGCGGCTACTATAAGTCGCGTAAGCCGTTGTTGTGAATATGGTAGCGGTGGTTACGACCTGGTTATTAGTAGATGTAAGGATGAAAAAGATGCTTAATAACAAAATTTTTAAAAACGAAGAAATCGCAATATTCACTTTGCGATCCTTATACGCTAAATACGGTTACAAACCGTTTAAAATGAGCAAATTTGAAGAGTATGAGTTTTACATTAAAAACAAGGACTTTTTGGTAAGTGATAGAATTATTGCTTTTAACGATACTAATGGAAAACTATTGGCGCTTAAGCCTGACGTTACACTTTCTATAATAAAAAATGGTGAAGACGTAAGCGGTTATAAACAGAAAGTATGTTATAATGAGAACGTTTATCGCGTATCAGAAAACACACACCAGTTTAAAGAAATTATGCAGACCGGTGTTGAGTGCATAGGCGAAATTGGATTATATGACATATATGAAATGATACTTATGGCCGCAGAAACGTTGAATCTTTTATCTGAAGATTTTGTGCTTGAAATTTCGCATTTAGGTTTACTTTCATCATTACTTGAAAATATATGCAACAATGCTACGTTTAAAGGTGAGGCAATAAAGTATATTTCCAATAAAAACAGTCATGATTTATCTTGTCTTTGTGATGAATATGGTGTAGAACAAGAGATTAAAAACATTCTGCTTAGTTTCGTATCTATATATGGAGAAAGAGATATTGTTTTACAAAAGTTAGACCAAATCAATAATTATGTATCGAGTGAAGCACTAGACACTTTAAAAGCGCTCTCTTGCTTACTTGACAATCTCAAGTATAGTGGTAAAATAGTGTTTGACTTTTCGGCTGTAAGCGACATGAATTACTATAACGGAATAGTCTTTAAGGGTTACATTTCAGGTATTTCACAAAGTGTGCTTTCCGGCGGTCAATATGATAATCTTCTTTCTAAAATGGGAAGAGCTTCAGGAGCCATAGGCTTTGCAACCTATCTTGACCTTTTAGAAGATTTACCAACTGAAAAATCATCTTATGATGTTGATGTTCTGCTGCTTTGCGGTGAGCAACTTGACAACATGCTTTTGGTTAACACAGTTAATCAGATAATAAACAGTGGCAAAACTGTTTCGGTTCAAAGCATTGATACAGGAAATATAAGATATAAGGAGCTTAAAATTTTAGGGGAGGGTTCTAAATGCTAAATATAGCGCTGCCAAAAGGCAGATTGGGAGAAAAGGTCTACGCTATGTTTGAAGCAGCCGGATATGAGTGTCCCGCCATTAAGGAAAATAACCGAAAACTTATATTTGAGAACACCGAAAAGCAGGTGCGCTATTTTTGGGTAAAACCTTCAGATGTTGCCATTTACGTTGAACGCGGTGCTGCCGATATAGGTGTTGCAGGAAAAGATATATTGCTTGAATATTCCCCAGATGTTTATGAACTTTTAGATTTAAATTTAGGAAAATGCCGAATGGCAGTAGCAGCTCCTAAAGATTTTGATGACGATGGAGAAAAAACGTTAAAGGTTGCTACTAAGTTTACTAATATCGCGGCAAAATACTATGCTAGTATTGGTCGTGAAATAGATATTATTAAGCTTAATGGTTCAATTGAAATTGCTCCTATTTTAAAACTTTCAGACGTAATTGTAGATATTGTAGAAACAGGAACAACACTTAAAGAAAACAATCTTGAAGTAAAAAATACAATAGAGCAAATAAGTGCACGTCTTATAACCAACAAATCAAGCTTTAAATTTAAGAACAATGATATAGAAAACATAGTAAATTCTATAAAAACACAGGTGAAAAAATAATGATTAAAATTTATAATTACGGCGAGGTCGAAAATAGTGAAATTTTCTCTCGTGATAACATTGCTAAGTCGGAGGCCAAGCGGTCTTAGGAAGACAATTTTCATTTTCAACTCCTTGGCTCACAGAACGACATGGCTACGATTCGACTTGTAAATTCTATAAAAACACAGGTGAAAAAATAATGATTAAAATTTATAATTACGGCGAGGTCGAAAATAGTGAAATTTTCTCTCGTGATAACAT
>JAZNBQ010000135.1:0-1821 GCA_045587065.1 Acutalibacteraceae bacterium | reverse complement strand
TGCAACAAGAGAAAGATTTGCCAAAATTATGTTAAGCAAAAAGGTCATAACCGAGCCGATAGACTGCATAACAATGGATGGAAAACCTACCTTGTAAATGGTTTTAACTGTTTTAAATTCAGGATGAAGAATACCCTTTATACTAATGGTAATCTCTTTGTTTTTGGTTATATTGAGAATAATGGCGAAAATAGCGGCGAAAATCTGTCCAAGTATTGTTGCGTAGGCAGCACCGGCGACACCTAAATCCAAAACAAAAATAAATATAGGGTCCAGGATAATATTGATTAAGGCACCTATAAGCTGAGTCCACATAGCAAGGGTGGTTTTTCCGGTAGACTGTAAAAGACGCTCAAAACAGAACTGACTGAAAATGCCTATAGAAAATCCTAAACAGATAGTAGAATATTTTACACCGTATTCAATTACCGTTGCTACGTCGTATTCCGAAGCACCGGATGATAAATCCTGAAGCAAAAAGAAGGGACGTGAAAAGAATATACCTATAATGGCAAATAAAAATGCACTGCAAAGGGAAAGAAAAATTCCTGTGTTAGCGGCGGTATTTGCGGCTTTAAAATTCTTTTCTCCAAGGGAACGTGAAAGCAGAGCGTTAATACCTACCGATGTACCTGCGCCAACGGCTATCATAAGGCTTTGTAAAGGGAAGGCAAGGGAAACGGCAGTAAGGGCCTCTGTGCCAAGGCGGGCAACAAATATACTGTCAACAACGTTGTATAGGGCTTGTACCAGCATTGATATCATCATAGGAATTGCCATACTTGCAAGAAGTCGTCCTACCGGCATAACACCCATTTTATTTTCTTTTCTTATTTCCATTTAAAATTCACCATTTTTCACTAAAACATACTAAAACATACGATAATATAATAATGTATTATAATGGTAACTGTCAAGGTTTTGTTGTTGACAAAACGCGGTTTTAGGGTAAAATAAAATATAGTAAATATAAAAGGTGAAATAATGAAAAGAATTGTATGCTTAGCCGTTTGTCTTTTGCTTGTTTTATCCTGTTTTTCAGGGTGCAGTAAAGCTGATAACGACAGCGGAAAAATTAAAATAGTTGCAACGGTTTTTCCCCCTTACGATTTTGCAAGAATTATAGCAGGGGACAGGGCAGAAGTTACTATGCTTATCCGTCCCGGAAGTGAGAGCCACAGTTTTGAGCCCACCCCTGAAGATATGATATTAAGCGAAGAAAGCGATATATTCTTGTATATAGGCGGAGAAAGCGAAAGTTGGGCAGAAAGACTTATTGAAAGTTCGGAAAATAACAATAGAATAAATGTAAAACTAATTGACTGTGTTACTCTTTTGGAAGCAGGAAGCGGAGAAGAACATCATCACCACAGTGAAGAGCATAATCATTCTCACGATCACGATGAACATATTTGGACTTCCCCCACAAACGCAATTAATATGTGCGAAACAATATATAATACTTTGTGTTCTGTAGACCCTCAGGGAAAAGAGTACTACACCGAAAATTTTGAAAATTACAAAGCAGAACTAATAAATTTAGATAACGAGTTTAAGTCAATAAGTCAAAATAAAGGGAAAGATACTCTGATTTTCGGTGATAGATTTCCTTTTCTGTATTTAACAAATGAATACGGTATAAATTATAAGGCGGCGTTCCCCGGATGTTCAGAGGAAACCGAGCCCGACATAAATACCCTTGTTAGCCTTATAGAATATATTAAGGAAAATAATATAAATACCGTTTTTTACACAGAGTTTTCTTCCAAAAAAATAGCAGATATGCTGTGCCGTGAAACAGGTGCGCAAATGAAACTTCTT
>JAZNBQ010000134.1:0-10188 GCA_045587065.1 Acutalibacteraceae bacterium | reverse complement strand
GCCCACAGAACGACATGGCTACGATCCGACTTGCAAACTATTACCGAAAATTTTGCTTTGAAGGCGTAAAGGGGTCGACTCTTGCCAACTTAATAGGAGGAACAAATTTATGTTAGTTAATTTAAATCAAGTATTACTTCCTGCAAAACAGAACAAGTATGCAGTTGGTTTGTTCAATGCTGTTAACATGGAACTTGCTCGCGGAATTATTGCCGCTGCAGAAAGCACTCGCTCACCTGTTATTATGGGTACTGCAGAGGTTCTTTTCCCTTACGGTCCTTTGGAAGAGGTTTCTTATTACCTTATTCCTATGGCTAAAAAAGCAAACGTTCCTGTTGTTATTCATCTTGACCACGGTCTTAAGAAAGAAACCTGTCTAAAGGCTTTAGAGCTTGGATTTAGTTCTATTATGTATGACTGCTCTACAGATTCTTATGATGAAAATGTTAGAAAAGTTAAGGAAATGGCAGACATTGCCCATTCTTACGGCGCTACTATTGAGGGTGAGCTCGGTCACGTTGGCGACAACGAGGGTTCTGCAGAGGGCAGTTCTCATATGGAAGACCCAAGCAAGTTCTTTACCGACCCAAAACTTGCTAAGGACTACGTTGAAAAGACCGGTGTTGATGCACTTGCTATTGCAGTAGGTAATGCTCACGGCGCATACAAGCTTCCTCCTAAACTTGACTTTGATAGAATTAAGACTATTGCTAATACTGTTGACGTTCCTTTAGTTCTTCACGGTGGTTCAGGTCTCACAGACAACGACTTCAGACAGGCCATTAAGGACGGAATCAGCAAGGTTAACATTTTCACTGATATTAACATTGCCGCAGTTAAAGCTGAGTTCAGCAAGTTCACCGATATGAACAAGGGTATCATCGACCTTATTCCTGCCGCAGTTAAAGCTGTAAAACAGGCAAGTGTTGAAAAGATGGAACTCTTCTCAAGCACAGGAAAAGCTGATATTGCAAGTAAGATTTCAGGCGCAAGTGATGCAGACATTCAGAAAATTGTTGAACTTGTAACTGCAGAAATCAAAAAACAATTAAATAAATAATCTAAAAAGCACTCATATTTATGAGTGCTTTTTTTTATGACTTTATTTTATCTAGAGCGCCTTTTTCAAGGCGTGAAACCTGTGCCTGAGAAATCCCTATTTCGCTGGAAACCTCCATTTGTGTTTTGCCCTGCATAAATCTCAGGGTAAGGATTTTCTTTTCTCTGTCACTAAGGTTTTTTATTGACTCTTTAAGGCAGATTTCATCTAGCCAGGTTTTATCGTCGTTTTTATCTCCCAACTGGTCCAAAACGTATATTGTATCTCCCCCATCGGAATATACCGGTTCATAAAGAGATATAGGCTCTACTATGCTTTCAAGAGCCATTACTATATCTTCTTTTGGAAGGTCCAGTTCTGCGGCAATTTCCTTTACTGTAGGCTCTCGCTGAAGCTTGTTCATAAGTTTTTCCTTTGCCTGCATTGCTTTATATGCGGTGTCTTTTATTGAACGGCTTACCCTTATGGCGTTGTTATCTCTTAAATATCTTCTGATTTCTCCTATTATCATTGGAACGGCATAGGTAGAAAATCGCACGTTTTGGTTTATATCAAAATTATCTATAGATTTTATAAGTCCTATACAGCCAACCTGAAACAAGTCATCAAGATTTTCTCCTCTTCCTGTAAAGCGCTGAATAACACTTAAGACAAGACGGAGATTTCCGCTGATTAATTCTTCTCTGGCGTTTACGTCTCCCTGCTTTATTCTCTTTAAAAGCTCTTCCTTTTGCTTTTCTTTTAAGACAGGTAGTTTTGCCGTATCTACCCCACAGATTACAACCTTTGACTGATACAAAAAATCACACCCTATACGTACTAATAAAATTATTACCCGTATAGCGTGTGAATAAACTTTAAAAATTTTTTAGTTTTCGACAAGAAAGACTTGAAATTTTATTTTTTATTTTTGAAAATATAAAACTTGCTTATAACGTAGTTGAGAATTATAACAATTACGGTAACCATTATTTTTGATACCATTCCGTCAACACCGAAAAGTTTGGCATCAAGTCCTATTTTTACTAAAAGGGGTACCGCTACAAGTTCAAATACACCTGTTAAAAGTCTTGAAAAAACAAACTTTGCAAACTCCCCAAGTGTTTTGGCAGTATTTTTTTCTTTGCTTTTAAATACAAAATATTTATTTACAAAAAATGCAAAGAGAACAGCTAGAACCCAGGAAATTATATTGGCTAAAGTAACTACTAAAATTTCAGGGGTTAGCTTTAAAAGATTAATAACAAAGACTGAGACACTGTAACCAAGCCAACTGACCACCGTAGTCAGAAAGCCCCAAAAAATATATGCTATGGCCTCTTCATATTTTTTAAGTGTTTTTTTCAAGACAAATAACCCTCTTTTTTAAATTCCTTAACGAAAGAATGTCAAAGACATATTTTAACTTCATTCGTCTTTGTGTCCGCACCACGGACAAGAAGTATATCCTTCTTTATACTTTTCGCCACACTTGTTGCAAGTAAGTTCCTTTTCTTCTTTGATTTTTTGTTGTAAAATCATATTATAAGTTTCTTCGGTTAAATCTTTTTTGTGTTCTTCGAGGAAAAAGCCACATATTACAATTATAAAACCAACAACGAGGAAAATAAAACCTATAACACTGAAACTTAAATAAAATCCCGCCAACATAAGAGCGATTCCTAAAAGCATTATCTTAACTGTAGATTTCATTTTTGCCCTCCTTTTCTATAATTTAATTGTATGTGTAATAAATATAAATGTCAAGAAAAAAGCAGAGTAGACTTGCCACTCTGCTTTTTGGTTTATTCTTTTTCCATAATTGCTCTGAAGTCGTCCCCTGTAATCTTTTCTTCACTGAAAAGAATTCTTGCAACTTCGTTAAGCTTTGGCATATTGTTTTTAATGATATCTAAAGCCTTAGCATACTGATTCATAACAATACTTTCGATTTCCTCATCAATAATAGAAGCAATTTTCTCTGAATAGTTTGGTGTAGATGAGAAATCTCTGCCAAGGAACACTTCGTTATTATCATTACCGTAGGTTACAAGGCCTAACTTTTCACTCATACCGTATTTAGTAACCATTTTTCTTGCGATATCGGTTGCTCTTTCCATATCATTAGATGCGCCTGTACAGATATCATCCTGAGTAAGCTGCTCTGCCGCTCTTCCGCCAAGGAGTGAACAAATCTGCTCGGTAAGCTGAGTTTTGGAAACGTGTCCTTTTTCTTCGGTAGGAAGATACATTGTATAACCTGCCGCCATACCTCTTGGAATAATGGAAATCTGATGAACAGGGTCCTGGGTTGGAAGGAAATAGGAAACGATAGCGTGACCTGCCTCGTGGTAGGAAGTAATCATTTTGTCCTTGTCCTTAACAACGTGAGACTTCTTCTCGGTACCCATAACAACCTTAATGGTTGCCTCTTCTATCTGAGGTTGGGTAATTGCTTTTAGTCCTGCTCTTGCAGCAAGAAGTGCCGCTTCGTTAAGAAGATTTTCCAGGTCGGCACCTGTAAAGCCTGAGGTTGAATGAGCAATAGCTTTAAGGTCAACGTCAGGGCCTAATGGCTTACCGCGGGAATGAACCTTTAATATTTCTTCTCTGCCCTTTGCGTCAGGGTAGTTTACGGTAATCTGTCTATCAAATCTGCCGGGGCGAAGAAGTGCTCGGTCAAGTATATCAGGACGGTTTGTTGCCGCCATAACAATAACACCTGAATTTTCACCAAATCCGTCCATTTCAACGAGAAGTTGGTTAAGGGTTTGCTCTCTTTCATCGTGGCCGCCGCCAAGACCTGCTCCACGCTGTCTGCCTACTGCATCGATTTCGTCAATAAAGATAATTGCAGGAGCGTGTTTCTTTGCTTCGTCGAAAAGGTCACGAACACGAGATGCGCCCACGCCTACAAACATTTCAACAAAGTCTGAACCTGAAATGGAGAAGAATGGTACGCCTGCCTCTCCTGCTACTGCACGGGCGAGTAAGGTTTTACCTGTACCCGGAGGGCCAACTAATAAAACACCCTTAGGGATTCTGGCGCCCAGCTCGTTAAAGCGTTTGGGACTTTTAAGGAATTCTACAATTTCTTCAAGCTCTTCCTTTTCCTCGTCTGCACCTGCAACGTCGGTAAAGGATGTCTTTTTATTAGGGTCGGCTTTTTTTACCTTGGCTTTTCCAAAGCCCATGGTTTTGTCCATACCCATTGAAGAATTCATTCTCTTCATCAGGAAGAGCCAGAAAACTATAAACAGGCCTATCATTAAAACGGTAGGAATCATACTTACAATCCACGAAGTCTCTCCGCCGCTTTTATAGTCAGGCTTTATCATCATAGAAGGGTCTGTATCTCTGTATTTGTCGTTGGTTTCCTCTATAATCTTCTGAACGTCGTTATAAAAGATATTCGGGTCAGCAACGTTGTATCTATAGGTTTTGCCTGAGGTATCTCCACGTTTTACGTACTCAAGCTCGCCGCTATAGAGATTTAGTTTATATTCTGAAATCTGATTCTGTTGGAACATTTCAACTATTTCAAAATATTTGGTTTGTGGTGCTTGTTTTGTGCTTGTAGAAACTACTGCAATAGCAATTACAAAAATTATGGGAATGCCCAAATAGAGCAATACATTGCGAATATTCTTCTTCAAGTTATGCACTTCCTTTCTTTAACAAGGGTTTATTATTTTCCTTCGTAAACAGATGGGTCTAAAATACCAACGAAGGGTAAGTTTCTGTAATGTTCATCATAGTCAAGTCCATAACCTACCACAAATTCGTCAGGAATAGAAGTGCCTATGTAATCTGCTACTATATCTGCTTTTCTTCTGTCCGGCTTATCAAGAAAAGCACAAATTTTAAGACTTGCAGGTTTTCTGAGCATTAATAATTCTTTTAGATTTGAAAGGGTTACGCCTGAGTCTAAAATATCTTCCACAAGAAGTATATCATAACCTGTAAGGTCGATACTTAAATCCTTAATTATTTTTACAGAGCCTGATGTTCTTGTACTGGAACCATAAGAAGATACTGCCATAAAATCAATTTTGCAGTCCAGTTTTATTTCTCTGAGCAGGTCTGCCATAAACATTATAGAGCCCTTTAAAATACTTACAACTAAAAGATTTTTTCCTTCATAATCTTTTGTGATTTGCGCTCCCAAATTTTTTACCATTTCTTTTATTTGTTCTTCACTTAGCAAAATCTCTTTGATATCATTATTATTAATCATTTTTATACTCCCCTGAAATATCAGTTTTAAACTCTGCTATCTTTTTTGTTGTATCTGTTACCGCATTCCTGTCAGATACACCAACGTTATAAATCCAAACAATTCCCTTATCATCTGCCGCAACAGGAATGTTATCTCTGTCTTCTGTAGGGATTTTAAGCTCACTAAAGAGTTTTTTTAGACTTTTGGTGCAATTTCTTCCCCTTAACTTTATGGTATCGCCCTCAAGTCTTGTTCTGATTTTCAAATCTCCTACTATTGTATCACAGTCTATAAAGTTTTTTGATAACAAACTGTTAACTTTTTGAGTCTTTTTTAAATCTTTATAAAAAATTTCTGTATTATACCTTTTACCTAAAGATTCTCCCTCTTTTTTTATAAAAAAGAGTCCTCCTTTTACATCGCAGTAAAAGCCTTTTGGTAAACTGTTTTTTGTTTCATTAAATAAAGAATCTAACATTCTTTCGGTATGAAGACTGTCTGGAACGCCGCTTATTATTTTTGCAAAATATGAGAAAAGTACTCTTTTTATAACCGAAACGTGATATGACTTTAATTTAATTGCGTCAATACCATCTTTGCCTATACACAAAAGGCCAACCTCTTGGGCGGTGCTTTCCAAAAAAGATAAATCCTCCTTTAAAGACTCGCACATATTGGTAGCTGTGCCCTCAATGGAAGAATTTAACTCTTTTAACACAGGGACTGCTTTATGTCTTAAAAGATTGCGTGAATAATCATCTGATAAATTTGTGCTGTCTGTAACGTAACTTAATTTGTTTTGTGCAAGATACTCTTCTATTTCCTTTCTTGTGCAGAAAATAAGAGGCCTTATATAAATATCCCTTTTTGCAGGAATTCCGCAAATGCCCTTTAGTCCTGTCCCTCTTGTTATATTAAAAAGCAAAGTTTCTAAATTGTCACTTGCGGTATGCGCGGTAGCCACAAGGCCAACGCCATATTTTTTAAAGGCTGCATACCTTGCGTTTCTTGCGGCAAGTTCTATGCTTTCCCCTGTTTGTTCAGATAGTTCTTTTACCTTTATGCTTAAAACCTTAAGAGGAACTTTAAGTTTGTCGCAAAGTGCTTTAACAAACTCCTCGTCCCTATTGGACTCTTCTCCTCTAAGATTATGATTTATATGTATTGCCGAGATTTTAATATTGTAGATTTCTTTTAAAGAAACTAAAAGGTGTAAAAGGCAAACCGAATCTGCTCCACCGGAAAGAGCCACTGTAACACTGTCTTCCCCGCAAAGCATATTATATTTTTCAATTGCCGCTTTTACCTTTTCTAAAATCATCTAAACACATCCTGAGAAGCAAAACGAGTATATTTTCCGTCCCAATGAAGATCTACTGTATCGGTGCTGCCGTGTCTGTTCTTGGCAACAATGATTTCTGCCTTGTTTGGGTCGCCTCTTTGGTCCTCGCCCTCTTTTTCAGAGTCATAATACATTTCTCTGTAAATGAATAATACTAAATCTGCATCTTGCTCGATAGAGCCTGATTCTCTAAGGTCTGAAAGTGCAGGTTTATGAGATTTACCTTTTCCTTCTGTACCACGAGAAAGCTGAGCACAAGCAAGAACAGGTATATTAAGTTGCTTTGCCATTGATTTAAGATTTCTTGTAATATCAGAAACCTCTTGAACACGGTTTTCTGTTTTCTTGGCAGAACTCATAAGTCCCAAATAGTCAATTACAACTAAATCTACCTTTTTCATTCTGCGCAGTTTTGCCTTCATTTCAGGTACTGTAATGCCTGAAGTTTCGTCAAAATAAATATTAGCTTCAGATAAGTTTTTGCCTGCCTGCGCAAGTCTTGTCCATTCGTCTGCAGAAAGGTCGCCTGTTCTTAACTTTTCACTCTCGATAGAAGCCTCGTTAGAAAGCATACGCTGAGCCAACTGGTCGCGAGTCATTTCCAACGAGAAAAAACAAACGGTCTTTTTAGAATTAACTGCTACGTTTCTTGCAATATTAAGAGCAAGTGATGTTTTACCCATACCTGGTCGTGCGCCTAATATAATAAGGTCAGACTTGTTAAGGCCTGTAGTTATCTTATCAAGAGCAGAAATGCCCATAGGAATACCCACGTAATCCTCTCTGGTTTCAGGGTCGGCAAGTTTTGTAAGACGGTCGTAGGTTTCATCCTCGATAATGTCCTTTAAAAGCTTAAGACCGCCTACCTCTCTGCCTTGTCTGATATCATATATTGTTTGCTCTGCATTATCAAGAAGACGTGTGGTATCAACAAGATTATCGTTAACGTCCTTAATAATTTTTTCTGCCGCTAAAAGAAGTGAGCGAGCATAAAACTTTTCTCTGATTATATCAACATAGGTAGTAACGTTGGCAGAGGTTGGCACCACTTGTGCAAGTTGTGTAAGATATGCCTTGCCTCCGGCTTCGTCGTAAACCCCATTGCTTTTAAGTTGTTCAAGGAGTGACACAAAGTCAATAGCCTTATCTCCAAACTCCAACATTCCTGAAAGGGTTTTATAAATTTCTCTGTGCTGAGGCAGATAAAAATACTCTACCTTTAAAAGAGGTGCAATTTCATTAATGCAATTAGGGTCAATTAGAACTGCCCCTAAAACCGACTGCTCCGCCTCTACCGAATAGGGTAAATTAATATTTTCCGAATCCGGAATATAATTAATTTCTCTTTCCACTTTTTTCAGTCTCCTTTTTATTTTTCTTCCGGAGTAACAGCAACTGTAAATGTTGCAGAGATATCTTTAAATAGTTTAACTGTTGCGGTATATTCGCCAAAATTCTTTATGTCAGCAACGGTTAATTTCTTTTTGTCTACAGAAATGCCAAGTTGTTCATTAAGTACTGTAGCAACCTCTTTTGAGGTTACTGCGCCAAAGAGTTTTCCTGAGGAACCTGCTTTGGCTTTAATTTCGATTTTTGCGCCTTGAATTTTATCGGCAGTATTTTTAGCCGCTGCTTTTTCTTCTGCGTAATGATGCTCTGCCGCTTGAGCTTTACTGTTAAACTCTGCCATAGCTGCGGCGTTAGCTTCTTTAGCTAAGTTTCTTGGGAACAAGAAGTTTCTTGCGTAGCCGTCAGAAATGTTTATAAGCTCTCCCTTTTTTCCGTGACCTTTTACGTCCTGGAGTAAAATAACCTTCATCTTTATCACCTTATATTTCCATTATGATAGGAAGCACCATAGGGCTTCTTCGTGTTTGTTCATAGAGATGTTTTAAAACAGCATCTCTAACCCTGTTTTTTATCACATTCCAGTCTCTGATGTTTTGCATATAGCAACGCTCTAAAACATCCTCTGCAACTGTTGTAACCTCGCTCATTAGCTCTTCAGACTCTTTCACATATACAAAGCCGCGAGATACCACATCCGGACCTGAAACAATTTCTCCTGTTGCGGAATCCATGGTCATAGCAACAACTATAATTCCGTCGTCTGCCAAGTGTTTACGGTCGCGAAGAACAATACTTCCAACGTCTCCAACGCCAAGACCGTCAACAAGAACTCTTCCTGCAGGAACTGTTTCTCCTATTTTAATGCTTTTCTTTGTCAGTTCAATAACGTTGCCTATTCCTGCAATTAAGATGTTTTCCTTGGCTATGCCCATAGTAGAAGCAAGTTGAGCATGTTTATAAAGATGCTTTTGCTCTCCGTGAACAGGTATAAAGAATTTTGGCTTAACAAGTGACATTAAAAGCTTTAATTCTTCCTGACAAGCGTGTCCTGAAACGTGTACGTCGTACATTTTTTCATATACAACGTTTGCACCGCGTTTCATCAGCTCGTTTATTACCTTGCCTACAAGCTTTTCATTTCCCGGAATTGGGGTTGCAGAAATAATTATCATATCACCAGGCATAATTTCAACGTTTTTATGATCGCTGTATGCCATTCTGTGAAGAGCAGACAGAGGCTCTCCCTGGCTACCTGTCGTAATAATGACAAGCTGCTCAGGTTCGTATCTTTTTATAAGCTCTATATCTATAAGTGCATTTTCAGGCACCTTAAGATAACCAAGCTCTGAAGCTACCGATACTACGTTTAGCATACTTCTGCCTGAAACTGCTACCTTTCTGCCACAGTTTACCGCTTCGTCAATAATCTGTTGAATGCGGTGTATATTGGAAGAAAAGGTTGCAATTATTATTCGATTTTTACCTGCTTTTTTAAAGAGGTTTGAAAAGGACTCTCCCACTATTCTTTCAGAAGAGGTGTAGCCTGGTCTTTCGGCATTGGTAGAGTCGGCAAGGAGTGCCAAAACTCCCTTTCTTCCGATTTCTGCAAAACGAGCCAAATCTATTACCCTATCGTCAATAGGGGTTGTGTCTATTTTAAAATCTCCTGTTTGTACTATCACACCTGCAGGAGTTTTAATAGCAAAACCTACTGCATCGGGAATTGAATGGTTAACGTGTATAAACTCCACGTTAAAAGCACCAAGAGAAATTTCGTCCCCTGGCTTTACTACATTGAGCTTTGCACTGTCCAGCAGCTTGTGCTCTTTAAGTTTACCCTCTACAAGACCCAAGGTTAGTTTTGTGCCGTAAATATCAACGTTAAAATTTTTAAGAAGATACGGAATAGCGCCTATATGGTCTTCGTGGCCGTGGGTAAGAATAAGACCTTTGATTTTATCTTTATTCTTAATCAGGTAGGTAAAATCCGGAATAACAATATCAATACCGGGTGTTTCTTCATCAGGAAAAGCCATTCCGCAGTCTACAAGAAGCATTTCATCTTTGTACTCGTAAAGGGTTATATTCTTTCCTATTTCCCCTAGTCCTCCAAGAGGAATAATTTTTATCGGTGTTTTATTTTCTCTTTTCTTTTGGTTACTTTTATTAACTTTGTATATTTTAGTTTTTGTCTGGGCATTAGTTTTTTTATTAGGCTTTTGTCCATTGTCTTTTGCC
>JAZNBQ010000133.1:0-5010 GCA_045587065.1 Acutalibacteraceae bacterium | reverse complement strand
ATATTAAAATAAAATGTGTTAAAATATAGTAAACAAAAAAGAAAAGAGGCTTTTTATGAACTGCTTGGAGGAAAAACTAAACAAATGTTACTCATCTGTGAAAAGCAAAGTAGATTTCATTCCCCAAATAGCAATTATACTAGGTTCAGGCTTGGGAGGGTTTTCTGACAATATTGAGGTAGCTTATACCCTTGACTATTCTGAAATAGACGGTTTTCCTGTTTCAACTGTAGAAGGTCATAAAGGCAGATTCCTTTTTGGGTATATCGGTAAAATTCCCGTTGTATGTATGCAGGGCAGAGTACACTATTATGAAGGTTATGAAATGAGTGATGTTGTTCTTCCTGTAAGGATTATGAAACTCCTTGGGGCAAATACCCTCTTCCTTACTAATGCAGCAGGGGGAATAGACTCTGAATTCAAAGCAGGGGATTTAATGCTTATTACCGACCATATTTCAAGCTTTGTGCCATCACCTTTAAAAGGCACAAATATTGATTCTCTTGGAACACGCTTTCCCGATATGAGTAATGTATATGACCCTGAACTTCAAAATATAATAATTTCTGTTGCAAGAGAGCAGAATATAGACCTTAAAAAAGGAGTTTATCTACAAGCTTCTGGTCCAAACTTTGAAACACCTGCAGAAATCAGTATGTTTAGAACTATTGGAGCATCTGCCGTTGGTATGAGTACTGCCTGTGAAGCTATTGCTGCGGTTCACGCAGGAATGAGGGTAGCAGGTGTGTCTCTCATAAGTAATATGGCAGCAGGCATTCAAAAGGAACCGCTATCTCATAGTGAGGTTCAAGAAACAGCAAATAAGGCTTCTCGTAAAATCACAAAACTCTTGTTAAGCAGTATTACTGCCATTGGTGAAAAATAACAAAAAAAGGAATAAATCACCGGCGGTGCCTGTAAAAAGGCGCTGCTTTTTTTATTTATATAAAATGTAAATAATGGTAACAGTTTTAAAAAGTAGTTTTAAGTCTTATTTTTTTATGCCATTCATATAATTTCCCATAGGGGATTTTGTGCATAATTACGGACAGGTTTACATAACACAACAGTTTTTTTTAAACTTAATTAAAATAGGTAGTTTTTTTGATGAATTTGTCAAAAATTAACTTGACAAAGTGTGTAGATTTTGGTATAAATAGTACGTAACGTAATACTGTGAGATGGTATATTCGTTAACTATGTTTGTAATTGAAATTTGTAATATACGAAAGGAAGAAGTTTTATGAATTCAAAAACAAAAAAGATAGTGATTATCGGAGCGATTTTGCTAGCTTTAGCAGCGCTTGCGGTATGCATTATCCTTCTTTTGCAAGGCGGTAAAAAGCCTGCTAAGAGAAGGGTAATCAAGAAGGTTGTTGTTGTTACCGAAGACCCTGGCACAAATAATAATGACAATAATAACGGAGATTTAATTCCGTTGCCAATCACACCTGATAATGATTACGGTGTAATTGACGATGAAGATTTTGTAGTTGACGAAACATATGAGAGAGTTCGTCGTGAAATGTCTTTTAAAACAGTAGTAGATGATGACGATGATGAATACCAATATGTACCTGAACAAAAAGTAACCAAATCGGCTTGGGCAGGTCCTGAAGGATACGTTATCGTAGCTTCAAAGGATGTTCGTGCAAGTCGCGACTCTGCAAAACGTCTACAAGCATATTTTGAAGAGGAATTAGGAATCACCGTTCCTTGCGTTACTGATGAAACACCTGCAGTAGCAAAAGAAATTTTGGTAGGTGATACAAATCGTCGCACTTCAAAACTCGGTACCACCAAGTTTGCCGTTACTATGGATGGCGAAAAACTTGTGTTTGAGGGTGGTCATTATGCAATGACCGATACTGCGGTTGACTGGTTTATCTCTTATGATTATGAAGCAGGTAGTGTAAATCTTCTTACCGGTGAAATTAAAGACTTCCTTCCTTCCGTTACTATAGAGAACGTTACATATGACTATGTGTGGGGCGATGAGCATGGCGGAAACAAAATCAACCGTCTAAAATGGCATGTTGACCAGGCAGTTGACAACGTGGATGACCAAGCTCACGTTGGAGAAGGCAATCAATATGTTCGCGTTAACGAAGGACAGCTTAAGTTAACCGCTGACAACTATTATAATATGTATAAGACTTCTTACCCATACGTTACCAATGCTCAGATTAACACTCGTGATACAATGAGTTACATCTTTGGTTACTCAGAATTCCGTTCTAAGGTCCCTTATAAGCAGGGCGCATGGCCAGCATATTGGTTCTTAAGCCAGGACGCTCTTAACACCCGTTATATGAACGACGACTGTAGTTTGTTTATAGAAGTCGACCACCTTGAAGTAATGTCAACTAACGGCAAACAGATGCCAAACTTACATAAATGGTATAAAACTACCACAAAGAGAAAAGAAATCACAGGCGTGCATCATACCTATTGGAGTATGGGTTCGAACCCACGCATCGTTCCTTACACCTTTGATAATCCTGCACAGGCAAGCAAAGAGTATCATAGATATGGTATGCTTTGGAATGCAGACGTTATGAAATTCTATGTAGATGATGAGTGGTATTGGGAGTTTGACTTAACCTACAACTTCGACGGCACAGACTATGACGGAGACGCAGAGAAACACTGGACTGATAATCCTATTTATGCTATCATCAGTAACCAGCTTATCACTCCAAAGGGTGGTTACGAGACTGAAAGCACTAAGCTTGACCCATCACAGTTCCCATTTGATTACTTTATCGACTGGTCAAGATATTATCAGATTGAAGGCGAGGGTGAGTTAAACCTTGCTCCAGAAAATTATTAATTATTGAAAGAAGCACTATATCTTTCATAAATTATAAAAATTAAAACAAAATTTGAAGGGAGAAAAATCAAATGAACGCAAAACGTATTTGTGCGCTTGTACTTGCTCTTCTTATGGTTTTTAGCCTTACTGCTTGTGGTGGAAATGGCGAAGAAGAAATCGAAGAAGTAATTGAGTATGAGTATGTGTCTGGCGAGAACCAGGGCGGAGATGCTAATGGTGACGCAGGCGATGCTCAACAAGGTACAAACAATCAGACCGGCACTCAAAATGGTAACCAGAACGGTAACCAGACCGGCAACCAGACTGGTAACAACAATACCAACAATAACAACAATACCCAAATAAGTACCGGTAAAGTTGACCCTAAAAAATATAAGGGCACAACAGTTCGTTACGCAACTTGGAAAAATGCTAGAACAAACGGAGACGAAGACGGTCCTGTTATTGAATCTTTCGAGAAAAAGTATGGCATTAAAGTACAGCTTGACCTTATCGGACAGGGTGAGTACAACAAGAAAATCAGTGGTTTCATTGCTGCTAACCAGAACATTCCTGACATCTATTTCTGTACAGGTACGTGGCCTGCATGTATCAAGAACCTTCAGCCACTTGATGCTATGAAGCTTGATATGACTGACCCAATTTGGGACCAGGATTTCATGAACTACTTCTCTATCGATGGAAAAAAATACCTTGCTACTACTGTAAGTAACATCTGGAACGAGACTACTGTGCTTTTCTACAACAAGAAAGTTCTTCAGATGGCAGGTTATACTGACCCTGTTGGTACCATTGATAACCTTGTAAAACAGGGCAAGTGGAACTATGATAACTTTGAGAAAATGCTAAAAGCCGTTGATGATATCGGTTCTGACTATCTTGGAGCTTATTTATCTGAGTCCCATTTCATTACATCAACAGGTGCTAACTGGTTCTCTTATAAAAACGGCCAGTATGATGTTACCTTTGATAACAAACTTATTGACGCTGTAAAACAGTATGCCACATGGATTAGAGCTGGTCTTATAACTAGTGAATTCGCCAAAATCGACAACTTTACCTATGATAAACTAGGCTTTGTTGCATCTGACGCATTCGGTCTTAAGAAAACAGGATTCTTCGGTGGTATACGTGGTAGAAAGATGGATCCCAACCTTATTGGATTTACCTATTTACCTGACCCAAGTGCATCACAGAAGGCTGTAGCTTCAGGTTCTATTCGTGGTTACGGACTTATCAAGGGTGCTCCTAACCCTGTTGGCGCTGGTATCTTCCTACGTTATTATCTTGACGTTAATAACTATGACTTAGACCAGGCATTCATTTCTAAGGCTGCTTCTGACTTCTTCTTCAAGTTAACAGCTCCTAATAGAATGAAGACTCAGAACTTTGCACACAGTTCAGGTTTAGAGTCAATGAGAACTTCTTTACAGGCGAGTATCGAAGCATGGCCTATTAATAATAGCCCTGACCAGATTGCAACTGTTGTAAAGGGTCAGACCGCTGCTTACACAGCTATAATTAAAGATATCAACAGAACTATTAAAAACGACTTAGCTGGCAAATAATTTTTTTTAAATTAATTGGAAGAGCTTTGGGCTTTCCAAAGCTCTTCCATAAGAAAACTAATAGTTATATAAAATAAACTGAATTTGTTTTGGTTTATTTTATATGTCCATTAGTGGATGTATTTATATGTTAGTTTATATGACATACATATTATAAAAAGGAAGGTATCGTTATGAGCAAAAAAATTACACGATTTGGCAAAACTTGCTTAACCTATGTTTTGATTTTTGCGATGGTTCTATCATTCGTAATGTCATCATTCGTAGGTTTAGACGTTAAAGTTTTTGCCGCGGGCGAATCTACGGGTGGAACAAGTAATCAATCCTTAGGTTCAAATGGTGACGGCTCAGCTGCTCCCACCGTTAACTACTGGGATGGTACTACCCCCAATGTAGCTACTGCTTTTGCAGACCAAACAGGAAAGGGAGGTAGTGCGGAAACACCTTATGAGATTACTACCGGTCCTCAGCTTTATGCTGCAACCAGATGCACAGATACTGGAGTGTACTTTAAACTGATGAACGATATCGTTCTTCAGAAAGACGCAACTCACGCAGCAAAGGTAGATGCTCTTATTGCAGGTACAGATGATGATGCCGAAGGGT
>JAZNBQ010000132.1:0-10695 GCA_045587065.1 Acutalibacteraceae bacterium | reverse complement strand
CTTCCTTTAAGTGGCCGATATAGCCTGTGTGATGATAATACTTTTTGTTCTCAAGTTTTATACCTGTAAGAACTGCTTTTTCTGCATTGATTACGATAACGTGGTCACCACAATCAACATGGGGTGTAAATTCGGGTTTGCCTTTACCTCTTAAAAGGTCTGCTACTTTAGCAGCGGTACGGCCAAGAGGTTTTCCGGCAGCATCGATTACATACCACTTACGCTGTACATCAGCGGGTTTTGCCATAAAAGTGGACATGATGTTTTTCCTCCAAAATTAAATATTATAGATTTATTTCTATGCGACCTTAGTATAATAACACAAGGAATCTTTATTGTCAACAACTTTTTTTGCAAATTTTAATTTACCAACTACAAACTCTTTTTTTCTCGTTTTTTCTCGTTTTTCCTCGTTTTTGCTAACTTTTAATTTTACAAAAATTTCGTAAAAAATATGGGTGAATTTATTCTTCACCCATTGTTTTTATTATTTTGCTGAAATTAAGAAATAGGCTAAAACTATTATACCTAAAACTATGCGGTAATAACCAAAGAATTTGAAATCCTTTTTCCTTACGTAATTAAGCAGGAACTTAATAGCAATTATTGACACTACAAATGCAGTAATCATACCTATTGCCAAAATAACAAATTCGGTTCCTGTCATAAACAAGCCAAACTTTACAAGCTTTAAAAAACTTGCACCCAACATCACAGGTACAGCAAGATAAAAACTGAACTCTGCTGCTACCGGACGAGATACACCGATAAGCATCGCACCTAATATGGTAGCGCCTGAACGCGAGGTTCCCGGAATTAAGGCAAGTACCTGGAACATTCCAATAAAGAATGCTGTTTTATAAGATATATCTTTAAATCCTGTTACTGTGGGAATTCTTTTTGAGTTGAACTTTTCTACTACTATGAAAAGTATACCATATATAATTAAGGTTGCGGCTACAGTTATGTAGTTAAAGAAATACTTATCAATTAGGTCGTCAAGGAAAAGACCGATTACGGCAGCAGGCAGAACCGCTACTATTACCTTAGACCAGAGGGTAATGCTTTTTTTCTTTATATAGTTCTTCTCTTTAGTAGTAAATGGCCAAAGTTTATTCCAGAAAAGAACAACTACGGCAAAAATAGCACCAAGTTGAATTACTACATCAAACATTTCTTTAAATTCTTCACTGGCACCCAGTTTTATAAACTCGTCTGCCAGAATTAAATGTCCTGTACTACTTATGGGAAGCCATTCTGTAATACCCTCAATAATACCAAGGATTACAGCTTTTATAATGTCTATCATTTCCTATTACCTCACTATTTCCTTATATAATCCGATATATGCGCCTGCTGAAATGTTCCAACTGTTATCGCAATCCATTGCTCTTTTCACAAGAACATTCCAACCGTCTTTATTTTCATAACCCATTATAGCACGATTAACGGCATTTTCCATATCCACAGGGTTATAATCCCCAAAAGTAAATCCGTTGCCCTTGCCGTCGCCGCTATCTTTAATAGTATCATTAAGACCGCCTGTCTGTCGCACTACAGGAATTGTGCCGTAGCGCAAGGCTATCATTTGAGCAAGTCCGCAAGGCTCACTTTGTGAAGGCATTAAGAAAATATCTGCGCCTGCATAGATTTTACGAGCAAGGTCAGGAATAAAGCCAAGCTTTAAAGCAACCTTTTCAGGATGCTTTTGGCTCATTTCATAGAAGAAGGTTTCGTACTCCCACTCCCCTGAACCTAAAATTACGAACTGAACGTCCTTTTGAAGCAGATTCTCAAAAGCACATTTAACAAGGTCAAGTCCTTTATGCTTTACAAGACGTGTTACCATTCCTATAAGCGCAACGTTCTTATTTTCAGGCAGACCCATAAGTTTTTGAAGCTCCGATTTATTAATTGCTTTTTTTGAAAAGTCCTCTGCCGAGAAATTTTCAAAAAGTGCTTTATCGGTGGCAGGGTCGTAAACTACCGAATCTATACCGTTTACTATTCCACAAAGTTTAAACTCGAACTCTTTTAAAATTCTGTCCAAGCCGTGAGAATAATAGGGGTCTAAAATCTCTTTTGCATAGGTTGGGGAAACAGTTGTGATTTTATCAGCACACTGAATTGCACCTTTCATCAAATTAACACAGTTATCATATATAACTATTCCTGCTTTTTCATCGGGAATTCCTAAAACGTCACCAATAAGCTCGTAGCCGTATTTACCCTGATACTGAATATTATGTATTGTGAAAACTGTTTTAATATCTTTATACCTTTGGTCCTGTCTATAAAACATATTAAGGTAAACAGGCACAAGAGAGGTCTGCCAGTCGTTACAATGAATTATATCAGGAGTATAATCCAAATAAGGAATTATTTCCAGAACTGCTCTGGAGAAAAAGGCAAAGCGCTCGGCATCGTCATAATGACCGTAAAGCCCCTTTCTTTTAAAGTAGTACTGATTATCTAAAAAATAATATACTATACCATTATAACGAGCCTCAAAAAGTCCGCAATACTGTCTGCGCCAGGAAACCGGAACTGTGATGCTTGTTATAAAGTTCATATTAACTCTTAACTCTTCAGGAATATCTTCATAAAGAGGCATTATAACGCGGCAACCTACAAGCCTTCTTCTAAGGGCTTTAGGTAACGCGCCGGACACGTCTGCAAGACCGCCTGACATTGCAAACGGGTATGCCTCGCTTGTTGCATATAAAACTCTCACTTGCACCCTCCTCAGATTAGCACATTTTAAATTATCTTGTTTTTATCAATATAATACCCTATAGCCATTCCGTCAAGGGTTTTATCTGACGTTATTTCAACCTGACGGTCGCTGATAACGTTGGTAATTTTACTGTTTTTACCGATTTTTGTATCATCCATAAGGACACAGTTTTCTACAACTGCACCCTCTTCTACTTTAACACCTCTAAAAAGAATACTGTTTTTTACAGTTCCCTTTATAACGCATCCGTCGGCAATCAGAGAGTTGGAAACATCTGATTTAAGGCCGTATTTTACAGGCATATCATCTCTGCTCTTTGTGAAAACAGGGCGACTTCTGTTAAAGAGGTCCTGTCTGACTTCGCAATTAAGAAGAGCCATATTTGCCTCAAAATAACTATGTATACTGTCCATTACGGCAGAAAATCCCTCATGAATAAAGGCATAGATTTTAAGTTCTTTATATTTCCTCTCAAAAATTCCGTGTGAAAGGCTTACCTGACCGCACATAATTCCCTCGTTTACAAGGTTAAGAAGCAGTTCTCGTCTAATAATTATAATGTCCAGACTATAGTAACAATCATCACTCTCTGCAAAGCTAACTCCTTTTACAAGGCCTGTATCATCCAATATAAAATCGGTAATATTGTTATGTCCCTTAGGCTTCTTGCCCTTTGCACAGGCTACTGAAATATCAGCTTGTGTTTTTTTATGGAACTTATAAAGAGCCCTTACGTCAATATTTGTTATAACGTCAGAATCTCCTAAAATTACATATTCCTCATCACAAGACGTTAAAAACTCCATAACGCTGTTTAGCATTTCAAGTCTTCTTGTGTAATACTGTGCAGCACCTGTAATATAAGGCGGCAGTATACAAAGGCCGCCATTTTTGCGGTCCAAATCCCAAGGCTTACCATTACTTAAATGATTTGTAAGGGAAAGATAGTTTGTTTTAGTTATAAGTCCTACGTGACTGATTCCTGCATTGGCAAAGTTAGAAAGCATAAAGTCGATAATACGATATCTTCCGCCAAAAGGCACTGAAGCCATAGAACGATTTTTTGTAAGGTCACCCAACATATCGTCGTGAGCATTAGCGAAAACAATACCCAGAATGTTATTGGTTTTCATATTCTTTCCTCCTCACTAACGTCCTTAGTAATCATTTTGTTTGCGCCAATTACAGCATTTTTGCCAACTTTTAATTTGTCTCCGATTACTGTAATTCCCCATCCCTCAAGATTTTCTGAGGCTGCAGGATCTTCACCTATCACTGCGTTTTCGCCTATAACGGCATTCTCTGCAATAATAGAATATTTAACCTTTGCCCCTTCTTTAATAACTGCACCCGGCATTACCAATGAATATTCGACACTTGCACCCTTTTCCACAGTTACGTTTTCAAAAAGTACCGAATAATCCAGATTTCCATAGATGCTGCAGCCTACTGTAACAAGGGAGTTTTCTATCTCTGCGTCGGGAGACACGTACTGAGGCGGTAGCCCTTGCGTGCCTGAATAAATCTTCCAGTTAGGGTCACTTAAATCAAGCTGAATCTTAGGGTTAAGAAGGTCTAAATTTGCCTCCCACAAAGACTCTACCGTTCCTACGTCCTTCCAATAATCATCAAAACGATAGACCATCATTTTCTGATTATCTCCAAGCATTGCAGGAATAACGTCTTTACCAAAATCGTTGGAAGAGGTTTCATTTTCTTCATCTTTGGTAAGATAGTATTTGAGTTTTTCCCAATTGAAGACGTATATACCCATAGAAGCAAGATTGCTTTTTGGATTTTTTGGTTTTTCTTCAAATTCATATATTGTGCCGTCGTCTTTTGCGTTCATTATACCGAAACGGCTGGCTTCCTCAAAGGGAACTTCTATAACGGCTATGGTGCAATCTGCCTCTGTTTCCTTATGTTGATTTAAAATCTTAGAATAATCCATTTTGTATATGTGGTCACCCGAAAGAATTAAAACATACTCCGGATTATAACGCTGTATAAAATTCATATTCTGGTAAATAGCGTTGGCGGTACCTTTGTACCAGTCTCCGCCTTTACTTTTCTGGTATGGTGGCAAAATATGTACTCCGCCAAAGACGCGGTCCAAATCCCAGGGTTTTCCGCTTCCTACATAATCGGCCAGTTCCAAGGGTTGATACTGTGTTAAAATACCTACCGTATCTATTCCAGAGTTAGTGCAATTAGAGAGAGGAAAATCTATAATCCTGTATTTTCCTCCGTAAGGTACCGCAGGTTTAGCTATTTTTTGTGTGAGAACGCCAAGTCGACTTCCTTGTCCTCCTGCCAAAAGCATAGCAACACATTCTGTCTTTTTCAAAACAATCAACTCCTATATTTTTTTAAGATAGGTTACCGAAAGCGGTGGCAAGGTTAAAGAAATGGAATTATCATAACCGTGCATTGCAACAGAGTCTGATTCTATTTTCTTCCTTGACACTTTGGTCTCTCCGCCAAATTTCACCCAATCGGTTGAAAACACTGTTTGATATGAGCCTTTATTTACCCCTACCAGATAATCTTTTCGCTCTACAGGGACAAAATTACATACTACTATTAATTCGTTGTCTTCTTTATCCATTCTCTTAAAGGCAATTACACTCTGGTCTCTGTCATCATTAGCAATCCAAGAAAATCCTTCCCAAGAATAATCAATTTCATAAAGGGTCTTGTTTTTAAGATAAAATTTATTTAGTTCTTTTACAAAGTTTTGCGTTTGTTTATGTCGGTCATACTCTAGCAAAAACCAATCCAATTCTTTTTTATAGTCCCATTCTATAAACTGACCAAACTCCTGCCCCATAAAAACAAGCTTTTTGCCCGGATGTGCCATCATATAACCATAAAAAGCTCTAAGTCCTGCAAATTTTTGGTCATACTCGCCGGGCATTTTATTTATGAGTGAACATTTACCGTGTACTACCTCGTCGTGAGAAATTGGCAAAACAAAATTTTCTGAAAAGGCATACATGAAAGAAAATGTTAGTGCATCGTGATGATATTTGCGGTAAATCGGGTCTAATGAGGTATATCTTAACATATCGTTCATCCAACCCATATTCCACTTAAAGTTAAACCCAAGCCCTCCGTCTGAGGCAGGCTTTGTTACCATAGGCCAGGCGGTGGATTCTTCGGCTATCATCAGCACGTTAGGATTTGCGGCAAAGCAGGCCTCGTTTAAGCGGCGCAAAAACTCTATTGCTTCAATATGCTCCCTGCCACCGTATTGGTTTTGTGCCCATTCTCCGTCTTTTCTTCCATAGTCAAGATAAAGCATAGAGGCTACTGCATCTACTCGAAGTCCGTCTATATGAAACTCTTTTAAGAAATAACAGGCACTGGAAATCAGAAAGTTCATTACCTCTACCTTGCCGTAATTAAATACGCAGGTTCCCCATTCCTTATGCTCTCCGCGTCTGTCATCCTCATATTCGAAACAACGTTCGCCGTCAAAGCGGTAAAGTCCTTGCTCGTCTTTGGGAAAATGAGCAGGAACCCAATCAAGAATTACCCCAATGCCGTTTTTGTGAAAAATATCAATACATTCTTTGAAATTTACAGGAGTTCCGTATCTTGATGTTGGAGCAAAATAACCAGTTACCTGATAACCCCAAGAACCTGAAAAAGGATATTCTGTAAGAGGCATAAACTCCACGTGAGTATATCCCATTTCTTTTAAATATGCAGATAATTCCGTTGCAAGTTTAACGTAATCAAAATTATTTCCATCGGCATATTTTTTCCATGACTCAGCATGTACCTCATATATATTTATGGGGCGTTCCAAAATATTAGAATTAGAAATTTTCTTTCTGAAAGAGGAATCTCCCCACATGTAGTTATCATCTTCATAAATTTTTGAAGCGCTACCGGGAGGAGTTTCAAAATGCCTTCCGAAAGGATCGATTTTAAAAACGGTATTACCGCTATGAGAAGTTACTGCATATTTATAGTTACTGTAATTAGCGATATTCTCTGCCTTTGCTTCCCAAATGCCTCGGTCGGTCACTCTGGTCATAGGAAGCGCATTTGTATCCCAAGAATTAAAGTCGCCTACTACGCTAACGCTTTTAGCTGCCGGTGCCCAAACTCTGAAGGTTACAGCATCGTTTTCTTTAAAGGCTCCTAAAAATTCGTACGCATTATGACAAATCTGATTATGAAAATCTTCTAGATTTACGTTTTTTACAGACATAATACCCAAAATCCGACTCCTTTTAAGTGCTATATATATTATATTGTACCAAACATATTATATTATTGCAAGAAGTTTTAAAACACCTATATAAAAAAATAAAGCCTGATTTTTAAAATCAGACTTTATCGTTTTTCTTATTAGTCGTTTACATAAGGAAGTAATGCTACCTGACGTGCACGTTTGATAGCTGTTGTAAGCTCTCTCTGGTGTGCGGCACAGTTGCCTGTTGCACGACGTGGTAAAATTTTTGCGCGCTCGGAAATGAATTTACGAAGACGAGCAATATCCTTATAATCAATAACCTCTACTTTGTCAACACAGAAATGACAAACCTTTTTACGTGGCTTTCTGTGCATAGGTTTTTCTGTTCTTTCCATTTTTACGCCTCCTAATTTAAAATAGGGCTTTAGTTATTAGAATGGCAAATCATCATCCGACTCGCCCGAAAGGTCGGTGAATTCTGATACACCTGCGTTTGAGAAAGAAGCAGGAGCTTCTCCCATAGGTACGGCTGCGTTGCCGTCGCGTTTAGCCTCAACAAACTGAACGTTGTTTGCTAAAACTTCAAATGCGGTGCGGTTCTTACCTGTGTCTTTATCAACATATCTTCTGGTCTGAATAGAACCCTCAATGCCAATCATACTTCCTTTTTGGAAATACTTGGTTACAAATTCAGCAGTCTGACGCCAAGCAACGATATTAATAAAATCTGCCTGAGTTTCCTCTCCTGCTTTATAGCGGCGGCTTACTGCTATGGAGAATGAAGTTACCGGAATATTTCCCGAAGTATATCTAAGCTCGGGGTCAGCGGTAAGACGTCCTGTTAATACAACTAGATTAAACATGCTTCAATTTCCTCCAAAATTATTTTCTTAAGGTCATTACGCGAAGTACACCTTCGGTGATTCCTGCTACTCTCTCAAGCTCTGCTGGGAACTCAGGAGCACTTTCGAAAGTAGTGAAAACGTAATAGCCTTCTGCTTCGTCATCGATAAGGTATGCTAAACGACGCTTACCCCAATCATCAACGTTAACAACGGTACCGTTTTCTGCAATAAGTGTTGCGAATTTTCCCTTTAATGCTTCAACAGCTTCTTCGCCGCCGGCAACAGAGAAAACCATACATGCTTCATACTTTGCCATAGTTCGTTGCACCTCCTTCTGGTCATTTGGCCCCAATTTCTTTTGGAACAAGGATGCTTTTGGCATAATATTTACCAATAGCACGAAACATTATAACAATTAAATGACGATAAGTCAACTTTTTTTTGAAAATCTAACCATTTTCTATTGAATTTATTTATGTTTGGTTGTATAATCTTAATGCTAAAGACTGGAGGGAAGGTTATGTTACTTGCTATTGACATTGGAAACACCAATATTACTTTAGGTTTATTTGACGACAGTGTTCTTAAAACAACCGCGCGTATTGCTACAGACACGGTGAAAACTCCTGACCAATATGCCATAGACATTAAAGGTGCTGTTGAGCTTCACGGAGAAGAGGTAAGTCAAGTTGAAGACTGTATTATTTCTTCGGTTGTTCCTACGGTTTGTTCTGCTGTTTCTGCCGCAGTAACTCTGCTTTGTGATACTGTGCCTTTAGTTTTGGGCCCCGGTGTTAAAACCGGACTTAACATTAAAATCGATAATCCTTCACAGCTTGGAGCCGACTTGGTTGCAGGTGCAGTTGGTGCATTAAACGAATATACCATGCCTTGTATTGTTATTGACATGGGCACCGCTACTACCCTTTCAGTTTTAGATGAAAACGGAGTTTTTGTAGGTGGTTCTATTGCTGCAGGTGTTGCCCTTACCTTAAAAGCCTTAAATCAGGGCACTGCTGCTTTACCTTCAGTTAATATTGCTCCTTCTCATTCGGTTATCGGTTCCAACACTACTGACTGTCTGCAATCAGGTCTTGTTTACGGAACTGCAGCTATGTTGGACGGTCTTATTGAAAGAATGGAAGAAGAACTTGGCTACAGTACAACGGTTGTAGCTACAGGCGGTCTTTCAAAAGATATTATTACTCTTTGCAAAAAAGACATTATTTACAATGAAAACCTGCTTCTTGAAGGACTCAGACTTATATACGAAAAGAACAATTAATTTAGTTAATACCCTTCTTTCAGGGAATTAAAATATTATGAACTGCATCCCTTATGGGAGTAGTATCGGAGGTCTTAAAATATGAAAAAAACAGAAAGCATCAAACAGTTATCTGTAGGTGCAGTTCTCACCGCTTTGGTTGTTATTCTGCAACTGCTGGGCTCATTTATTCGATTTGGTCCCTTTTCCATTTCGCTTGTTCTGGTTCCCATTGTACTGGGCGCCGCCTTATGCAACGCTTATATAGGCGCTTGGCTTGGTTTTGTCTTTGGTATAACCGTGCTTTTAAGCGGAGACGCTGCGGCATTTTTCGTAGTAAGCCCAATAGGTACTGTTATTACCGTACTGGTAAAAGGCGTTTTGTGTGGCCTTGCGGCAGGTTTGGTTTACAAGGCTATTAAATCCGCAAGCAAGTATCTGGCAGTTTTTCTTGCCGCCATTATTTGTCCTGTTGTTAACACCGGTGTTTTCCTGCTGGGCTGCAAGCTCTTCTTTATGGAAACTATTACCCAATGGGGATTTGGTCTTGGTTTTTCCAACGTAGGACGATATATGATTTTTGGCCTTGCAGGAGGAAACTTTCTTTTCGAGATATGTGCCAACGTTTTACTTGCCCCTGTTATTTTGCGGGTGCTAAATATATTTAAAAAGAACTGATTTTTGAAGCGGAGTGACCAAACACTCCGCTTTTTTACATAAAAAGTTGCATATTATACATAAATATTGCGTTTTTTGAAAAATTTTTCTTCCATTTTCTGCGAAATGTGTTATAATAAAGTGCTACCATCTTTTTGGTAAAAGAATAAAAGCGGATTTTGTCCGTAAAATTTTAGGAGGTTGATTCATCAATGAGTCAAAAGTTTGTTTACCTTTTTAGCGAAGGCGACGCTTCTATGCGTGAACTTCTCGGCGGTAAAGGTGCTAACCTCGCAGAAATGACCAAGATTGGTCTTCCTGTTCCTCAGGGTTTCACTGTAACTACCGAAGCTTGTACTCAGTATTATGAGGACGGCAGAAAAATTAATGATGATATTCAGGCACAGATTATGGAATACATCGACAAGATGGAAGACATTACCGGTAAAAAGTTCGGTGACAAGGAGAATCCTCTTCTCGTTTCTGTTCGTTCCGGTGCTCGTGCTTCTATGCCTGGTATGATGGACACCATTCTTAACCTTGGTCTTAATGAAGACGTTGTTGAAACTATGGCTGCAAAGAGTGGCAACGCTCGTTGGGCTTATGACTGCTACAGAAGATTTATTCAGATGTATTCTGACGTAGTTATGGAAGTTGGTAAGAAATATTTTGAAGAGCTTATCGACAAAATGAAAGAAGAAAAAGGCGTAACTCAGGACGTTGAGCTTACTGCTGAAGACCTTAAGGTTCTTGCTGAACAGTTTAAGGCTGAATACAAGAGCAAAATCGGCAAAGATTTCCCAACTGATCCTAAAGAGCAGTTAATGGGCGCTGTTGAAGCTGTTTTCCGTTCATGGGACAACCCTCGTGCAAACGTTTACCGTCGTGACAACGATATTCCTTATTCTTGGGGTACCGCTGTTAACGTACAGATGATGGCATTTGGTAATATGGGTGACAACTGTGGTACAGGTGTTGCATTTAC
>JAZNBQ010000131.1:0-9364 GCA_045587065.1 Acutalibacteraceae bacterium | reverse complement strand
TAATAATATAATTAATTTAATTGACTTTATGAGCCTTGTAAGGTAAAATATAAATAATGACTTTATAAGGAGAAAATCCTCTATGAAAAATAAAAAACCGGTATATAAAAGAGTACTTATTAAACTTAGCGGAGAGGCCCTTGCAGGCAGCCAAAAGACAGGTCTTGACTTTGACAAGGTTATCGAGGTGTGCCAGAGCATTAAAGAATGTCACGAAATGGGAGTGGAAATTGCCATAGTTGTAGGCGGCGGAAATTTCTGGCGTGGCAGAAGCAGCGGCAAAATGGACAGAACACGTGCCGACCATATGGGAATGCTTGCAACATGCATTAACTCTCTTGCCCTTTGTGATGCTTTAGAGCAGTTGGGGGTAGACGTGAGAGTTCAGACTGCAATAGAAATGAGACAAATTGCCGAGCCTTATATCAGAAATAAGGCAGTAAGGCATTTAGAAAAGGGAAGACTTGTAGTTTTCGGTTGCGGAACAGGAAATCCATTCTTCTCTACAGATACAGCTGCAGCATTACGCGCCGCAGAAATTGATGCGGACGTTATCTTTAAAGCAACCAACGTTGATGGCGTGTATGATAGCGACCCTAAAAAGAATCCTGATGCTAAAAAGTACGATGAGCTTACCCATCACGACGTATTGAGCCTTGGCCTTAACGTTATGGACAGTACCGCCGCATCACTTTGCCAGGACAACGATATTAAGATTTTGGTATTTAATCTTGATGACCCTAATAACATAAAGAGAGCAATTACCGGTGAGACCATCGGCACATTGGTTAAATAGGAGGAAAAATATGAACACCTTAATTAAAAACACAGAGGAAAAAATGGACAAATCCATTTCTGCATTAACAAGAGATTTTGCGACTGTAAGAGCAGGAAGAGCAAACGCCGCAGTTTTAGATAAAATTTCAGTTGACTATTACGGAAGCCCAACACCAATTCAACAGATTGCAACCGTATCTGTACCTGAGGCTCGTACATTACAGATTCAACCTTGGGACACAACAACCCTGAAGCTTATTGAAAAGGCAATTCAGACCTCAGATATTGGAATTAATCCAAATAATGACGGCAGAGTAATCAGACTTACTTTCCCACCTCTAACCGAGGAGCGTCGTAAGGAGCTTGTAAAAGAAGTTAAGAAAATGGCAGAGGACAGCAAAGTTGCAGTTCGTTCTATCAGAAGAGATGCTATTGAAAAACTTAAAGCAATGAAAAAAGCAGGAGATATCACTGAGGACGACCAACAAAACGGCGAAAAGAAAATCCAGAACGTAACCGATAAGTTCTGTGCCGAAATTGATAGCTTACAGGCTGCAAAAGAAAAAGAAATATTGGAAATCTAAATTTTTAAAATCCATCATGCGTCTGCCTGGTGGATTTTTTGAAAGGACGATAGTTTTGGCTTTTTTTAAGAGGAAAACCTTAAAAACCGAAAGAATATTACCTCAGCACATTGCTATTATTATGGATGGTAACGGCAGATGGGCAAAAAAACGCTCGCTGCCAAGAACCGCAGGCCATGTGGCTGGGTCGAAAAAATTTAAAGAAATAGCCAGATACTGCAACAAAATAGGCATTAAGTATTTAACTGTTTATGCCTTTTCTACTGAAAATTGGCGCCGACCAAAAGAAGAGGTTGACGCTATTATGAACCTTTTCAGAGATTATCTTAAAGATTCGGCAAACTTTAAAAGCGAAAATATAAAGCTTGAGTTCATCGGAGACAGAAGCGGTATGCCGGAGGACATTGTAAAGCTAATGGAAACCGCGGAATATGACTCTAAGGATGCAACAGGCTTAAAGGTTTATATGGCAATTAACTATGGCGGCAGAGATGAACTTGTTCATGCGGTAAAAGATATTATAAATCAGGGAATTCCGGCAGAAGATATAACCGAAGAAACAATTTCTTCTCATATCTATACAAAAAGCTACCCTGACCCTGAGCTTATAATAAGACCCAGCGGAGAGTACCGACTTTCCAATTTCCTTATTTGGCAGTCTGCTTATAGTGAGTTTTGGTTTTCTAACGTCTTATGGCCGGATTTTACCCCTGCCGATTTAGAAAAAGCCATTGATGATTATAATTTAAGAAACAGGCGTTTTGGAGGTGTTTAAGAGTGAAAACACGTATAATTTCAGGTGTTGTTGCTATTATTATAGTGGTGGCGGCTCTTATTCTTAATTCCTACTACCCACTGACTATTGTTATAGCATTAAGCATACTTTCAGCTCTTGCCTCTTACGAGATGCTTCATAATACAGGTTGTGTAAAAAGAATGACCCCTGTGGTTGCAGCTATGCTTTATTCTGCTGCGGTACAGTTTTCTTACAAAGGGCTATTTCTTGACGTAGAGCTTATAACTGTTTTTTATGCTCTTTTTGTAGTTCTTCTAGCCCTTTTCCGTCATAAAACTTTTGGTGCGGAACAGATAATAATGTCTCTTTCAATGCCTGTAATTCTCTCTTACGGTTTTTCAACCTTTGAAAGAATTTTAAACTTTTCCGACGGACACGGCCTTTTCTATTTTGTTCTGCTTTTCAATTTCTCTTCAATTTCCGATTGCTTTGCTTACTTTGTAGGAATTGCAATGGGCAAACATAAACTAGCCCCTGTTATCAGTCCTAAAAAGACAATTGAGGGTTCGGTAGGCGGTGTAGCAGGTTCTTTAATAGGAACCGTTATTATCTGTCTTGTCTTTAACAAAATAACAGGTTATACTGCAAACCTCTGGTTGCTTCTTGTGGCAACACCCTTCTTTAGTGTCGTAGGTATGATGGGCGATTTATTTATGTCTGCCATTAAAAGAGATTTTGGTATAAAGGATTACGGAAAATTAATACCCGGTCACGGCGGCGTTCTTGACAGACTTGATTCCTTCCTTCTTGTAGCGCCGGTAATGTCTTTGCTGCTTACCAATGCGGAGGTAGTGCTATGAGTAAAACCCTTGTTATTTTAGGTTCAACCGGTTCAATTGGGGAACAGGCATTAGACGTCGCAAGAAAAAACGGTTATGTAGTAAAAGCTATTGCAGCGGGTAAAAATATAAAAAAGCTTGAGGCTCAGGCAAGAGAGTTTTTACCTCAAAAAGTAGCGGTCTTTGATAAAAAAGCGGCAGAAGAGTTAAAGATAAAACTAGCCGACACAAAAATCAAGGTTTTAACCGGTGATGAGGGAGTGTGCGAGGTAGCAACCCTTAAAGCTGACATAGTTTTAAACGCCATTGTTGGTATTGCAGGATTAAAACCTACTTTGGCGGCAATTAAGGCTAAAAACGATATTGCCCTTGCAAATAAGGAAACCTTGGTTACTGCAGGCGACCTTGTTAATGCCGCCGCTAAAAAGAATAAAGTAAAAATTATTCCTGTAGATAGCGAACATTCGGCAATATTCCAGTCTTTACAAGGTGTGCCAAAAGGCGCCCTTTCCAAAATAATTTTAACTGCATCAGGCGGTCCGTTTTACGGAAAAACTAAAGAGGAACTTGAAAATGTTACTGTTGCTCAGGCTCTTAACCATCCTAACTGGTCCATGGGAAGCAAAATTACAATAGATTCTGCAACCCTTATGAATAAAGGCCTTGAGGTTATAGAAGCAGTTCATCTTTTCGGTGTTAAGCCTGATGATATTGAAGTGTTGGTTCATCGCCAGAGCATACTTCACTCTGCAGTGGAGCTTTGCGATGGTGCGGTAATCGGTCAGATGGGCACTCCGGATATGCGTCTGCCTATTGAATATGCAATAACCTATCCCAAGAGAGACAAGATGTGCTGTGACAGACTCAGTCTGTCAGACGTAGGCACACTTACCTTTGCACGACCTGACAGAGAGGCGTTCCCTTGCCTTGACATCTGTGTTGACGCTATAAGACAGGGCGGACTTAAACCTGCCGCTGCCAATGGCGCTAACGAAGAAGCGGTAGCGCTTTTCCTTGATGGCAAAATTAAGTTTTTACAAATTGCCCAGCTTGTAAGAAAGGCAACCGATGCTCAGGCTGCACAAAGCAGTTTTACGTTAGAAGACGTTTTCTCTGCAGATAAAGCGGCAAGAGAACTTGTAAAAAATTCTATTTAAAAAGGTGATTATTATTTCTTTTATAGCAAATATTTGGGGCAACGTATGGCCATACTTAGTCGCAATACTTATGTTTGTTCTGCTTATTATAATTCACGAGTTTGGTCATTTTATTGCGGCAAAAATTACAGGTGTGAGAGTAAATGAATTTGCCGTAGGCTTTGGCCCCAAGCTTTTAAAGAAAAAATGGGGAGAAACCCTTTATAGTGTAAACCTTATTCCCCTTGGGGGCTATTGTGCTATGGAGGGAGAGGATGAAGAAAGTGCTGACCACAGAGCTTTTTGCAAGAAATCCCCTTTAAAAAGACTTTTTATAGTGGCAAACGGAGCTTTATTCAATCTTCTTTTGGGCCTTGTTATAATTGCTATTACCCTTATTCCTCAAACAAAATTTGCATCTACCACCGTTGCTAAGTTCAGAGAGGAAGCAACAAGTGTAACCACCGGTCTGAAAGAGGGAGATAAAATCCTTTCGGTAGACGGCAGAAAGATTTTCACAACCTACGAACTTAGCTATGCTTTTACGGGAGTCGAGGACGGCTCACTTGATTTTGTGGTTCGTCGCGACGGAGAAAAGGTTGCCCTTAATAACGTTCAGTTTAAAACAAGTGAAGAAAAGGGCATTTCCTATGTGGAATTTGATTTTTACGTAAAAGGTGTAGAAAAGAACCCCTTAACCTTTATAGAATATACCTTTAAGTCGGCAATTTCTCAGTGCAGAATAGTATGGTTTTCTTTTATCGACCTTATAACAGGAAAATACGGCATTTCGGCAATGTCAGGTCCTGTTGGTATCACCGCGGCTATTGGTTCGGTGGCTAAAGAAAATCTTTTCAACACTCTGCCTATACTTGCCCTTATTACTATAAATCTTGGAATATTCAATCTTTTCCCGATTCCTGCTTTAGACGGCGGAAGAATTTTGTTTATTTTAATAGAACTTGTAACAAGAAAGCCTGTACCTCAGAAGTACGAGGGAGTAATACACGCTATAGGCTTTGCTTTGCTCATAGGATTTATGGTTCTTGTTATGGCAAAAGATATCATCACACTTATAATGGGGTGAAAAAATGTTTACTAACGATACAACTAAACAGGTAAAGGTTGGAAACCTAACCATAGGCGGCGGAGCCGAAATTTCCATACAGTCCATGCTAAACGCCCCTTGGGACGACATTAACGGTAATGTGGAACAGGCCAAAAGACTTGAAGCCGCAGGTTGTGAAATTATCAGAGTTTCGGTTCCCAACAGTGATGCCGTAAAGCTTATCTATGCCTTGAAGGAAAACATAAAGATTCCTGTTGTTGCAGATATACATTTCGATTATAAACAGGCGCTGGAGAGCGTGGCTGCAGGGGTAGACAAGGTTAGAATAAACCCCGGTAATATCGGCAACGATGAAAAGGTGCGTCAGGTTGCAAGGGCCTGCAGTAACGCCGGAGTTCCTATTAGAATCGGCGTAAATTCAGGTTCTCTTGAAAAAGAGATTTTAGCAAAATATGGTGCTCCAACACCTGAGGCAATGGTAGAAAGCGGATTTTATCATATTTCTCTTCTTGAAAAGTTCGATTTTGATAATATAGTTTTATCTTTAAAATCCTCAGACACAAAAAGAATGTACGATGCATACGTTCTTGCGGCAGAAAAGTGCAAATATCCGCTTCATTTAGGGGTAACCGAGGCAGGAACGCAGCGCCTTGGCGTTATAAAGTCTGCGGCAGGTATCGGAGGGCTCTTGCTCAGAGGAATCGGTTCAACTATAAGAGTTTCTCTTACCGACGACCCTGTTTTAGAAGTAAAGGCCGCAAAGGATTTGCTCCTTGGTCTGGGTCTTAGAAATGACGGAATAAAATTTGTTTCTTGCCCCACTTGCGGCAGGACAAGTATAGATTTAATTGGCCTTGCAAAAAAGGCGGAAGAAAGATTTGCTAAGGTAAATAAAAACATAACAGTTGCAATTATGGGTTGTGTTGTAAACGGCCCCGGAGAAGCAAAGGAAGCCGACCTGGGTATAGCAGGAGGCAAAGGAGAAGGGCTTCTCTTTAAAAAAGGAAAAATTTTAAGAAAGGTGCCTGAAGAAGAATTGCTCGACGCTCTGGAGCAGGAAATCAATTCTTTTTCAGAATAAAAGAATGTCCAAACTATCAGAGATTTTTTCGGTATTTACCGATAAAACAAGTGCATTGTCACAGGCAGAAATTAAATCCTACAATATAGATATCGAGGCTAGGGAAATATCTCTTGGCCTTTTTAGCGATACATATATAAGAAACGAAGAATTTTTTGATTTTAAAGCATCCTGTGTCTCTAATATGTCATTAAACTCAATAGAAATTCAGGTAGATTACCCTGCCACCGCCTTTTGCAAAGAGGCTTGTAAAGACATAGCTGCCGATATTTGCAGAAAATCCATCGTTTTAAACGGTTATCTTAATCAGGCAGAATATAAAATAGAAGAAGGTAAGGTCTTAATAGGCCTTAAATTCGGTGGACTGGAAACCCTTACTCAAAACGAGTTTGCTCTTACCTTTGCAAACAGGGTAAAAAGCAGCTTTGGTTTAGACGTAACGGTAGAATATTCAGGAATTACCGACGACGTAGAAATAGCTCTTCCAAAGCCTCAGGAAATTGAAATGCCAAAGCCTCAGAAAGAGGAGAAAAAAGAGGCTCCCAAAAAGGTCTATGATTACGTGCCCAAAGATAATCTTCCTATATACATAGAAAGCGCAAAGCAGTTTTACGGAAGACGACTTGATACTAACGTAAAACCAATGATGAGCGTAACACCTGACGACACAAAGGTTTGTGTTTACGGAGAGGTTTTTGATTTAGAAATTGCTCCCACAAAAAGAGGGGACAAGCAAAGGGTAAGCTTTTGTGTTTCCGACCACGAAAATGCAGTTACCGTTAAAATGCGCCCTGTAGACAACAACAGAATAGACGATATTAAGCCCTTGCAAAACGGCGTATGGATAATCTTAAACGGAGATTACGCTTTTGATGACTGGTCAAAAGATTTTGTTGTAACGCCAACCGCCATAGCAACAGTAGAAAAATACGAGCCAAAGGAGACCTATGAGGGAGAGCACAGAGTAGAACTTCATGCCCATACCAATATGTCTTCCAAGGACGCTATTGCAAGTGGTGCAGATTTGGTTAACTGCGCCTTTAAACTCGGACACAAAGCAGTAGCCATAACCGACCACGGCGTAGTGCAGTCTTACCCATCTGCCGCAGGCGCCGTTAAAGATATCAGGAAAAACGGCGGAGATTTCAAGGTAATCTACGGCGTAGAAAGTTATTTTTTAAACGACGAAAAATACGGCACAGATTTTGCCACCCTTTACAAAGAGGGAAGAATCAACCATCAGATAATCCTTGTTAAAAACCTTACAGGTCTTAAGAACTTGTATCAGTTGGTTTCCAAAGCCCATCTTGATACCTTTTATCACAGACCTATCACCCTAAAAAGTGAGCTTGATAAACATAGAGAGGGCCTCATTTTAGGTAGCGCCTGTGAACAGGGTGAGCTTTACAAAGCAATTATAGATGGCGAAAGCGAAGAACGCCTTTTAGAAATTGCCGATTATTACGATTATTTAGAAATTCAGCCTCTTGGCAATAATGAGTTTATGGTAAGAGAAAGCTCGGTTGTCCGAGTTGACAAAAAAACAGGCCAACCAAAGCCCAACCGCTTTAAAAAGGTAACAAGTCTGGAGGTAATAAAAGACTTTAACCGCAAGGTGGTAGAACTTGCCGATAAACTTGGCAAACCTGTAGTTGCCACAGGCGACGTTCACTTCCTTAAAAAAGAGGACGAAATTCTTCGTAAAATTCTAATGGCAGGACAAGGCTTTGAGGACTTTGACCATCAAGCCCCACTCTATCTTAAAAACACACCTGAAATGCTTTCCGATTTCGACTATTTCGGAGACAGAGCAAAAGAGTTTGTAATAGATAACCCAAACAAAATTGCCGATTTAATCGACGAAGATATAATCCCTGTGCCTGAGGGTAACTACCCACCTGTTATTGAGGGCTCAGACGAAATACTTACCGAGATTTGCTGGAAGAAAGCAAGAGAAATGTACTCAGAAAATCTTCCTGAGGTAGTAGAAAAGCGTCTTGACAGAGAGCTCACCTCAATTATCAAGCACGGATTTTCCATAATGTACGTAACGGCTCAAAAGTTAGTTGCCGATAGTGAAGCCCACGGTTACTTGGTAGGCTCACGAGGTTCAGTAGGTTCTTCCTTTGTTGCCACAATGGCAGGTATTTCAGAGGTTAATCCGCTGGCCCCCCACTACGTTTGCCCAAAATGTAAAAAGAGCGAATTTTTCCTTAAGGGCGAGTACGGCTCAGGCTTTGACCTTCCGCCTAAAAAGTGTCCGGACTGCGGAACCGATTATAACCGCAACGGCCACGATATTCCTTTTGAAACCTTCCTTGGTTTCGACGGTGACAAGGTACCTGATATCGACCTTAACTTCTCAGACGAATATCAGCCCTTTGCCCATAAGTTTACCGAAAGTCTTTTCGGTAGCGAAAACGTTTTCAAAGCAGGTACAATTTCCACTATAGCCGAGAAAACAGCCTTTGGCTTTGTAAGGGCGTATTGCGAGGCAAAAAACATAGTACTTTCACAGGCTGAAATGAACCGCCTTGCCAAAAAGGTAGAAAAATCCAAAATCAAGCAGACCACAGGACAACACCCTGGCGGAATGGTAGTAGTGCCTCGCACCAACACAATTTACGACTTCTGTCCTGTTCAGCATCCTGCCGACGACGTAAGTTCCTCTTCCATTACCACCCATTTCGACTTCCATTCAATTCACGATACAATTCTAAAGCTTGATGAATTGGGTCACGTGGTACCAACTACCTATAAATATCTAGAGGAATATACAGGCATTCCTGTAAACGACGTTCCCATGACCGACCCTAAGGTTTATAAGCTTTTCACTTCTACCGAACCTATCGGAGTATCGCCGGAAGACATAGAATCCAAAACGGGCACCTATTGTATACCGGAGTTTGGCACAAAATTCTCACGAGAAATGCTTGTGGACTGTCAACCCAAAACCTTTTCCGACCTGTTGCAGATTTCAGGTCTTTCTCATGGTACCGACGTTTATCTGGGCAACGCTAAGGATTTAATTTCCAACGGCACTTGCACCATTTCCGACGTTATCGGTACTCGTGACTCCATAATGGTATACCTTATGCACAAAGGTCTGGAGCCTAAAATGGCATTTAAAATTATGGAAATT
>JAZNBQ010000130.1:0-23281 GCA_045587065.1 Acutalibacteraceae bacterium | reverse complement strand
TAAAAGCATCTAAAATTTGATATAATAAATAAAATATTTATTAAATTAAAGTAAAGTGAGATGTTTTATATGGCAAAAGTAACCCTTTTAACCTACACTCCGAATCCTGAATATTCGGTTGCGTCGGCGGCAAAGCTTTGTTATTCTCCTTCCAGTATAGATGGAATAAGAAACGGACTTACCGACGAAAAGGTTGCATCTTTTGTAGAAATGCTTTCTGAAATCGGACATGAGAGCCCAATAGAACACGTTAGCTTTACCTTTGGTATTGAAGGTGTTTCTCGTGCTCTGTTGGCACAAATAACAAGACACAGAATGGCGTCTTTTTCTGTTCAAAGTCAACGTTATGTTGCGGAGAATGATTTTGAGTACGTAACACCGCCTGAAATTTCTGCAGACCCTGAGGCATTGAAAATTTTTGAAGAGGCAATGCAGAAAGATAAAGAATATTACGAAAAATTAACTGAGATTTTAAAAGAAAAGCATTTAACAGAAATGCTCAAAAACGGTATGGACGAAAAGACTGCAAACAGAGCTGCTGAGAAAAAGGCCATTGAAGATGCAAGATTTGTTCTGCCTAACGCTTGTGATACAAAAATGGTTCTTACAATGAACGCAAGAAGCCTACATAATTTCTTCCGTCATCGTTGTTGTAACAGAGCGCAATGGGAAATTCAAGACGTTGCAAATCAGATGCTAGCACTTGTTTGTGAGGTTGCTCCCAACCTCTTTAAAAACGCTGGTCCTTCCTGTGTTTCAGGCGGATGCCCTGAAGGTAAAATGACCTGTGGTAAAATTAAGGAAATGCGCGAATTTTACGAAAATATGAAAAAGGTTAAATAATTATGGGTAAGTTAATAGTAATAGAAGGTCTTGATGGTAGCGGAAAATCAACTCAACTTGATTTATTACCTCAAGGTTTAAAAGAAAAGGGAATTGACTGTTGCACAGTATCTTTTCCTAATTATTCTGACGATTCTTCTGCGCTTATAAAAATGTATCTTGCAGGTCAGTTTGGTTCGAAACCGGATGATGTAAATGCTTATGCCGCTTCCTGCTTTTATGCATGTGACAGATATGCGTCCTTTAAGAAAGACTGGGGAAATTATTATAACAACGGTGGCATTGTAATTGCAGGAAGATATACAACTTCCAATGCGGTTCATCAATGCTCTAAACTGCCCCAAGAAATGTGGGAAGATTATCTTACTTGGCTATATGATTTTGAATATGTGAAGCTTGGCATACCAAAACCTGATAAAGTAATTTTTCTTGATGTTCCAAACGATGTTTCACAAAAACTGATGGAGTCTAGGTATGACCAAAACGGCGGCTCTAAAGATATTCACGAAAAAGATACTGAGTATCTTGAAAGGTGCAGAAAAGCCGCAATATTTACTGCACAGTTTTCAAATTGGTCTATAATTTCTTGTGCAGATGGCTCAAAACTCAGAACTATTGAAGAAATCAGACAAGATGTTTTAAAAGAGGTGCTTGGCACCATTTAATTTGGAGGAAAAAATGCTATATCTATTTTTAGCAAATGGCTTTGAGGAAATCGAAGCACTTGCAACCGTTGACATAATTCGACGTGCTGATATTGAAATTAACACTGTAGGTGTCGGCGGAGAATATATTACCGGCTCTCATAATATTACTGTAAAAGCTGACAAATCTTTATCTGAGCTTCAGTGGTCGGATGATATTGACGGTGTAATTTTACCTGGTGGAATTCCGGGCACACCTAATCTTGAAGCTTGTGAAAAGGTTGTGGAATTTCTTTTAAAAGCCTATAATAATAACAAACTTGTTGCCGCTATTTGTGCCGCACCTTCTGTCTTAGGACATAAAGGTATACTTGAAAACAAATCTGCAACTTGTTATCCTGGTTTTGAAAAAGAACTTGTTGGCGCTAATGTGGTAAACGCTCCATGTGTTACCGAGTCAAACGTTATTACAGGTAAAGGTGCAGGTACTGCTTTAGAATTTGCTTTTGCTATTGTTGATTACATTACCGGTGATGGCAAAATTTCTAAAAAATTAAAGGATTCAATGCAATGCATCCAATAGATATACGAAAGTACAAACAAGACCTAAGACTTACTTCCCGTTCAAGAAGAGAAAATATGAGTAGTGAAAAAAAGACTGCCTTGGACGAGCAGATTGCTAATAATATTAAAAAACTTAATGAATATAAGCCTGCTAAGACAGTATTGATTTATGTTTCTACTGCAATAGAAGTAAGTACAATAAATATTATTCAAATGGCACTTAACGATGGCAAAAAGGTTGCTGTTCCTCGTTGTATTAAAGATACAAGAGAAATGGAGTTCCATTATATTAATTCGGTTGACGAATTATCTCCTGGAACTTTTTCTGTTTTGGAACCGCCTTCAGATTTTCCTGTTGTTACAGATTTTACAGGGTGCCTTATGATAGTGCCCGGTATGCAGTTTGATATGAATGGGTATAGAATTGGCTATGGAAAAGGCTATTATGACAGATATATGTCTAAGTTTACAGGCATATCGGTTGGTATTTGCTACAGCAATGAATTAGTACCATTTATGTACCATGGTAAGTACGATAAGGCTGTTAATATTATCGTTACCGATAAAAAGATTAAGACTTGCAAAAGATAGGAGTAAAATATGTCTAAAGAGAATAACAATGCCCCACTTGATGATTTTATAATCGGAGAAGGCTTTGAAATATACAACGGAGAACCTCCTAAAAAGGTAAAAAAAGAGAAAGTTGCTCTGAAATCAATTCTTTGGATTTTGGCAATTGTTGTAATTTCAGTTGGACTTGCTTTTGTAACAGTGATAGGTGTTTTTGATTATCTGGGCATAGGTCCCGGAAGAGGAAATGAAATTGTTCTTGAAATTAAACAGGGCTCATCTACACGTCAAATAGCTGAGCAGCTAAAAGATACTGGAGCTATTAAGAGTGAAACACTGTTTTTGGCATTTTCAAAGATAAAGGGTTATGGTAGTCAATATAAATACGGTGTATATAATTTTAGTGATGAATCAGGATATAGCGCTATAGCAAATATGTTAATAAATGATGGCGCAACTGCCGATAGCGTTGAGGTTATGATTCCTGAAATGAGTAGTGTTGACGATATTATTAAACTTCTTGTAGATAAGGGTGTTTGCGAAAAGGCCGACCTTAAGAACGCTATTCAAAACGTTGAATATTCTTATGACTTTATTAAAAACATACCTGTGGATTCTGTTTATTGGAGATTTGAAGGTTATTTGTTCCCCAATACATATAGATTCTACTGCTATGACGACTCTGAGGAGTGCGCAAGACTTGCAGTATCTAAGATGTTAGGGGAATTTGACAAACAGTTTACTTCTGAAATGAGAGAACAGGCAAAGGCATTAAACAGGTCTATGCACGAAATAATGTCACTTGCATCTGTTATTGAACTTGAAGCAAGCAGTGCAAGTTTTGAAGATAAGCAGAAGGTTGCAGCAATTTTCTACAATCGTTTAAACGACTGGGGTGCGGGTGCATTATTACAGTCTAATCCAACAAGAGACTACCCCTATGGTTCAGGCAGATACAATACTTACGAGACTCCCGGAATTCCGGTTGGACCTTTATGTTCTCCAAGTCTTGATTCAATTAAGGCGGCCCTACAGCCTGCAACGTCTCTTGACGGTCATTATTATTTTATAACAGATAAATTTATGAATTTTTATTACAACAAGACCTTAGATGCACACGTAAATACTCAAAACAGGCTTATCAGAGAAGGCATCTATTTTGTTGATTAAGGCGGTATTATGAGTTATAACAAAATGGAATTACTTTGTCCTGCAGGTGACTTAACACGACTTAAAACTGCCGTGGATTTTGGCGCAGATGCAGTTTATATTGCAGGAGAAGAATTTGGAATGCGAACCGCTGCCACCAATTTTGGCGAAAAGCAGATGGCAGAGGGAATAGAATATGCCCACAAACACGGTGTTAAGGTTCACGTTGCTTGTAATACTTTGCCACATAATGACGAGGTAGTGAGGATTCCTGACTTTTTAAGAAGTGTAGAGGAATGTGGCGCAGACGCTATTATTGCCGCAGATATAGGTACTATTGGTATGGCGCTGAAATATGCTCCAAAATGCGAATTACACGTTTCTGTACAGTCGGGTATTGTAAATTATGAGACGGCAAATGCGTTTTATAATATGGGCGCTAAAAGAGTTGTTTTAGCACGTGAATTATCTATTGATGAAATTGCAGAGATTCGTGCAAAAACTCCAAAGGATTTAACTTTGGAATGTTTTGTCCATGGCGCAATGTGCGTTTCCTTTTCTGCAAGGTGTCTTCTTTCAAGCTATATGACCGGCAGAGATGCAAACAGGGGAGACTGTGCACAGCCTTGCCGTTGGTCGTACTCTCTTGTGGAAACCAACAGAGAGGGCCAACATTTTGATATTACCGAAACAGATAAGGGAACTTATATTTTAAATGCAAATGACTTGTGTATGGCAGACCATCTGAAAGAACTTTGCGAAGCCGGTGTAGGCAGTCTTAAAATCGAAGGAAGAGCAAAATCTCAATATTACGTTGCAGTTGCTTCCAATGCTTATGCAGGCGCGTTAAGAAGCCTTGAGAAAGATTACGACAATTGGACATTGCCTAATTGGGTTACGGATGAACTTAATAAAATCAGCCACAGAAACTATAGTACAGGATTTTATTTTGGCACACCTAAAAACTCTCAAACCTATGAATCTGCAGGTTATGTAAGAGATTATTCTGTTGCAGCCGTTGTTGACGGATACGAAAATGGAAGAATTATTGCAACTATGAAAAACAAATTTTTCAAGGGCCAAGAATTCGATTGTCTTGAAGCAGGTAGCGAACCCTTCCTAATTACTGCTCACGAGCTTTATAACGAAAAAGGTGAGGCAATTGATGTTGCCCCTCATCCTATGATGAAGATTCAAATTCCATATAATAGAGAGATTAAAGTTGGCTCTATGCTTAGAATGAAATCTGAATAATTAAAAACACATCCTTTTGTTAATACTTATAACAAAGGATGTGTTTTTTTGTCTTACAAAAGAATTATTGTTTCATATATTATAGTTTTGACGGCGCTGTTTTTTTGTGCATTAAGAGTTTGCTCTATAGCTTTAACTCCTCGGCTATCGGAAACTGCAAATAACACAACAAGTAAAAAAATTGTGTTAAGAAATGTCAGGGGAACAATCTATGATTGTAATCTTAACAGATTAACAAACAACTTTGATAGATATGCAGTGTTAATTACAAATAATCCGGTAGCTTTAAAAAGCGTTGGCGATTTTTTTACCGGAGAAGAGATGGTAGAAATAATTAATGAAATAAGAGAAAACAAATTCGCGCTTAGAATCACAGATAGACCAATATATTCAGAAGGTATAGTTTCTTTTGCATATAAAAACGGTATTTCTAATGAGAGTCTTGCAAAACACATTATAGGGTATACAGATTCAAACAATAGGGGAGTATCAGGCCTGGAAAAAGCCTTTGACGATATTTTATATAATGAAGAACAGATTTATATAAACGTAGGAATTTCTGGACAGGGAGACTTACTTTTAGGTTCTGCAAAAATTGAAAATCACTTAAGTCAAATGCAGAAGGGGTTAGTTACAACTATTGATAGTAAAATACAACAGGCAGCGGAAGAGGCGTCTTCAAAGCTTAATAAAGGAGCTGTTTTGATAACCGAAGTGGAAACAGGTAAAATTAAAGCCATGGTAAGCAGACCTGATTATAATCCTGAGAATATTGGAGATTATTTGAATGATGAATCCGCGCCACTTATAAATCGAGCGCTTGAAAATTTTAACGTAGGCTCTGTATTTAAACCCTGCGTAGCGGCAGCCGCCATTGAAAATGGTTGTTTAGAATTTTGTTATAACTGTAATGGTATTGCTAATATAGATGGGCTTGATTTTCGTTGTCACAATTTGTCAGGTCATGGGACCGTTAATATGGAACAGGCAATAAAATATTCGTGTAATACCTATTTTTATAATTTAGCTGTAAAACTTGGAGCAGATAAAATATATGATATGGCAAAAAAGGCGGGTTTTGAAAATTTTGTTTCACTTGCTAACGGATTCTTTTCTGCTAAAGGTAGTTTAGGCGATATTAAAAAACTACAGACGTCTAATCGTGCTCTTGCTAACCTTAGTATAGGGCAAGGAGATTTAATGCTTTCGACAGTAGTTATTAGTAATATCTATTCTGCAATTGCTAATGGTGGAATTTATTATACTCCTTCTATTTATGAAGGCGAACTGGCAGAGGGGGGAATAATAAACAAATACGAGAAATCCACGCCCATTAAATTAATGAAGAAAACAACTGCTGATATAATTAAAAAGTATTTAAAAGGCGTTTTAGAAGAGGGCGGAACTGGTGTAATGGCTTGTCCAAAAACTGTATCAGCTGCAGGAAAGACTGCAACTGCCGAAACAGGAATAATCAAAAATGGAGAAAAAGTTATTAACACTTGGTTTTGCGGCTTTTTCCCATATGACGAACCAAAATATACGGTTGTCGTGCTTTCGGAAAATTCAGACAGTTCTTGCGGTGATGTTTTTGCCACAATTGCGGACAAAATAGGGGATTAATGTAAAATAGTAAAAGAAATTATCAAATTTAACTATATTTTCGTGGAAATAACTGTTGCTATATTTTATCTAATGTATTATAATTAAGAAAGATATTGTGTTGGGAGGAATATTATGGATAATATCCTTGGTATAGGCATTAACGTTACTTTCTCAGGAATTGTAATTGTATTTGCAATGCTAGTATTGTTAGTGTTAATTCTTGTCTTATTTGGAATAGTTGGTCAACTGTTTAAAAAAGAATCTCAAAAGCCTGTTAAAGTCGAGGTAGAACCGGCTCCTAAAGCAGTTCCTGCTGCTGAAAGAGAGTCTAATGAACCAAGCTCAGAGATTATAGCCGTAATTGCTGCTGCAGTTGCTACAATGTATAGCGGTTCTGGTGTTCGACCGGTAATAAAAACCGTTAAACGAGTTGGTGTGAGACCAGCTTGGGCAAGTGCCGGTATTGCGGATAATACAAGGCCTTTTTAGTGATAGGAGAATAGCAAATGTTTTCAGAATTTATAGACGCGCTAAGCGGTATACTTAGCAGTTCAGGCTTTGCAACTTTCTTTGTTGGTGATGGTTGGAAATACCTTGTAATGATTGGTGTAGCCTGTGTACTATTGTATTTGGCAATTGTTAAAAAATTCGAACCATTGCTTTTATTACCAATTGCATTTGGTATGTTGCTTTCAAACCTTCCGGGAGCAAATATGTTCCATCCTGAACTTTGGATTTCAAACGGTTCATCGGGCATAGATTTTGGTGAAGTTTTACATAGCGGTGGTGTACTTGATATACTTTATTTAGGCGTAAAATTAGGAATTTACCCACCACTTATTTTCTTAGGTATTGGCGCTATGACCGACTTTGGACCTCTAATCAGTAACCCTAAGAGCTTTTTGTTAGGTGCAGCTGCTCAAATAGGTATTTTTACCGCATTTATTGGCGCATTAGCATTAGGATTTACTCCTCAAGAAGCCGGTTCTATTGGTATTATCGGCGGTGCCGATGGACCAACGGCAATATTTGTTACTTCAAAACTAAGTCCTAATTTACTTGGACCTATTGCTGTTGCCGCATATTCATATATGGCACTCATTCCATTTATTCAGAAACCTATTATGAGACTTCTTACAACTAAGAAAGAACGTCTTGTTAGAATGAAGGAACTTAGAACTGTTAGCAAGACAGAGAAGATAATTTTCCCTGTTTTAGTTACAACTGTAGTTTCACTCTTGTTACCTGATGCAGCCCCACTTGTTGGTATGTTAATGCTTGGTAACTTAATGAAGGAATCAGGAGTTGTTGATCGTATTTGTAAAACCTCTCAGAATGAGCTTATGAATATTATTACAATTTTCCTAGGCACTACAGTAGGTGCAACAACAAATGCAGCAACATTCTTAAATTTAAAAACACTTGGTATTGTTTTAATGGGACTTGTTGCATTCTGCTTTAGTACTGCCAGTGGTGTACTGTTTGGTAAATTAATGTGCGTTTTAACTAAGGGAAAGGTTAATCCTCTCATCGGTTCTGCAGGTGTTTCTGCAGTTCCTATGGCTGCTCGTGTGTCGCAAATGGTTGGTCAGGAAGAGGATCCAGGTAACTTCCTTTTAATGCATGCAATGGGACCAAACGTAGCCGGTGTTATCGGTTCAGCAGTTGCTGCCGGTGTGTTGCTTCAAATGCTCTAATTTTAGTCAAAAAAAACACCTTGCAAATTTGCAAGGTGTTTTTTATTTTATCTAAATTAGTCAACGAATTTGTCGTGAATTGCAATAACTGCACGGTCTGCATCAGCTTTATCAATAAGAACAGAAATTTTAATTTCACTTGTAGAAATCATTTGAATATTGATTCCTGCATCTGAAAGAGCTTCGAACATTTTAGCAGCAACGCCTGGATGTGATTCCATACCTGCACCAACTACAGAAACCTTTGAAATGGTTGTGTCAGATGTAAGTGTCTTATAATTAAGAATATCTTTTAGTTCATTAAGAGCGTTAACTGCATCGGCTTCCTGATTTTCAGTTACGGTAAATGTGATGTCTTTAGTTCCGTCTCTGCCAACCGACTGTAAAATAATATCTACGTTAACCTTACTTGCTGCAAGCTTGTTGAAAATCTTAAAGGCAACACCTGGGGTATCCTCAAGGCCTACGATTGAAATTCTTGATACATTATTATCTTTAGCTACACCTTTAATAAGCATTTTTTCCATTTTAACTTTCTCCTTTACAATTGTGCCTGGTTTTGTTGACTCTAAACTTGAGCGAACTTCAAGTTCAACACCGTATTTTTTAGCCATTTCAACAGAACGGTTGTTTAATACCTGTGCACCAAGAGTTGCAAGTTCCAACATTTCATCATATGTTATTTCGTCCATTTTTATGGCTTTAGGAACTTTTCTTGGGTCGGCAGTATACACGCCGTCAACGTCTGTATAAATCTGGCAAAGGTCAGCGTGCATAGATGCTGCGATAGCAACTGCGCTTGTATCTGAGCCGCCTCTTCCTAAGGTTGTAACGTCATCATGCTTGTTGAGACCTTGGAAACCTGCAACTACAACAATTTTATTGTTGTCAAGCTCTCTTCTGATTCTTTCAAAATCTACCTTTTTAATGCGTGCTACTCCGTATGCAGAGTTGGTTTCAAAGCCTGCTTGCCAGCCAAGAAGGGAGACTGCAGGGAAACCGAGCTTTTCGATAGCCATTGCTAAAAGTGAAATAGAAATTTGTTCTCCAGCTGAAAGAAGCATATCCATTTCTCTTTTTGAAGGGCCATCAGGATTAATTTCCTTCGCCTTATCAATGAGGTCGTCGGTTGTATCTCCCTGAGCCGAAACAACAACTACAACGTCATTACCTTTTTTATAGTCTTCTGTAACAATTTTTGCTACATTAAAAACTCTTTCGGCATTAGCTACAGAACTACCACCGAATTTTTTAACAATAAGTGCCATAAATTCCCTCCGAAAAAATAATTATATTTTAGTCAATAACATTAAGAATTTTAGTATTCTCAATATCTTTCAGACTATTAATTTTGTCTAATAATGTTTTCTCAATATCGTTTTCTGTTAAAAATACAACTTCTTTTTTTGCTTCATTTTTAATATATGAAATATCTCCAAAAACTTCAACAAGATTTGAAATTAATTCTTTAAGGTTGTTTGTTTTACATCTAACGTATAATTTGGTAATATCTCCTGAGGAATCTGAAACATAATCAGATTCTGCATCCTCCCAAAAAACATATTTGCGAGTGCTAAGATGTTTTGCACAGTCGATAACATCACCAACTACCGCACTGGCTGTAGGAAATTTTCCTGCGCCTCTGCCGTAGAACATAACGTCGCCAACCTCATCGCCGCGCACCATAACTGCATTAAACACGTCTGTAACACCGGAAAGCATATTTCGACGGCTAACAAGGGAAGGGGCAACACTTGCAGTAACTTTGCCATTGTCAAGTTTTCTTGCCTTACCAATTAATTTAATTACGTAACCAAGCTGGTTCGCGTATTCTACATCCTCTAGAGTAATGTCAGTAATACCTTTAGTTGCTACGTCTTTTGGATATATGTGTTTACCAAAACCTAATGAAGCTAGTATGCAGATTTTTCTGCAAGCATCAAAGCCTTCAATATCTGCTGTTGGGTCTTTTTCTGCATAACCAAGTTTTTGTGCATTAGACAAAGCAACTTCAAAAGATAGGTTATCTTCAATCATTTTGGTTAAAATATAGTTTGTTGTACCATTTAAAATGCCTGTGATTTCTAAAATTTCATTAGCTGTGAGGCACTGCGCCATTGGTCTTAATACAGGAATGCCGCCACCAACACTTGCTTCGAATAGGAAGTTAGCATTTTTTTCAGAAGCAATTTTAACAAGCTCGGCACCTTTTTCGGCAACAAGCTCTTTGTTAGAAGTGCATACGCTCTTACCTGCAAGTAAACAAGCTTTAACGTAATCATAAGCAAAAGTGCAACCGCCCATTACCTCTACAACGATTTCAATTTCAGGGTCATTTAAAATGAGATTAAAATCCTTTATAAATTTATCTGAATAAGAAAGAGAGTCAAAATCTCTTAAATCAAGTATGTATTTTACATTAATATAATCCTTAGCCTTTTCGGAAATTCTATCTGGGTGGTTAATTAAAATCTCAGCAACACCTGAGCCAACAACACCGTGTCCCATTATAGCAACATTTATCATTATAAATCCTCCGTTTATAGTGCTTTAATCGAAATGATACCATCGATAGTTTTTAGTAATAACAATAATTCATCAATAGAAACCTTCAAACCATCAATGTCAATTGTTATTGATACATTAGCCAGGTTGTTCTTTGGCTCAGATTGATTAATTGTAATAATATTAGCGCCGTTTTCTGAAAGCATTGAGCTCATGGATGAAAGAACACCAGCTCTATCTGTGAGAACTGCAGATAAATCAAGACGAGTCGGAGTATCATTTTTCATACGAAAAACGTTATCTCTGTACTTATAAAAAGCGCTGCGTGAAATATTAGCCTTTTCTATTGCTTCGGAGACGTTTTTTACTTTGCCGTCTGAAATAAGGTCTTTTGCGAAAATAACCTTAGTAAAAACGTCTGGCAGAGAATCGGAACTAACAATGTAAAATGTTTTCTCATTCATAGTATCCACCGTACAAAAACAATTGTATTTATATGAAAAAATATTATCATATTTTCTTTACTTTTGCAAGACTTTATTGTATAATAATTCATAATCGTTATTTTGTTTAATATTCTTTAACTTTTTGTTTAATTTCTTGTTAGAATGGAGCAAAAAAATGACAACCGAAAATAAGAAAAAATTTATAATTGACCTTGCTTTTTTGCTTATTGTAGTAACTTTGGTCTATATAACGTTTAAGTTTTTATTAATTTATTTATTTCCATTTTTAATCGGACTGGCCCTTACTGCTATAATGCAGAGACCCGCAGGCTTTATTTCAAAGAAGACTAAAGTTCCTAAAGGTATTTGCGCATTGGTTTTTGTTATATTTGCTTATGTGGCAATTATCGGTATTATAGCTTTTTTAGGTTATAAAATTTTTGATTTTGTTTCCACCTTTGCGTTAAAGGCACCGCAACTAATTTCTGAGTGGAGCGGCGTTCTTGATAACCTGAAGGCCTCATTGGGTAATATCTCAGATAAAGTCCCTGATGGATTAGAAATCGACTTAGCTAAAATTTTGTCAGATTTTATAGCTAATATGGTAACTAATATTGCCAAATGGGCACCTACCTACGCCGCATCTGTTGCTACTAAGCTACCCGGTGTATTGGTAAGCGTTATTATTACTTTCGTTGCTTCTTGTTATATCGCAAAGGATTTCGAGACTGTTAAAAATTTTGTGGCAACTCATGTAAAACCCAAATATTATAATCTGTTTGTAGAATGTAAAACTATTCTTATTGTTAAGACCTTTAAGATAGTAAAGAGCTACTTAATTTTAATGGTTATAAATTTTGCAGAAATTTCCATAGCACTTTTGTTATTTGGCGTAAAAAATGCTGTAATGATAGCCGCCGGAATTGCAATACTTGACGTTCTTCCTGTATTAGGAACCGGTACTGTTTTAATACCTTGGTCACTTATTATGCTTATTAACGGAAATTATGGTCTGGCTTTAGGTTTGATAATACTATATATAATTACTGTTATTGTACGAAATCTTATTGAACCTAAAATCGTTGGTGGTCAGGTAGGATTACATCCTCTGATTACTTTAATATCAATATTTACCGGTCTTAAATTATTTGGCGTGTTCGGTATGCTTTGTTTACCGCTCGTGATTATAATGCTATATAGTTTGTATAAAGATGGTAAATTAGATTTTATAAAATCAAATAATTAATATTAAGGGGTTATATTATGTCGGTAAACACAATTCAGATTCTTATTGCTATGGTTGTTTATATGGCCGCAGTAATTGTTATTGGTCTATTGTTTGCTAAAAAAGCAAACGCAAGTTCAGAAAATTATTTTTTAGGCGGTCGTTCTTTAGGGCCTTGGGTAACTGCTATGAGCGCCGAGGCATCAGATATGAGTGGTTGGCTATTAATGGGTCTGCCTGGTGTTGCTTATTGGTGCGGTCTTGCTGATGCATTTTGGACCGCAGTTGGTTTGGCAATTGGTACATATTTCAACTGGTTAATCGTATCTAAAAGATTATACAGATACAGCGTTAAGGCTAATAACTCTATAACATTGCCTGAGTTTTTCTCTAATAGATTTCATGAGAAAAAGAAGGTTATTATGACATTAGCCGCATTGTTTATTCTAGTGTTCTTTACAGTTTACGCTTCAAGTTGCTTTGTAACCTGCGGTAAACTATTTTCAACCTTGTTTGGAGCGCCGTATATTGCCATGATGATTTTAGGCGCAGTTTTTGTGTTACTATATACAATTCTTGGCGGATTCCTTGCTGAAAGCGCTTCTGACTTTATGCAAGCAATTGTAATGATTATAGCTCTTGCAGTTATTGTTATAGTTGGCGTTGTAAAAGCAGGGGGAATAGACGCTATTATTTCAAACGCTAGAGAGATTCCGGGATTTTTCGAGTTCTTTGGCATTGCTTCTCCAACACTTGATGAAACAGGCAAACAGTTAGTAGAAGCAGGCAAACCTGTATTTAATGCCGGACAAGATTATGGCGTACTAAGCATACTTTCTTGTATGGCATGGGGTCTTGGCTATTTTGGTATGCCACAGGTTCTCTTAAGATTTATGGCAATTCGCAAAGAGGGCGAACTCAAACTGTCCAGACGCATAGCTATGATATGGGTTGTTATTTCTCTGGGTATTGCAGTATTTATTGGTATTTTAGGTAGACAGTTGTTCCCAACAGAACTACTTACAAAATCAACTTCAGAAAACATATTCATTTTATTGTCTACTTCTTATCTTCCTGCAATATTGGCAGGCTTTATAATGGCAGGTATACTTGCAGCAACTATCAGTTCTTCTGACTCATACTTGCTCATCGCTGCATCTGCCTTTGCTAAGAACATTTTCCAAGGAATATTTAAGAAGAACGCAACAGATAAGCAGGTAATGAAAGTATCAAGAATTACACTTTTATTAATAGCTCTGATTGCTGCTCTTATTGCTTTAGATGAAAATAGCGTTATTTTCCAAATAGTTTCATTTGCTTGGGCAGGCTTTGGCGCAACGTTTGGACCTATCATGATTTTCTCACTTTTCTGGAAAAGAACAAACCAGGTTGGTGCTATCGCAGGTATGGTAGGCGGCGCAGGTATGGTCTTCTTGTGGAAGCTTGTTATTAGCAAAATTGGTGGAATATTTGCAATTTACGAACTACTTCCTGCGTTTATTTTCTCTTGTATCTGCATTGTTGTAGCTTCACTTCTTACAAAACGTCCTTCAAGAGAAATTGAGGAAGAGTTTGAATCTGTAAAATAATATAATATAAACTATAACGCCGCATATCAACGATATGCGGCGTTTTCTTATGTGTTTTTAATTATTATTTGTTCTATTACGTCTGTAGCGTGTTCGCATTGGTCACAACAGTCTTCAAGACTTTCATAAATTTCCTTGTGAGAAATAAGCTTTTTGTTATCAGTTTCTTTTGAAAATAGATTGTGAATTGCATCAATAAATATTGTGTCTGCTTCGCTTTCTACGTTATTAACCTCAACAAGTAATTTGCGTAGTTTTTCTGGCTTTTTAAAATTTTTAAGTTCTTTAACAGCTTCATACAAAGATTTAACACATTTGTCAACCGCCTTTGAAATGTTAGGAACAAATGGTGGCATATCGTCCACGTGATACATGAAAAACTTAAGAACTACTTCGTCTAGCGCATCTGTAATGTCATCAATAATTTGCACAAGACGTAATATGTCCTCCTGGTCAATAGGTGTGATGAATTCTGCTGAAAGTCGCGACAAAATGTCGTGGTGAAGCTCATCGGCTGCGTTTTCAACATCATGTATCTTGTTTCTTTGAGCAGGAATACTGGAAGCAGAATAATTACACAAGATTTCTGATAGAAGGGTAGAAGCCTCTACGCAATATTTAACTTGCTGTTCAATTAATTTAAAATAGTCGTTTTTGTTTTTAGCCATAATTATTTTTCCTTTTTTATAAATTTAAGCAAATAGCCTTAAAAAGACCTTTGCAACTCCGTAACCTAATAAACCGCATCCAGGAAAGGTAAATACCCACGTTAAAACCAATTCTTTAACAACCCCCCAGTTAACATTACTCATTCGTCTTGCGGCTCCAACACCCATAATAGCTGTTGTTTTTGTATGTGTTGTACTAACAGGAACTCCTGTTAGTGATGATAGCAATAGGCATAATGTTGCTGCAAAGTCTGCAGAAAACCCTTGATATGGTTTTAATTTCACCATGTCCATACCAACAGATTTAATAATTCTGTAACCGCCAATTGATGTTCCAAGTCCCATAATTACAGAAACTAAAATCATTAGCCAGGTTTCAGGAGTTTCGTTAATAGAACCTGTAGACGTGCCGTTTACAAGTGCTCCGCCTAATAGAAAAATAGCCATAAATTTTTGTCCATCCTGAGCACCGTGCATAAATGCCATGGCGGCTCCACCTGCAACCTGAGCGCCAGAAAAGAATTTTTCGGATTTCATTCTGTTTTTATTTTTGAATATGAGCACAGTAATCTTTGATGAAATAAAGCCAAGTACAAATCCAAGTACGGTTGAAATAACAATTCCGTATAAAACCTTTAACCATTCTTTTGGGTTGATTCCGCTAAAGTTTCCTTGAACCGCAACTGCGGCGCCTGAAATACCGGCAATAAGTGCATGGCTCTCACTGGTAGGTATACCAAAGTACCATGCGGCAGTCGTCCATATAACAATAGCTTCCATAGCTGCACAAAGAGCAATAAGCGCAGACTTGGAATCGCTTCCAAAATTAACCATATTACCGATTGTAGTAGCAACCGAATGATTAATCTTAGTCATTAAAAAAACACCGAGGAAATTAAAAATAGCAGCCATTATAATTGCTTTTCTAACACCAATAGCTCTGGTTGAAACACAAGTTGCAATTGCATTTGGTGCATCAGTCCAACCGTTAACCAGAATAACACCAAGTGTTAATATAGTTGACACCAATAGCATCGGATCATTAAACATCTGGTTAATAAACACGGCTATGTCCATAATATTTTCCTCCGTAAAATTTTTGGTTATATAAATTATATGAAGAGATTAATAAAATAAATTTAATATAGTCATTATTATTAAATCTGTTAAAAAAAGAAAGATCATAACGGTTGAGTCCGTTATGATCTTTCTTTATGGTGCGGGTGACAGGACTTGAACCTGCACGGAGTCCCACTGGTTCCTAAGACCAGCGCGTCTGCCAATTCCGCCACACCCGCTTATCAACAGATTACATTCTATAATATTTTTTTAAAAATGTCAAGGAAAGAATTGAATAGTTTTTATTTTTGTGCTATAATTATAACAAAGTAATGGAGGTGCATGTATGAATAAGAACTTTTGCATAACAATTGGTAGAGAATTTGGAAGTGGTGGCAGAGAAATTGCCAGAAAACTTTCAGAAAGATTAGGGGTTAAGATGTATGATAAAAATCTAATTTCCCTAATGGCAAAAGAATCAGGTATTAGTGAAGATATATTGCACAGTATAGATGAAACTCCAACAAACAGTTTCCTTTATGCTTTGTCAACTGGTAGCTTTACACATTCAAGTATTGTTTCACCAGAGTTGCCATTAACTGATAAAGCTTTTATTGTATCGTCTAAAATTATCAGAGATATTGCTGAAAAAGAATCTTGTATTATTGTTGGTAGATGTGCGGAATATGTTTTGAAAGAGCATGAACGTCTCCTTAGAGTATTTATTTATACCGATGCAGAAAGACGTGCTAAGAGAGTTAGCGAAGGCGACAACATTTCTATAAACGAAGCATTAACTGTGATTAGAAAGATGGATAAAAAAAGGGCGTCTTATCATAACTATTTTTCTGACAGAAAATGGGGAAGTCGTACTGCATATGACCTTTGCATTGACAGTAAGTTTGGAACTGATGCAGTGGTTGACATTATTGTTTCTGCACTTAACGAGATTTAATTTACAAGTCAATTAACAAATTTTATCAACCTTCGTAAAATATATTACGGAGGTTGGTGATTATTTGGCGCATTTTTGTAAAAACACAACACTGAGACTTAAACGAATCTTAGTGTTTTTAATGGTAATTCTTATAGCTATCTCTTCTTTATGTATTTATATCGACTACAGACTTAAAAAAGTTGCTATAGACTTCGCAATGAGTGAAGCAAAGACAATTATTTTAGATTGTGCAAATATGGCCGCATTGTCTGTTTTAAAATCCCTGGATGTTGATTATTATGATATAGTCGTTTTAACTCGTAATAATGATGGTCTTGTGAATAGTGTGGAGATTAATTCTCGTGAAATAAATTTATTTAAAACTAGAATAGCCGCAGAGGTTTCAAAAGAATTAAAGAAATATAAAAACGTTAGTTTTTCTTTACCGCTTTTTGCCGCATTTGGTTATTTCTACCGAGCGTTTTATATACCTAAATTTACATATACAGTCGAACTTACTACTACGGCTATAACTGATTTTGAAAGCAAATTTTATTCAGCGGGTATAAATCAGGTTTTGCATCAAATATTAGTAAATATAAATCTTGAGAGCAGTCTGGCAATGCCACAATGCTCGACGAGTCTATCAACAAAAACTAGTCTTGTTGCTGCAGAGACCGTAATTGTCGGAGTTGTGCCGGAAGCATTTACCGAGGTAATTGATGCTGAAGAAGAACTTGTCGGAGATATATTTGATTATTCTGCTGAATTAAAATGATGGAGGAATAAATGGATTTTGAAATTGCAAAACAAAGGGCAGAGGAGCTAACTGCTCTTCTTCGTTATCATAATGAAAAATACTATAATGATGATGCTCCTGAGATTTCCGATTTTGAATATGATACATTACAAAGAGAGCTTAGAGCAATTGAGGCAGAGTTTCCTGAACTATTATCAAGTGATTCTCCAACTCAAAATGTTGGAGGTTCTGCTCAAAAACTCTTTTCTCCTGTAAAACATACTGTTAAAATGGAAAGCCTTTTGGATGCTTTTAGCTTTGACGAATTATATTCTTTTGACTCAAAAATAAAAGCAGAGGTTTTAAATTCTACCTATTCTGTCGAACCCAAAATAGATGGACTTTCAGTTTGTTTAGAGTATAAAAACGGTGTTTTCTTCAGAGGCTCTACGCGTGGTGACGGCGAGATAGGCGAGGATGTTACTGCTAATCTTCTCACAATAAAGAGTATACCGAAAGCAATTGAGTTTAATGGAGATTTGGAAGTAAGAGGCGAGGTTTATATGCCGCGCGATGCTTTCTTGTCTCTGGTAGAAAAGCAAGAGTTGATGGGGGAGACTCCTGCTAAAAATCCTAGAAATGCTGCAGCTGGTTCTTTGCGTCAGAAAAACTCTCAAATTACTGCTGAGCGTAATCTTGATATTTTTATTTTTAATATTCAGAAAATTTCAAACAAAGTGTTCAATTCTCATATTGAATCTCTGGATTTTTTAAAAAATCTTGGATTTAACGTTTTACCCACCTATAAATTATGCGAGTCTATGGATGATACCATTTTGGAAATTAATAAAATTGGTCAATCAAGAGGTAATCTTCCATATGATATTGATGGTGTCGTAATAAAGCTTGATAAATTATCTGCACGCGAGGAAATGGGAAGCACTGCTAAATATCCTAAATGGGCCATTGCCTACAAATTTCCTCCTGAGGAAAAAGATACTAAGCTTTTAAGAATAGAAATCAACGTAGGAAGAACCGGCGCGTTAACTCCTACAGCAGAATTTGATACGGTACAACTTGCAGGAACATCGGTTTCTCGTGCAGTTTTGCATAATGAAGACTTTATTAAAGAAAAAGGCATATGTATTGGAGATACCATTATTGTCAGAAAAGCAGGCGATATTATTCCTGAGGTAGTTGGTGTAAAATCGCACAACTCCGATTCCAAACCATTTGTAATGCCTAAATTCTGTCCCTCCTGTAACGGACCTGTTTTTAAGGAGGAGGGAGAGGCAGTTGTACGTTGCAACAATGCAGAGTGTCCTGCCCAGGTTCTCCGTCATATGATTCATTTTACATCGCGTGATGCAATGGACATTGAGGGTCTTGGTCCCGCAGTTTTAGAACTTCTTTTAAAAGAGGGTAAGATTCGTGAGATTACTGACCTTTATTCCCTTAAAATAGAGGATGTCTCCAATCTGGAACGTATGGGCGAAAAGTCCGCGCAAAATCTTCTTCTTGCGTTGAATAAGTCGAAAGATATGCCGCTTTCAAAGTTGATTTACGCGCTGGGAATTAGACATATTGGTCAAAAGGCCGCAAAGTTGTGCGCTGATAAATTTAAGAATATGGATGCTATTTTAAATGCAAGTCTGGATGATTTTATTTCCATTGACGGTTTTGGCAAAATTATGGCTGAGAGTATTTTTGAGTTTTTCTCACTTGAATCTACAAGAAGTATGATTGAAAAATATCGTCAATTAGGTCTAAATATGACCGAACCTGACACTGTTGTTGACAATCGCTTTGATGGAATGATCTTTGTTTTAACCGGAACCCTGGATGGTCTAAACAGAAACGAGGCCTCTGCAATTATTGAGGGTATGGGCGGAAAAGTTTCCTCTTCTGTGTCAAAGAAAACGACTTATGTTTTAGCAGGAGAAGAGGCAGGTAGTAAACTTGACAAAGCCAACGCTCTTGGGGTAAAAGTAATAAACAAACAAGAATTTTTAGATATGATAAAATAAATAAAAGCCGAATTGATTACTCAATTCGGCTTTTATTTTTAATAAGATTTTATTTTGTTTTCTTTTTGCTGTCTGTCTTGTTTTTCCACAAAACCCAAAGAGGTGTAGAAATAAATAGTGTAGATAAACATCCTGAGATGATACCGGTTGCCATTGGAATAGCAAAGCTACGAAGAGATGTAAGTCCAAATATTTCAGAAACACCTACAATCATTATAATTGCAACGAAGGTTGCTAATGCGGTAATGATTGTTCTCATCATAACAGAATTAACACTGGTATTAACAAGCTCTGCAGTAGACATTCTTGGATATAGAGGGCGATTTTCTCTGATTCTGTCGTAGATAACAATGGTATCGTTAAGAGAATAACCAAACAATGTTAAGACTACTGCAATGAAGTTAGAGTCAATCTGCAGTCTGAAAATTGTGCATGTGAAAAATGCAACAAATACGTCAATAAATAGTGCAGTAAATGCCGTGATTGCAGCAGAAACACCACCTATTTTTCTAAATCTTATACCAATGTATAATACAACTAAAAGACCTGCAATAAGAACAGCTACTAAGCTCTTTGCAAAGAACGTTCCTGCAATAACAGGGTTAACAGAGTTAGAATCATACAGTTCGAATTTGTTGTCTTTATATTCTTTTGTTAAAGCATCTTGAATAGCTTTTTGTTGATCAGATGATAGAGCTTTAGTACCAACCAAAGAAACAACTAGTCGTTCCTCTGTTCCTGTAAGACCTGTGCTTTTGCTCACAACAACCGGCATATCAATAGCCTTTTCGATTATGTCTTCAGTGTCTTCATAATTAAGTTCGCCGGTATAAGAATAGGTAATTCTTGTGCCACCCTTAAAGTTAATATCTAGATTGACACCAAAGATAATGGTTAAAATAATGCTGATTGCAAAGAAGATTATATAGCCTATAAGAGCCGGTTTGAAGGATTTAACAAAATCAATATTTTTTTTCTTAAACATTTTTTGCACCTCCAAACAACGCAGGCTTTCTTAAGAATTTAAATTTTGAAATGCTCTTTGTCATATATTTAGAAGCATAAACACCGAGGATCATATTGAAGATTACACCAACTAATAATGTGTAGCCGAAGGAATAAATTGAACCTGTAATAGAAGAACCGAAGATTGACATAATCGGCGCAAAGACTTTTTGAATTATTCCATCAGATGAACCAAAAGCACCCATTAATACTAAGGAAACAATAACGATTGTTACGTTACCGTCAACAATAGCACTCAAACTGTTTTCATAACCTGCGCTAATGGCACCGTCAATTGTTTTTCCTTTTTCAAATTCATCTTTAATTCTCTCTGCGGCAATAACGTTTGCGTCAACACCCATACCAATGGAGAGAATAATACCTGCAATACCTGGTATTGTTAAAGTGAAACTTTGGATTCCGGGGAAATAACCTGATACACAGGCAATCATAGCAGCAACTTGACCTAAAAGACAGATTGAAGCAATAATTCCAGGTATTTTGTATTTGAGAATCATTATTATGCAGATAGCAACGAATGCACACGCGCCTGCAATAACCATTACTTGTAAAGCGTTAGCACCAAGTGAAGGAGAGATGATTTGAAGTTTTGAATCATCTACAGTAAGAGCAAAGGGAAGTGAACCTGCATTAATTTTGTTTGCAAGATCGGTTGCTTCTTCTGCATCTGCCATACCATCTATGTAGGCTTGACCGCCGGTGATAACAGAGTTTACAGTAGGACTAGAAATCATGGTGTCGTCCATCCAAATTGAAATGGTCTGATTTAACAGTCTTTGGGTAGCAGTTGCAAATTTTGTGGTTCCGGCAGAGGTAAAATTAAGGTATACCACGTAGTTGCCGTTTTCGTTAACTCCTGGATATGCCTCTTCAATATCCTGTGCGCCCTTTAATAGTATTGTATCTTGTGTGGTACCCTCGCAGAATGTAAGAAGCGCAGTTTCGCCTAGTTCAGCAACAGCAGCTGCCGGGTCGAATTCAGTTTCTTCAGCAGTCCATGGGAAACGAACTATAATCTGCTTGTTCTTATTATCTGTGAAAACCTCATAGTCGGTAATGTTGTTATTAACCAAACGTGTTTCAATAATAGCTTTAGCAGAAGCCATATCTTGTTCTGAAATATTATCTGTTTTAATATCCGGGGAGAATACGGCTTCAACACCACCTCTGATATCAATACCCCATCTGATATCATTTGCACCCTTAATATAAAGCTTTCGAGTATCGCCGTAATAATTTTCAACACCAAAGAAAGCTGTATAAGTCAGGGCAATAATAAGAGCTAAAATGATAAAAAATATCATTTTACCGGTTCTTTTTGCTTTCATTATCTGTCCTCCAAATGTTTTATAAAATTATTATATCACAGTTAATATTAATGTCAACAATTAACGCTGAGAAATGAGCTTTTCAAGACAGGCATATTTTATAGACGTACATAATACCTTAGATGCTTCTTTTAATTCGTTTACAGATGGGTACGAGGGTGCAATTCTTAAATTGCTGTCTCTGGGGTCTTTGCCATATGGGTAGGTGGCACCTGGAGTTGTGATGGTAAGACCTGCTTCTTTACATAGTTCGCCTACGCGTTTTGCACATCCGTCCAGAAGATTCACACTAATGAAATAGCCACCTTTTGGCTCGGTCCACTGAGCAATTCCTGTGTTTTTAAGTTCCGAATTAAGTGCATTTAGTACAGCTTCAAATTTTGGTCTTAGCACAGAAGCGTGAAGCTTCATATGTGCCAGTAATTTTTCGTATGAACTAAACATTCTGGCATGCATTAGCTGATTTAGCTTATTGGGTCCTATAGTTTGAACTCGCATGCGGGATTTAATAATTTCCATATTACGTGGGCTGGCTGCTTCAACAGCTATTCCGGCACCTGGGTAACTAATTTTAGAAGTAGAAGTAAACATAATAACTAAATCTTCGTTATTGTTCTTTTTGCACTCTTCGTAAATGTTTAGAAGTTTATCATCCTCGTCGTATAAACCGTGAATAGCATATGCGTTGTCCCACATAATTCGAAAGTCTTTAGCTGCAGGTCTTAATGAAGCAATTCTTTTTACAACTTCGTCACTATATGTGATTCCTTGTGGATTAGAATATTTAGGTACGCACCACATACCTTTTACTAGTGGGTCTTTAACAAGCTCTTCAACACTGTCCATATCAGGTCCGTTAGAATCACAGTTTATGGTAATCATTTCGATTCCAAAGTGTTCACAAATGCTAAAATGTCTGTCATAACCTGGAGAAGGGCAGAGAAACTTAACTTTTCCCTGTTGAGACCAAGGTTTATCTCCAAAGCCTGAAACCATAGCCTGACAAACTGTGTCAAACATCATTTGTAATGATGAGTTGCCGCCACAAATAACGTTCTCATAATTAATACCAAGCACTTCACCAAATAAGCTTCTTAGTTCGTCGATGCCTTCAAGACCGCCATAGTTTCTGCAGTCGGTGCCTTTAAGTGCTATATAACCATATTTTTCTCCAACTAAATCTAATAAACCACCACATAGGTCTAATTGCTCAAAGCCGGGTTTTCCTCTAGACATATCAAGTTTTAGTTGGTTGCTTTTTATTTCCTCAAATTGTTTTTTAATAATGTTGAACTCTTTGATAAGTTCATTTTTGCTTAGGGTAGTGTAATTTGCCATAATTATCCTCCAAAATAGTATAAAATTTATTATAATATTTTTAACCTAAAATTTCAAGAAAAATGTTT
>JAZNBQ010000129.1:0-5589 GCA_045587065.1 Acutalibacteraceae bacterium | reverse complement strand
TTTAGCATTTGCCACAACTTCGCTGTCGGGCTCATAGCCTTCGGGAGTTGCAACCGCTATATCCATACCCGCTTTAGCACATCCGTAAAGGAGAGAATTTGCCATATTGTTGCCGTCTCCGATGTAGCACATCTTTTTGCCTTCAAATGAGCCCTTGAACTCTCTGAATGTCTGAAGGTCGGCAAGAACCTGACAAGGATGACAGTAGTCGGTAAGTCCATTGATTATAGGAATAGAACCGTACTCTGCCAAAGCCTCAACCTCTTTTTGTTCAAAGGTTCTTATCATAATTCCGTCAAGGTAGCCTGAAAGAACTCTTGCGGTATCTTCTACAGGCTCTCCTCTGCCTATTTGCAGGTCTCTTGAGCTTAAGAAAAGTGCAGAGCCGCCAAGGTCATACATACCAACCTCAAAGGAAACTCTTGTTCTGGTAGAGGATTTTTGGAATATCATTCCTAAGGTTTTTCCCTTTAGGATATGATGCTCTATTCCATTCTTTTTTTCATATTTTAATTTATCTGCCAAATCAAGAATTTCTGTAATTTCCTGAGCAGATAAATCCATAAGTTTAAGTAAATGTTTAGCCATTATTTGTTTTCCCTCTTTGCATCTAACATTGCTTTAACTTTAATTGGAAGTCCGAACAGGTTAATAAAGCCTGCAGAATCGGTCTGGTCATATACGCCGCCGTCATCTCCAAAAGATGCAACCTCTTCATCGTAAAGTGTATATGGAGAAGTAACTCCTGCATTAATAATGTTACCTTTGTATAGTTTAACCTTTACGTCACCTGTAACAGTTTCCTGTGTTTTGTCAACAAAGGCAGAAAGTGCTTCTCTGAGAGGAGTAAACCACTGACCATAGTAAACAAGCTCACCAAATTTTTGAGCAACAAGCTTTTTATAGTGAGAGGTTTCACGGTCAAGAGTAATCATTTCTAAAAGCTCGTGTGCTTTATATAGAATTGCTCCACCGGGGGTCTCGTAAACGCCACGGCTCTTCATGCCTACAAGACGGTTTTCTACGATTTCTAAAAGACCGATACCGTTTGCTCCACCAAGCTCGTTTAACTTTTCTACAATCTCAAGGCCGTTCATTTCTACGCCGTCAATTGCGGTAGGAACGCCCTTTTCAAAATGAATATTAACATAGGTAGGCTTGTCAGGAGCCATTTCAGGAGATACGCTCATCTCCAAGAATCCCTCTTTGTTGTAAAGTGGCTCGTTTGCAGGGTCTTCAAGGTCTAGTCCTTCGTGAGAAAGATGCCAAACGTTCTTATCTTTTGAATAGTTTGTTTCACGATTAATCTTTAGAGGAATATTATGTGCCTCGGCATATTCGATTTCTTCCTCACGAGATTTAATATCCCACTCACGCCAAGGTGCAATGATTGCCATTTCAGGTGCAAAGGCTTTAAGAGTAAGTTCAAAACGAACCTGGTCATTTCCCTTTCCTGTGCAGCCGTGACAGATTGCATCTGCTCCCTCTTTTTTAGCAATCTCTGCAAGTCCCTTAGCAATACATGGACGAGCATGAGAGGTACCGAGAAGATATGCTTCATAATCTGCGCCTGCTTTTAGGCAAGGCCAAATATAATCCTCTACATATTCTTTCTTAAGGTCAAGAACGTAAAGTTTAGATGCGCCTGTTGCTATGGCTTTTTCTTCAAGTCCGTCAAGCTCTGTTCCCTGACCTACGTCACCGGAAACTGCTATAACCTCACAATTGTTATAATTTTCTTTTAGCCAAGGAATGATGATAGATGTATCAAGACCGCCTGAATAGGCTAAAACTACCTTTTTGATTTGCTTTTTATCCATTTTTATTTCCTCCGAGAATAAATAATTATTAATTCACTATGCATAATTATGCAACTTTTTTAAGCGTTTGTCAATACTTTTTATTAATTTTGGGAAAATATTTAAATATATTTCTTTCGTATCGTATGCTTTGTGCAAAAATACAACTAAATATGCATATATGCAAGATTTTATGCAAAATAAAACCGATTTTGATGTTTTATCAAAATCGGTTTGTGCGTATTATAAAATTTAGTCGGTTGGAAGTTGGGTTTTATCATTCTCTAATTCAACGTCGGCAACACAAACGTTAACCTTGGTAATTGCATTACCTGTCATATTCTGGATTTTTTCTTTAATACCCTGTTGCACTGCCTCAGCAACCTCTTTGGCATTGGCATTTGCGTTCACGCAAATATATGCATCAATAACTACGGCACCGTTTTTTACCTCTGCGTGTACAGGCTTGAAAACAGGTTTACCCGAAATAGCATTTTTAATGTCAACTCTGCGAGGTGACATTTTTGCAACGCCACTCACTTCGGTTGCCGCCATAGCAGCCATACTCTCTAAAACCTCTATATTAATGGAAAGTCCGCTATTTTCAGCCAATTTTCTTTACCTCCTAAATTATGTGTTATTTATATTATAACACATTTTAGGAAATTCTCAACATTATTTTGAAGCATTTTTAATTTCTTCCTCAGTCATAGCAATTATTTTTATATTTGCTATAGAAAAATCGGTGTGAGACGTTACTGCATCTTGTATCTGAGCCGTTTCACTTGGCAGAAGTCCGTCACTCTTAACGATTACGTTAATATCTGTATCGCCCATTACCGCAACAACACTTGAAAAGCCTTTTGCCTTGAGAAGAGTCTCTATTGCTCCTTCCTTTTCGCTTCTGAGCGCAAGTTCTGCCATTTTATCTGCGGCGGTCTTCTTCTCTTCTACAGAAAGATTTTCCTTTGCAATAACCTCTTCCAAAGAGCCTATTGCATCATTTCGCGAGGTCTGACGTTCTTTCCTTAAATTTATAAAGTATGCCTCTTCTTCATCTACAGGTTTTGCAGAAACCTCTAGTGATTCCTCACTGGACGTTCCGTTTACAAACTCTGCCTGCCCCAGATACTTGGAAGAGTTGCTGTCGGGATTTCCTGAAACCTCAGTGGAATATCTCATATTGATAAAAACCGCCACGGCAAGTGCTACCACCATTATACCCAGTGCTATCTGACTTTTATTGAATGATTTTCCCTTTTTCATTGTGCGTTAGTCCTCCCTGCAATATATACCCTTTTAGATGTTAAATCGAAAGCTGCCATAACGGCGCTTTTTATTTCTTCTTGAACTGTTGGGCTATTCGCCCTGCAGACAATGGCAATTCCTCTTATTCTGGGCATTTGTTCGGTTAGAATAAGGGGTTTTTCTGTTCCGTCTGCCTGAGTTACAACCTTATAGGTCTGCTCTGTTTCCTCACTTGTTCTGTCGCTTTCATTTTGGGTGTTCTGTTTGGTTTCGTCGGCATAGATGTAGTTTATACCGGTCTCTAATGTTACACTGACCACCGGGGCGGTATCTCCGGCTATTCCTGCTACAAGGTCTTTTACTTTGCCTTCTATAATTTCGCAATATTCTTCTGCCGAAAAAGAAACAGCGCTTACGTTTTCTTCCTCGGTTTTTTCTTTTTTTGGAAAAAAGGTTGAAGAGAAAATAAGTACAATCCCTATTATTCCGACAATGAATATTATTCGGTCAATTTTTTTACCCTTTAAAAGCTCCGTTATCTTTTCTTTCATTTACATGTCACCTTTGGGGTTATGTTAGTCTCTTTAATCAAATTCTCTGTTTTTTCTTTTTCATCGGCGCCAAAAATCACTACTTCACTAATACTTATGTCTCCCTCGCTGTTTTTAGTCGTCTTTATTTCAATTTTGCTAAAATTTACGCCTTTTTCTTTTAAAAGGCTTTTTATTAAGTGCTCTGTTTGATAGGCTATTAAATTCTCCGAATAAGTACTTGTTTTTGCTATTGTCTGCTTTTTGTTTGCTTTAAAAGAAACCTTCATATTGCTAATAGCTGCCACGGTTACTGTTAAAAGAACCAACGCCAAAATATATTTGCCGCTTTCTTCCAACACGCCTCCAAGAAGAAGTTTTATTCCGCCTATCATTACAGCGGTAACACAAAAGACCGAAACAAACGTATTTATACCTTCCATTTTTAACCCTTTTTATTTTAAAACTATAGACAGTGATATTATAAATAAAGCAGCGGTAAAAAGCACCACTCCTATTAGCACTGCAAGCACGCTATCAACGGCTTTGAGAAGCGGCACGCCGGTTTTTATTCCGAAAAGCTCCGAAACGGCTAAACTTATAAAGGTTACTATTCTCCAAATAATAAGTTCTAAAACCACAGGCAGATTAATAAGAGCTACGGCTACCACCCCGTAAATTCCTACTGAAGATTTTAAAAGTTTAACCGAGGCGGTAAGGGTGGTAAGGGTTTCGGAAAGTGCTCCGCCTGCTACAGGAACAAAGGAACCCAGCATAAATTTAAGAGCCTTGACCCCCAGTCCGTCTGCTGACGCGTTTACAGTTGTCTGAATAGAAAGAAGTCCTAAAAAGAGGGTTAATGACAAAGACAAAACCCACATTGCTACCTTTTTAATTCCTTCTCCCAAAACAATTCCGCTATTTTCAGGTAATATTCCGCCAACCAGACTAATGGCAAGATAACTGCTCATCAGAGGCATTATTACAAAGGATGCTATACTACTGACCACATTTGCTGCTCCTAAAAGCAGAAAACTCATACCTGAGGCGGTTGCCGTTTGCCCTCCTGCCGTTAAAATTCCTGCATATATAGGAATAAAACTAAACATAAAGGTGCTACTACCCTTAATAGCTCCCACCAAAGAATCTATAAGTGAAAACAGTGGCACTAAAAGCAATGTTGCTAAAACAAGTGTAAATATGTAAGACATAACAGACTTGTATGTTTTTATACTTTTAAAGGTGTTTGCCGCCGCAAAAAGTATAATTACGCTTAGCATTTGCATTCCGCTTCTTACAGGCCCTTTGCCGCCGCTTTTAATAAACTCCCAAATTTTAGTTAATATGTTTTCCCTTGTTATCATATTTACCCAATTGGGATTTGAAGGGTCTATATCGTTATCCCTGAAGAAGTCTTTAGCTGAATCGGTAAGTTCATTATAAAGTTCCCCTGCACCGCTTATTTCATATTGTTCTGAGTACACGTCCTCTGCTGAAACGTTTAGTGAAAAAAGCAGTATTAACACAATTAAAATTATATTTCTTTTCATCTCTTTATCTAATAAAGGAAAAAGCCATTTCCAAAAGCTCTTTTAAAAGAGGCAATGACAAAATAAAAATAGCGCATCTTCCTGCAAATTCTGCCTTCCCTGCCAGGGCGCTTTGTCCAAAATCTTTACAGATATCTGAAACGAACCCTGTTATTATACAAATCCCCAGGGCTTTAAAAGCCACCAGAAAATAAGATGTATCCACCCCTTTTGATGCTATTAAATTTCTTATTTCAAAAACCGGCTTTATAACCTGTGCCAAAAGATAAAAGAAAATAACAGAACCTGCTATTATAGCTACCGACAAGGCATATTCAGGCTTATATTCCTTTAAAATAACCCCTAAAACTGCCGTTATTATGCAAATCCCCAAAACAGACGTAAGATTCATTTTAAAGCCCAAAAACAGATTTTACCGTAGTAAACAAATCGCCAATCATATTTACAACCATTAAAAGCACT
>JAZNBQ010000128.1:0-16193 GCA_045587065.1 Acutalibacteraceae bacterium | reverse complement strand
GTCCACGACGTATGGGTTCAAGTCCCATCACTCGCACCAAATAAGTAAGACCTACCTTTACGGTGTGTCTTATTTATTTTTGTATGTATGATGTAGGACTTGAAGTAGGAGCGGTACTGAATGACAGTCCAGTGGACTGTCAGAGCCGCGAATGACCGAAGCCGCGACCGCGCGGCAAGAGTCGAGTCCCTTTCAGCGTGCCAAGTAAAAAGACCAGTCGAAACGACTGGTCTTTTTAATTTTATATTATGTTTTCCTCTTAAAAATTAAATGATTATTCAATCTTTCTTCAATGTTGCTTTATATAATAAGATAGTGAAGAAAGGACAGGAGGAGAAAAGAGTGTCGGAACATAATAAAAATGCAGATAAAAAGTACCGTTGTTGGGTATGTGATAAAGATAAAATACTTTCCTTTAGTTTTGAAGAAGGATACGAAATGAAAGAGTTAGATACATATTGCGAATTTCAAGATTATTATTATCGAAAAACATATTGGGGTTATCGAGTTCAATAGGTTATAAATCGACAGATAAATAAAAAACTGTCGATTTTTATTTTTTAAATGATTTTTTTTAATTTTATGGTATAATGATTGTGTGTGGAGGTGCTATAGCCAACGTATAGATGGAAATAGTAGAGATTCAGGCATATTAATTAAAATTTAATGATATTGAAATTTCATTAAAGCAAGAATATAGAAGCAGTATTTAAAATTGCGAGGAAAGAGGTTGAAGGATTGAGCGTAATATCAGAAACAAGAAAAAGATATATTGTTCGTCTGTATGGCAGAGCAGTAATTTTTATTGTGTTATTAATAATGTGTTTTTTAGCCCCTAAACAGTTTGAGATACTACATGGAAATAATTTCTTTAAGGCTCCTACCATATTACACGTATTATGGTTTATTTGGGTTGTAGATATGTTTTTGCAGATTGTTCCTGTAAAAAACAAAATTGCCCTTGGTTCTCAAAAACTTTTTGCTAATCGGTTTCAACCTATAAGAGAAAAGATAAATTATAAAGCACTAAAGAACCATGTTGTAACCACAACAGGCTCTGCATATAAAGTTTTGCTTATTTGGTCAGTTTTAATTGTGGCTTTAGGAATTTTATATTATACTAATGTAATTAGCAAGATATGGTTGTTTATGATATCAGTGCTTTTTTACGTATGTGACTTAATTTGTGTGCTTGTTTGGTGTCCTTTCCGTCTTATAATGAAAAACAAATGCTGTACAACCTGTCGCATTTTTAATTGGGACCATCTCATGATGTTCTCGCCACTGATATTTATAGGAGGATTTTTTGCTCTTTCTCTTGTGATAATGGCGCTTCTTGCATGGTTTATATGGGAACTGTGCGTGTTGATTTATCCTGAGCGCTTCTGGGAAATGACAAACCTATCTTTGCAGTGCAGTGAATGTACAGATAAACTCTGCACCCAGTATTGCCAAAAATTAAGAGAATAACCTTTAATATATCAAGATATTTTCTCCACAATGTAAATATAAATTAAATAAGCCAAAACATTTTATAGAAATCTGTCGAAAAAAGGTTGCCGTTTTTTCGAAAAAATTGTATAATTTAATTTAGTAATATGTTTTTATAAAGGAGGGCATATAGTGAAAACCAAAAAGAAATGGATTAAGACGCGTCACACAGTTATAAGGAATTTGCTATATTGGCCTCTTTATGCTATTTGTGCATTAAAATATGGGCTAAAGGTGGAGAAATTCAGTGGTGATATGAGCAGACCGTATTTAATACTGTTTAACCACCAGACTGCCTTTGACCAGTTCTTTACATCACTTGCTTTTAAAAAGCACGTCTATTATATAGCAAGTGAGGATTTGTTTTCCAACGGTCTTCTTTCAAAGTTTATTTCATGGTTGGTTGCACCAATTCCCTTTAGAAAATCCACCTCAGATATTGCAGCAATAAAAAACTGTCTTCGCATTACAAAAGAGGGCGGAAGCATTGGTATGGCCCCTGAAGGAAATCGCACCTACAGCGGTACTACCGAATATATTAAACCGGGTGTTGCATCCTTGGTAAAGGCGCTTAAAATGCCTCTTTTATTATTCAGAATTGAGGGTGGCTACGGAGTTCAACCCCGATGGAGTGATTTGACTCGTAAGGGCAAAATGCGTGTTTATCCATCAAAAGTTGTTGAGTTTGAAGAATATAGTAAAATGTCTAACGATGAGCTTTACGAGCTTATAAACAAAGAACTTTTCGTCGACGAGCGACTTGATAAAACCGAGTTTTACAGTAAGCGTAACGCAGAATATTTAGATAGAGCCATGTATTATTGTCCCTTTTGCCAAATTTCTGAGTTTACCAGTAAAGATGACGTTATTACCTGTAAAACCTGTGGTAGAAGTATAAGATATATGCCAAACAAAACCTTGCAGGGTATAAACTTCGATTTTCCGTTCCCTTACGTAAAAGAGTGGTATGATGCTCAAACAGAATATATGGTAAATCTTAATCTTGAACCCTATAAAGAAAAACACATTTTTGCAGATACAGTAGAATTTATAGATAATAAATATTGTAGTAAAAAGGTTGTTGTTGATAAGGCAGCAACACTTTTGGCATATTCTGACCGCCTTGTGGTTGCAACCGATACAAAGGATTTTGTTTTTATGTACAAAGATATAAATTCTGCAACTGTTCTTGGCAGGAACAAAATGAATATATACGTTAAGCAAAATATTTATCAGTTTAGAGGGAATAAACATTTCAACGCTTTAAAATATTTGCAGTTATACTATAAAACTATAAACGAAGAAAAGGGTGAGCTTTGTGGAAAATATTTGGGACTTTAGTGCCTGGGGCGGCGTAAACGTTGTAGCAGTTCTTCTGATAAGTTTGCTTTTTGCAAATCTTCTTAAAAGAAAAATTGCGTGGATTAATAAAACCCTTGTACCCACCTCAGTTCTTGGCGGATTAATACTGTTAATCGTTTCGGTAATATACAAGGCTATTTTCGGTACGCCAATGTTTAATACAAGTTTCTTTGGTGGCAACGGTATAGCCACTTTAGAGCTTATAACATATCATGCCTTAGCTATTGGTTTTATAGCAACTTCCTTTAAACCATCAAAAGAGAAGTTCGATAAAAAAAGAACCTTCGAGGTTTTTAACACAGGCATTACCACGGTTGCTACATATTTAATCCAAGGTATAGTTGGAATAATTATTACACTATTTATAGCAACCTTTATTTTCAAAGATTTCTTTGCTTCTGCAGGCGTGATTTTACCCTTTGGTTATGGACAGGGAACAGGCCAGGCAATGAACTACGGCAATATTTATGAAACCGATTACGGCTTCGTAGGTGGAAAGAGTTTCGGCCTTACAATTGCCGCAATGGGATTTTTATCGGCAAGTATCGGTGGCGTTTTCCATCTTAACATAATGAAGAAAAAAGGCAAAATTCATGAGGTTGGAGAGGAAACTGCAGAGTTATATACAAGTGATGACGTTCAAAACAGCGATGAAATTCCAATGAATGGCAGTGTTGACAAAATAACAGTTCAAATGGGCTTTGTTTTGTCCGCGTATCTGATTTCGTATTTTATTATGTATTTGTTAGGCAATTTACTGCCGGGTCTTAAATCCATTCTGTACGGCTTTAACTTCCTCTTTGGTGTTTTGGTTGCTGTTGCAATAAACTCGGCACTTAAAATCCTTAAAAGAAGAGGCATAATGAAGAGACAATACGTAAATAACTTCCTTATGAACCGTATTAGTGGTTTCTTCTTTGATTTAATGATTGTTGCAGGTATTGCCGCAATTCAGATGGACGTGTTAAAAGGCTACCTTGGAATATTGTTAATTCTTGGAATAGCAGGTCTTCTAATTACCTATACTTACTTGAGATTTATTTGTAAGAGAATTTATCCTGAGTATGAGGACGAACAATTTCTTGCAATGTTTGGTATGTTAACAGGAACGGCAAGTACAGGTATAGTATTACTTCGAGAAGTAGATAAAAAACTTGAAGGAAATGCAGCAGAAAATTTGGTTTATCAGAACGTACCCGCTATTGTATTTGGATTTCCTATGATGATAGTTGCAACTATAGCACCCCAAATGCCATTAATCACTCTGGGCGTAATGGTTGTTTATTTCGCCCTACTTAATATAATTTTATTCCGAAATAAAATATTTAAAAAAACGTCTAAAAAGGAGAAAAAATGAAAACAGGCAAAAAAATCACAATAGCATTTTTATTAAATCTCTTTTTTGCGCTTTTTGAATTTTTTGGTGGCGCATTTACGGCAAGTATAGCAATTATGTCAGACGCTATTCATGACCTGGGAGATGCGCTGAGTATCGGAATGTCTTTAATTTTCGAAAAAATCAGTCATAAAAGACCTGATAATCACTATACGTATGGTTATTATCGGTTCTCCGTACTGGGTAGCGTTATACAGTCGGCAGTATTGCTTTGTGGGTCTTTTATTGTAATTTATAATGCGATTATTCGTTTTTTTAATCCAAAACCTATTTATTATAGTGGAATGATTATAATTGCTATAATCGGATTTGCCGTCAATTTCGTTGCCGCTTGGTTCACTTCAGGAGAAGGCTCACTTAATCAAAAATCTATAAATCTTCATATGCTTGAAGACGTTTTAGGTTGGGCAATAGTTTTAGTTTGCGCAGTTGTAATGAAATTTACAAACTGGTGGTTTTTAGACCCGGCGCTTTCTGTGTTGTTGGCAGCTTTTATAGCATTTAATGCACTAAAAAATCTTAAAGTTGTCTTAGATATTTTCCTTGAAAAAACCCCTAAAGAAATTGATGTAGCAGAAATTAAAAATCATTTAACAGATATTGATGGCGTAATAAACGTTCATCATCTTCATATTTGGAGTATGGATGGTTATCAAAATTCCGCAACACTGCACGTTGTAACCGATAAAGATTTTTCTGAAATAAAAAGGGAAATAAGGGAAGAACTTAAAGAACATTCAATAATTCATTCAACTGTTGAATGTGAACGACCGGATGAGGAGTGTGCCGAAGAGGAGTGTTCCTCTATTTCGCATAAATCCCACCACTATCATCACCACCATCATCATTAAAAAAAGCATTTACACTTTTAGTGTAAATGCTTTTTGTTTTATTTAATACTGTCAACCTTTTTTAGAATCATAATCATAGGGCATATTAAAAGGCCACAACAACAATTGCCGACAGCATGAATTAAATCCCAAGGAATACCTGCTACCACCCAGGCCACAGTCTGTTTAAAATCAAGACCAAAAAACATTGCTTGAGCAGGGGCGTAAAGCAGGCCAAAAAATAGGCCGTGTAAACCGCAAAGCAGCATATATACTATTGGCGCTATTTTTTTAGGAAGTTTTTTGGGTAAAAGCATGGTAGCTCCCCAAAGTATAGTCCATAAATATAAGTATGGAACCCACCAGGCGTTAAAGCCTGCAAATAATCCGTTTAAGAAAACGTAGGTGTAAATAGGGTATAAGGCTTTTTTTCTGTAAACAACGGTTGTAGCAATTACAAAAACGCCTAATAAATGAATGTTAGGAAGTGCTTCCATAAGGAGTTTTGATGCGTACATAAGCGCACTAAGCATTCCAAACACAGCAATTTCTTTTATGTTTAATTTCAAGCTTTTTCTGCCTTAAAAGTATATGTTTCGTTATTTGAAATGCTAGTAGTATCTACACCGCTATTTGCATACGCACCGTTAACGTAGAAAGCCCAATATTTTCCGTCTTTATTATAGTCAAGTGTTATGCCGTTAACAGTTTTGACGTATAAACCAAACTCGCCGGCATCTCCATCTATAAGTTCTAACTCTAATAGAGCTTCTCCAACAGTTTTTTTGTCGGTATTGATTTCAAACTTGGTCTCATTTCCGTTTGCATCAATTACCGTAAAGGGAAATTTTGTTGCACCGTTACCTAAAACGGTAACACCATTTTCACCCTGAGATAAAGAGCTTGTTATCTCGCTATCTCCATCTGTTTTTTTGTCATTACAACCAATTGTAAAGAGTGCCATAGCCGCAATTAGCACGATACAAAGGAAGAATGACAAGGTTTTTAAAAATCTTGTCTTTTTCATAATTTTATTCTCCTTTAATTCTATTATCTCTAAGGTTGGTACCCGCAACCTGTAACAGAGATTTTTGCTTAAAAAATATTTCGACTTAAGCACTGGTTTTTTCGCCTTCTCAAGAATAAAACTCAATGGCTTGTCTTCGATTTGCGGTATCGAACAAGAAAAAACAAATATACGTGCATCACGGCGACGGGCTCGTACAGGAATTACACCTGTTTCCTTTTTAAGCAAAATCAGTTTACTACAAAAACTTTTAAAATGCAATAATTTTATTACATTGGAAGGGTATTGGTTAAGATGCTCTTTATGTCAATTTCAATATCTCCGGTTTCGGTAATGATTTCGCATTTACCGCCACTTAGAGTTTTAGGAACCTCAACGTCTCCCGTGTCTGTGTGAGTTATAAATATTTTTTCAGAAAGGAGAGCGCCTTCAACGTCTCCGGTATCGGTTTTTATATAAATTTCATTAGCGTCAGAATCAAAAATTTCTATATCGCCTGTACTTCGTATAATAGAGAACTTTTCCTCGGCAATAACCTTCTTTAAATCAACATCACCTGTATTACCTTCAGTAATTACGTTTTTGCAAAGCGCATTTAGGAGTAAGACTTTTCCTGTAGAAACCTTGACGTTAACATCATTCTTACAGTTGGTATTTGAAATTAAAACGTCTCCTGTAGAAACCTTAATGTTAATAGAGTCTACAGACATGTTTTTTATTTGTATATCGCTTGTAGAAGATTCGATAGAAAGTGCGCCAAATTCATTTTTAGGAATAAAAACAGTTATTTTTGGTGTACTAAAATTAATGCCTATATATTCATACCACTTTTTTGTTTCTTCAAGTTGAATAAAAAGGGTGTCATCTTTTACAGTAACCTTATGCCTGGCCTTTTCTTCCTCATAACAAACTACAGAACTTTTAGAATTTTCAGAAGGTAAAAACTCAATGTCTGCAGTATCTGATGCTATAGATATGTTCTTAAAGTTATCGTTAATTTCATGTTTGTTTGTTTCATATTTGTTGGTGGAAAGCCTAATAAAATCCCATTGTAGACAGGACATAACAATACCGAACACAACACATCCAACAATTATAAGAGTGGTTGCCGTTAAAAGCCAAATCTTTGTACTCTTTGTCATTATGCCGCCTCCTTTTTGATAATGCAGTTCTTAATCCAAAGTGCAAATTTCTTAGTTGCGAATATAATACCTTTAGTTGCTACTTTTGCGCCAAAGAACATAAATATTGAAAGTCCCATTAAAACAATTCCCGCACAAATAAGAGCAACCCCCGTTAGAGTTTTATTAATAAATGCAAAAATAATTCCTGAGATAATGCCACCTAAAGCAGAAGCAATTAAAGAAACAAAAATAGCCCAAAGAGAGATAATAATTGACCAAAGGGCAATATAAACCGAAAGAATAACCGCAATCAAAGCAATTAGCAGCGAAAGCCAAATAGGAGAGCCAAGGACTAAAAGAATAATTTCTAAAGCACTAAGCCTTCTTTTAGGCTTTATTCTTTCCTTAGCAATTTTCGCAAGCGGAGTTTCTGCTACAATTTGCGCTATGATTTCATCTATGTTTCCCAGAGTCAAAACAGCCTCTTCTTCTGAAAGACCTTCTTCCACTTTGTCCTCAATTATTTCGTTATAAAAATTAAGTCTTTCTTCTATATCTTTAATGGGAAGACCATTTAAACCTTTTTGTAACTCTTCTAAAAACTTCTTTTTATTCACGTGTTTCGTCCTCCTTTGTTATGAATTTGTATATAGATACAATCTCTTGCCATTCGTCTTTAAATTCTTCAATACGACCAAGTCCAACATCAGTAATATGATAATATTTTCTAAGTCGTCCATCATGCTCACAGGTGCGAACAGTCAGCATATTTGATGTCTCAAGTCTTTTTAAAATGGTATATAAAGTGGATTCTGAAAGTTCAATAAAGGACTTTAAATCTTTAATAATTTTGTAACCATAAGAGTCTTCATCTTTAATAGCGGCTAATACACAAACGTCTAAAATTCCGCGTTTTAATTGAATGTCCATACCATACCTCCTTTTACATAATACATCATATCACGAAGTATAAATTTTGTCAATAAAATACGGTAGAAAAGTTCTGCCGTATCAGTTACATATATTTATTGTAAATTCCTGTTTTATACCAAGCTATTTAAGCTTTTCTGTCATTGCTTTTTTTGTAAGCAAAATATCACCTCTTTTGTGTCGGTTAATTAATAATATCACATAGTAAAAAACAATACAATGTAAATTATAAAACAAATACCTTTATCACTATATATTCTTGAAATACCAATGAATTCATGTTAAAATAATTCTAAAAAGCATGAATTAAGGAGAAAATGTATGAAAAGAATGACCTTTGCTTGCTATGGGGCAAATTTTGATGGTTACGAATTATTACACGATATAGTTGATGCAACAAAGGAGTATAAAGCAGGGGTCGAACTAACTGTTTTCAGTAAAAATTCTCGTCGTCCCGACCATATTTGGGGGCTTATGAAAGAAATTGTTCCTTTTAAAGATACATACGTAACTTTACATGGTCCATATTACGAGGTGGAGGCAGCATCAAAAGAGGGCACACCGGAAAACGATTATTTTTTTGAAACCTATCGCCAGGCATTTGGTATTTATCATGCCTTTAACGCTCGTTCTTTGGTGACGCATACTAACCAATATGCTTTTGAGGAGAGTGACCGAGAGAAAATGCTTTTTTACTCTGAAAAGTCTATGTATAAACTTGCTACAATGGCGGAAGAAGCAGATGTCAACTTGCTGATAGAAAATGTTGGAGAACCTGCCCACGATAACGTTCTTTACGACCAAGAAACCTTTATTAAACTTTTTGACAAATTACCTACAAGCGTTGGAGCTTTAATAGATATTGGACACGCAATGGTTAACGATTGGGATATTTTTGCGGTAATTGATGCATTGGGAACTCGTATAAGAGGCTATCATATACATAACAATGACGGCACACGCGATCAACACTTGCCGCTATTTACGCCTGGTCTTAAATATAGTAGAGAAAAAATGGTTAAACTTCTTAAACATATGGAAAACAAAACTCCTGATTCCGAATGGATTTTAGAGTATGCTCCCGGTCCACATATAACTCCCCAGGCAATAAAATGTGATATGGACGAAATAGTAGCTTGTCTAAAATAAATAAAAGGGTGGTTCAAGCATCCTTTTATTTTTAATAAGAGATAAAAACTCCAAATCCAACCAAAAAGTTGAATTTGGAGTTAAAAAACAGTCCACAGGACTGTTTTTTTAACGCTACAGACCTTTCCAGGTTGGAATCCAAACTGCAAAAATTTAAAAGGAACCAACCTTACGGTCGATTCCTTTTAAATTGGTCGAGGCGACAAGATTCGAACTTGCGGCCTCTGCGTCCCGAACGCAGCGCTCTACCAAACTGAGCCACGCCTCGAAAATTATATCAACTCGATTATTATAAATAAAATTTTTGTTAAAGTCAAGGTTTTTAAAACATTAAAAGCATAATAACGCCTTACTTGGAAAAAACAGTAATAAGATTCACTGTTGGAGGAACTTATGAAAATTGATAAAAACCAATACGATAAGCTTGTAAAAAAAGTGTCAAAACCTTCTCCTAAATTTAAAGACTTTGTTTTTGCCTTTGTAATAGGAGGAATTATTTGTGTTATAGGACAGCTTTTAAAAGAATTTTTCATTTCAATTAATTTATCAGAAGACCACTTTACAATGCTGGTGCCTGTAGTTTTAATTTTTATAGCGGCGCTTCTTACCGGAATAGGATGGTTCGATAAAATTGCAAAACGCGCAGGTGCAGGAACCTTAGTCCCTATTACAGGCTTTGCAAATGCAGTGGTTTCGCCTGCTATAGAATTTAAATCAGAGGGCTATATAATGGGTGTCGGCGCCAAGATGTTCACCATTGCAGGACCTGTTATCGTGTACGGTACGGTGGCAAGTGTAGTGTATGGAATTGTTTATTGGATAACCACATTACTCTAACGAAAAAGGCTTGACTGAATTAGTCAAGCCTTTTCCTATTCAATTTAAATGCCAATAGGTGCATCAGTATATAAAGCTTTCTTGTAAGTTATTTCTTCTTTAATTTCAAGAGCAGGAACGACACAAGACAAGACCTGATTTGTAAAAGCTTTTGTGCCTGCCGCTGTGTAATAGTGTACGGGATCAGAGTGTGCGTCCTCTGTCAGTGAGGTTGAAATTGCATATAAATCGTTGATTGCAAAACCATGCTTCTTAACCACCTCAACTGCGGCTTGATTATAAGCTTCTATTTCTTCGTTATAACGCTTGAAATCTTTACTCATTTTCTCCGACAGCACAGCGGTAGAGGTTGCAAAAATAACCTTAGCATCGGGAAAAATTTTTTTAATACGCAAACAAATACGGTCAATATAATAGGCATACACTTCAATCGGCGTATGAGGCTCTTCTTCAAATAAACGCAAGCAATCCCAAAGTCCCGCATTCCAGTGAATCACATCAACTTTTTCGCCATTCATAAGTGGTTTATACTCATGAAGATAGCGCAAAACGTAGGATGCGAATCGACAGTTTTCAGTAGGAAAGTAAACTTTTGCCTTTCCTTCTAACGTTTTTTGTACAGCCTTATCGTACCCCATACGAATAGAGTCGCCTATAAGTAAAAGATTTTTCATAAATTTTCACCTCGGTTCTATTATACCACACCGCTGATTTAATGTAAATACTTTTTCAAATGGTGTGTCCTATATTGACAGCAGCAGAGGGCTTTGTTTTAGGCCTCGGTGCAAATATCTTCAAAATTGCAGGTCCTGTAATAGCTTACGGAACAATAGCAAGTGTGATTTATGGGCTAATTTATTGGTTAATTGGATTATTTTAAATAAAAAGGCTTGACCAAACGGTCAAGCCTTTTTATTATCTGTTATAAATTCCTTCGTTAAATGGTTAGTCAAGAGGGAAGACAACATTGTCATTGCCATTTTCATCAAGTCCCATATATTCTTGAGTTAAAACGCTGCGGCGAGAGAAGAACATCTCATATGCTGAAAAAATAATAGAAGAAATCAGAACTTTGCATCTGGACATTAATTAAAAAGACGGCCCCTTATAGGTGCCGTTTTTTGTTTAGAAAGTATTAACAATAGACCATTCGTTGGTATCTTGTTCGTGTATACATAGCTTTTTAGGACCGGGGGACAGTAGATACTCCCTTAAATCATTATGGTCCGAAACCTCGTCAGGTAAATACATTCCGCATTTAGGACGAGTTACAGGACCTACCGCGTGGTAGTCGCCGCCACACGTTACAAGTAATCCTTTTTCTTTGCCAATTTTGAGCAGTTCCTTAGAATAGGAAAGATTATTATATGGGTGACAGTTTATTTCAATTCCGTCAAGGAAATTGGTATCTAAAATGGTAGTTCCGCCCCTAAAAGGATGACCTTGAACCAATACTCCTTTGTTAGCCTTAACTATAGTATATAGCTCTTCTTGATTGCAGTCGAAAACATAAGGGTTTTCCTTTAGAAAATCAGGGCCAACGCCGTAAATCAACATGTGAACTCTTGGATATAATTCCATAGTTACCTCAATGCCGAAGAGCACCTTGCAGCCAACTTCTTTTCCATATTTTTCAGCAGTGTAAAATTCATTTATGTATTTTTCGATGTAACTGTCGACATCTCCAAACTTCGCAATATAAGATTTCTCATAATGGTTGGTCAGTACAATTCCGTCTAATCCTTTTTCCAAGGTTAAGTCAATTACCTGTTTATAATCAATCCAACAACAGTGGCTTAATGCAGAGGAGTGGGTGTGCATATCAATTAACATAAATTCACCTCAAAACACAAACTATTTTGTAAAAACATCGACTGCGTCCTCGCACTGTTGTTCCTTTACGCAAAGCTTATTTGCCTCAGGAGAAAGCAAGAACTCTCTCAAATCATTATGGTCTGAAAGATTGTCAGGCATATACATTCCGCACTTAGGACGGTTTGGAACGTCTGCATGATAGTCGCCGCCACAGGTTACAAATAGACCTTTTTCTTTTGCAATTTCTATAAGGCTTTCTTTGTCGGTTCTGTTGCCTACAGGGTGGCAGTTTACCTCAACACCATCAAGGAAATCAGTGTCTAAAATAGTGGTTCCGCATCTGTATGGATGGCCCTGAACTAAAAGACCGTTATGAGCTTTAACAATCCTGTAAAGTTCTTCCTGTGTGCAGTCAAAAAGATAAGGATTTTTTCTCAAGAACTCAGGGTCGACACCGTAAATGAGCATATGAACAAAGGGATAAAGTTCCATAGTAACTTCAATACCGAAAAAGACCTTGCAGCCAACCTTTTGGCCATATTCCTTAGCCTGATAAAATTCCTCTATAAATCTATCAATGTAACTGTCTATACTGTCATGTTTTGCAATGTAAGATTTTTGATAATGGTTAGTTATGATGACTCCGTCGATTCCTTTTTCTAAGCTTAAATCAATTACTTCCTCAAAGGTAATTCGGCTGCAACTGCTAACTCCTTTGGTATGAGTATGCATATCAACTAGCATTTGAGTATCTCCTAACTTATAAAAATTATTCTAAATAAAGCACAGGTACTGCGCTCCAACCATGGCATACGCTACCATAGTCTTCATCTGCAGTTTCCCAAACGGTTTTGTAACCTTTATCTATCATAATTTTATATGTGTTGCGAATTTCATCAATAACTGATTTTTTATTAGCAGCATCATATTTAATAAGTGCATCATATTTGAAACACTTGAAGCTTAATGAAGTTTCACAAAGCTCACCTGAAAGCAGAGCAGCTATTATTTTATCGGCTTCTTCATCATTAGTAAGACCAATGAGATATGGAAGAGCGTTTCCAAGTTCTGTATATTCGTCTCCGCCGGGAGTAACGGTAAATAGCCCTTTTTCTTGGTTATAAAATGCTTTCTTTACAGCAACGCGAGAAGCTGCTAAAACATCCTCGAAAACAAACTCTTTGGAAATTATATTGCAAATTTCCTTAAGGCTTTCTAATGCTTTAACAAATAAACAGTTTAGCACAACGTGAGGCTTGCCTTTAAGCTGTGGGAAGCTTTGTTCATCCATATAATCTGCCCAATCGTAGTAATTCCAATATTGTGGGAAATCATAAACCAGATTATCTTTGCTATTGGCTACAAAGTCAGAAAGAATATTTACGAGCTTATCATGAACCTCAACACCTAAAGAGCTATCACCGGTAATTTTAATGTAATCTTTAACAGTGTTTATGTAATGAAGTGAATAAGAGGGAATAGAAAGTCTATTTAATCTTGCTCCCGAAGGAGTTGTTAAAGAGAGAAGATTGGAATTATTTTTATCTTTTGAGAAGAGTAATAGATTGGCGCGAACGTAGTCTTTGTTTCCGCCTTCAAAAACGTTAAAGCCACAACGCATCTGAACACTGGAGTCATATGTATAAAGATTTTGTTCTCTGAAAGGATTGTCAACATAATGCTCCATCATGCATAGCTCTAAGGTGTGGACACAGCTGTTCCAAATCTTTTGGTCTAGAGGATTTTCAAACTTTTTATCAATTTTTTTAATCTCGTAAACCTGAGGTAAAATAGAGCAGAATTCAAGCTCAATAGGTTCTTCGCAGAAAATCTCAATATAACGAGCAGAGAAACGAAGCATGTGATTGGTGTACTCGTTAACACCCTCGGTAGCAATATATTCAACACTGTAATCGCGAGAAGCATTATGAGTTTGTCTAATGACAGCGCCATTAGATAATTTTTCACCCCAAAGAACCATTATATTTTGTTTGCAGGGAGATTTAAACTTAAATGTGAAGAAACCCGCAACCTCATCTTCAAAATCGATAAGATAGTGCTTTGCTTCATTTTTTACTATTTTAAAAGGAACTTTTTCGAGGATAACGTGTTTTTTTATAGGACGAGGAAAAAGATTAACTGCTTTTTCTGAAAGTACGGCATTGTGACAAGGAGTATTGCTGTCTACAGAAGCGTCATACAAATAACTAAAACCTAAGAAGCTGTTAACTATTTTTTCATAACGGCTTTTGTAATTGGGGTTTTCTCGGCAAAGAGTTTTTTCATCACTTTGAGCAATGATAGAATTATCGCAAATAAACTCATATAAAAGGCCGGGTTTTTCGGGATAATATCTTGTGATTTCAATTCCCCAATACCAAACAAGAATACGAACCTGATTTTTACCCTTTTTTAAGAACTTTGTAACGTCGATAGTATCGTAAATTTTGTACTCGACAAAATCTCCATATTGGTTAGATGCAACATACTCATCATTAATAAAAAGGGTGTAATCACTATCACAAGAAAGATTACATAAAACCTCTCCACCATCATAATCAATTTCTTCAAAAAAATCGCCATAAGTGTTTTCTTCAACAACATCTGTGTACCAAATCCATTTGGCTGTTTTAAAAGCTTTTTCCATTGTAACTCCTCCGTTTCGAGTATATAGTTAAAATATATCATAATATGGTAAATCTTTCAATAAGAAAAACAAATATTTTGTATAGTAATATCTAAATAAAAGGGGAATAATAATTAAAAACATTTTTAGGTGATAAAATGAAAAAACAGGGAAAAAGAACAGTAATTTTGGAAAGACCTCCCATTATTATTTCCAACGCCGCAGTAGTAGGTCCAAAAGAAGCCGAGGGACCTCTTGGGGAGGCGTTTGACTATAAATCCAAGGACAGTATGATGGGGACAAAAACCTGGGAAAAGGCCGAAAGCAAACTGCAAAAAATGGCAGTTGAGATTGCAACTGAAAAAGCCCAACTCTCAACTAAAGATATAGACGTTATTTTCGCAGGGGATTTGCTTAATCAGTGCATAGCAAGTTCCTTTGATATAAGAGATTTAGAAATGCCCTTTATTGGACTTTACGGAGCCTGTTCCACAATGGCTTTGTCACTTATAAACGCAAGTGTTTTTGTTGCCGCAGGGGGAGCCAAAAACGCCATATCGGTAACCTCATCTCACTTTTGTTCGGCAGAAAGACAGTATAGATTTCCTTTGGAATATGGAGGCGTCCGCGCGCCAACATCGCAGTGGACCGTAACAGGCTCAGGGGCAGCAGTTTTAGGCTATAACGGAGAAGGTCCTGCCATAAAATCTTTTACAGTTGGTAAAATTATTGATTTGGGAGTTTCCGATACCAATAATATGGGCGCCGCCATGGCACCTGATGATGTTAAAATAAGACCATACCCATAGGGTTACGGTGTTCGGGATTTAGACTTGTTTTCGGTTGCTATTTTCGCTTTGGCGGTGTTAAAAATGCTCGAAATGCAGTAAAGCATTTCTCCGCTTTTTTGCCTTGCCAAAACAAAAATAACTTAAACCCTAAAAAACTTCGTCACACCCAAACACCGCTACCCTCGAAGGTATGGTCTTTTTCTACACATAAAGTAAATAAGGGGGAACATATTCGATTCGCAGACAAGTTGGTTAAAAATCAACCTCTCTGCCGAATTTAACAGAGAGGTTGATACTATTTAATAAGAAAGGTGCGTAAAAATTACTATACAATCAAAAAGCAAAATGAATTAATACTTCTATCATTTTTTCTAAGAAAGCAAATAGTCGAACATTAACCATCTTTTAATTCCTTGACCGTTCTTATTTTATTAACCGGAGTTTCAACATAACGAAGCAAATCATCAAGTTTATCCGTTACATAATAAAGCTCTTTGCAATTATCACGAATGAAGTTTTTCTTCATAGCCTGTTCCATTGCATAATTTATATCATCGTAATATCCCATTATATTATAGAGTGCAATTGGTTTATTGTGTCGGCATAATTGTTTCAGCGTTAGGATTTCAAAGAACTCCTCATATGTTCCAATGCCACCCGGAACTATAATAAATGCATCTGCATTATCTTCCATCAACTGCTTACGCTGACGCATTGTGTCTGGCTGTATAAGTTCGTCACAGAAATCACATATAGCCTCAACTTTTTCGTCATCGAAAAATTTAGGAATAACACCTAAAATATAACCTCCGCCG
>JAZNBQ010000127.1:0-2477 GCA_045587065.1 Acutalibacteraceae bacterium | reverse complement strand
TGCCGGACTTTCCGGTGTTTAACGTAGCAGACTGCGCAGTAGTAATAGGTACAGGTCTTTTGATACTTTACTTTGTTTTAGAAACAGTTAAGGAAAACAAAGCAAATAAAGTTTCTCTTGAAAGCTTAGAGGAAAAAAGCGAAGAAACAAATGACTAGAACTCAGTATGCGGTTTTTGACCAGGGAGAAAGAATAGACGCCTTTGTTTCATTGGCGGCAGAGGTTTCCCGTAGCCGAGCAGTAACGCTAATTGAAGAGAATAACGTTACAGTTAACGGAAATACCGTGGCCAAAAACTATCGACTAAAGCAAGGGGATAAGGTAGAGGTAGTAATACCTGACGCCAAACCTCTTGAAATAAAGGCAGAAAACATACCTTTAAATGTGGTTTACGAGGACGAACATCTGTTGGTTGTAAACAAACCCAAAGGTATGGTAGTTCATCCGGCCTCAGGCGTATATGCAGGCACCCTTGTTAACGCCCTTTTAAACCATTGCGGTGATTCGCTTTCAGGTATTAACGGTATTTTGCGACCTGGAATTGTTCATCGTATTGCTAAGGACACCAGCGGACTTTTAATGGTGGCCAAAAACGATTTGGCTCATAATTTTTTAGCCGCGCAGATTAAAGAACATAGCTTTTACCGTGAATATGAGGCAATAGTTTACGGTAATGTAAAAGCAGATAGGGGAAGAATAGATGCCCCTATAGGAAGACATCCGGTAAACAGAAAACAAATGGCAGTTACCGATAAAAACTCTAAAGAAGCGGTAACTCATTTTGAGGTAATAGAGCGTTTAAACGGCTTTACTCATATAAGATGCAGACTTGAAACAGGCAGAACTCATCAGATAAGAGTACATATGTCATACATAGGACATAGCGTAGCAGGGGATGTGGTTTACGGGCCAAGAAAATGCATCAAAGAGCTTAAAGGTCAATGTTTACACGCTAGAAAATTAGGTTTTATACATCCCGAAACTAAGGAATATATGGAGTTTTGCAGTGAACTTCCTGAGTATTTCCTTGATTTTAAGAAAGGTTTAGAAAATGGGAATATTTGATGGTTGCCTTTTAGCCTCTGATGTTGATGGCACACTTATGGCAAGCGGTTATTTGCCGGAAATAAACAGAGAAAAAATTAAATTTTTTATAAGTGAAGGTGGAAAGTTTTCAATTTCCACAGGCCGAAGCGCTGAGGCATTAGGACAGCTTTTTAAGATTTTTGATAAAGATTTAGTTTCCTATAGTATTGTGTTAAACGGCGGTATGATTTACGATTTTAAAGAAGAAAAGGTTGTATATGATACCAGCGTTTCCCAAAGGGTAAAAGAATTTACAAAGTACATAACAGAAACTGATAAAGATATGGGAATAGAGGTTCACTTAGGTGGCAAAACCTACGTGCTTAATCGTAACGCAGAAAGCGACCTTCACGAAGAATATGAAGAACTAAAACCGCATTATGTTTCTTATGATGATGTTAAAGATTTAGTATGGAACAAGGTGCTCATGGCATCTCTTTGTGAGGATTTAAGAGACCGGCTTAAAGAAAAGGCGCTGGAGTTTGGACTTGATACAAGAGAGATTCTTGAAACCTGTGCCGAAATTGAGGGCAAAAAGCGTATGTATCTGGAGTTTTTGCCAATAGGCGCATCCAAAGGAACCGCTCTTAATAGACTTGGAGAAATTTACAAGGTAAAACCGAGCGGACTTTTTGCCATAGGTGACTATTATAACGATGCATCTATGTTGTCTCAGGCCGACGTTAGTTGTGCTACTGCAGATGCTCCCGATGACCTTAAAGAAACCGTGCATTTTGTCAGCACAAGTTGCCAAGAAGGTGCAGTAGCTGACTTTATTGAATATTTAAAAAACAATTTTGGAGGTAAATTTTAATGGTAGACACAAGAAAAAACGAGCTACAAAAAATAGCTTGTAACGTTAGAATGGGCATAATCGAAGGTGTCCACGGTGCAAAGTCAGGGCATCCGGGCGGTTCCCTTTCTATAGCAGACGTTTTGACTTATCTTTATTTTGAAAAAATGAACATAGACCCTAAAGCACCTAAGGCTGCAGACCGTGACCGTCTTGTTCTTTCAAAAGGACATGCCGCTCCTGCCCTTTATTCTGTTCTCGCAAACAGGGGTTATTTTGAGGTGTCTGAACTTGCAAATCTTCGTCATTCAGATTCAATGCTTCAGGGTCATCCTGATATGAAGAACATTCCGGGTGTTGATATGTCTTCAGGTTCTCTTGGCCAAGGCATTTCTTGTGCAGTAGGCATGGCACTTTCTGCAAAGCACTTTGGCGATAACTACCGTGTTTACGCTATCTTAGGCGACGGCGAGTGTGAAGAAGGTCAGGTTTGGGAGGCAGCAATGTTTGCTTCACACAAAAAGCTTTCAAATCTTACTGTTTTTGTTGACTATAACCACCTCCAAATTGATGGTTCAGTAGAGGAAGTTAATAATCC
>JAZNBQ010000126.1:0-49357 GCA_045587065.1 Acutalibacteraceae bacterium | reverse complement strand
ATTATTTAACAGATGACCGTACTTTTCTATCTGTTCCTGGTCAAGCAAAATAGCTTTTAGCATCATTTTTGCTCGATCATTTCCACTATAGCTTTCGCACAACTCATAACTCATATAATTATCATAAGAAAAGCCGTAACCGATAAAGTTTTCGTTCTCGTAAATTCTGTGGCCTTCCTTTGTTTCAAGGTATTTATAACCATTCATCAAGGTAGAGCCGTCCTCGTTTTCAAACTTATCTCCGTTTTCTCTGCTTAAAAGATATTTAACTGAAAGCAGGGGTCTGATGGCGTAAAGGTCGGTCTCAGGTCTACTTGCAACTACTCTTTCGCCCTCAATGAAATTATAAAAATCTATGATGGTGGAAGGCACTATGGAATGGAAACAATTTATAGAGGAATAGCCTAAAAACATTGGGGTATTATCTACACATTTATAAGCATCAATACGGTAGGTATCTCTATCTCCCTCCAGGGTTAAATTGCTTTCAATAAGATTATCTATCATAGCTTTATTGGAAAACGAGTGAGTTTTTCCTCCCCCAATAAAGAAACTTGTATAACCTATGGAAAATACCGCTACCGTAACTATAGAAAGCTTAAGGAATTTTTCTATATCTCCTTTTCTGAGTTTTAAAAGGAAGCCTAACACCACCAGTCCGCTAAGGGCAATAAGTGTTGTTACCCAGAATCTTAAAATAAAGGTGGGGTCGGTATTGTCTGAGAAAAGTCCAAAGGTCAATTTTCTATCTTCGTTATTGTTTTGAGGGAACAACCCTATTAAAAGGGTTATACCCAGAGTTATACCAAAGACCTGAAGATACGCCTTCTTAAAGTCAATTTCCGTATCTTCTAACGTTATTGCGGTGGCAAGGCACATGAGAAGAATGGGCATATAAAACCAACGAGCATAATAAGCGTCGTTAAAGGCGTAGAAAGCCGAGTTAAGAATGGGCACCAATGCCATAACTCCGCAAGTAACGATTGTTCTTTTTATAAAACTTGTCTTTCGCGCCTGGCAAAAGGCAAAAACACCCACCATACTAAAGACAGGAAGCCAACCGCCAAGAGACGACCATTTTACGTCGGCATTAGGGAACATTACGGGACGTGCAGGTAAATCAGGGGGGAAGAAAAATACTTCTATAATATTTGCGTAAATACTTTCTTTTCCGTAAAGAAGGGAATTCCAACCTAACGTTATGTTGTTTAGTCGGTCCAGTGATGAAATAGCGAGATAGGTTGGCACCAGAATAAATGCCGCAAGAGCTATACCTATAAGGACCTCTAAGATAATAACCAATAGCTTTTTAACGGAAAATCTAACCGATTTAGACATAAAACGGAATAACATATAGATTATTCCGAAAACAAGCATTCCAAAAAAGAAAAAGTAATTAATTATTGCACACAGGCAGACTGCAATTGCAAAAAGGCCTCTTTTATTTTCGGTAACCAGTTTCTCAAAGGCTAAAAGCAGTAGCGGAAAGAAAATAATAGGCTCGTGAAAATGGTTAAAGAAAATATTATAAACCGAAAAACCTGAAAAGGCATAAAGAATGCCGCAAAGCTGTGCAGTCAAAGCCTTTTTGGTAAATCTTCTTATGTAAAGATATGCCGTTAATGCGGCAAATCCAAATTTTAGAATGAGCAATGGTCCCATAAGATATGGGAGAAAGGAATTAGGGAAAGGAATGGTAAGCCAGAAGAAAGGACTACCTAAAAGATAGAAGGTATATGAGCCGATAAAGTTTGCACCAAGGTCGGTTGAAAAACTCCAACCCCACTCTCCGTTTCGTATGGCGTTGTGGCAAAGTTGATAGAAAGGAATCTGTTGAACATTAAAATCTCCATAAAAAAGGAAATAGCCTCTTCCTGCAAAAATGTATGGCACAAAACAACAAGTTGCCATTAAAAGAGCCACTAAAAACGTGCTAAAAGCTTTGCTTTTTGTTACGCCCATTAAAGTCTCCTTTGTGTTTACACACTCCACGCTCATCCACCTGCCTTTATTTTTTATCATATTAATCCTTTGTATCAAAAGCTTTATTTTCTTTTAAATTTTCTGTTAACGATACCTAATTTATAAGTTTATAGATATCTCCCTTTTTGAGCCCTGTATCTTCAGCGGCAAGTCGGGCAGAGGTAGAAGCAGAATTTCCGTCTGCCATATATTCCTTTGCTATTTTAACCGCTTGTTCCAGGGTATATTCTGTTTTCTCAGAATCTTTCTCGTTTCCTTCTATGATTAAAACGAACTCTCCTCTGGGTTTTGTTTCGTTATACATTTCTTTCGCTTTACCAAGAGTAGTATGTATAACCTCTTCGTGAATTTTTGTAAGTTCTCTGACTAAGGCTATTTTCCTGTCACCCAAGGTTTCGTACATATCTTTTAAGGTTGCCGAAAGTTTATGTGGCGCTTCGTAAAAAATCATCGTGCGCTTTTCATTCTTTATCTCACTTAAATGAATTCTGCGGCTTTGTTTGTTTACCGACAAAAAACCTTCGAAACAAAATCTGCCGCTTTTCATTCCCGAAACCGCAAGGGCAGTTATAAGGGCGCTGGGGCCTGGTACAGATTCTACCTCTATACCATTTTCATAGCACATTCTCACTAAATCTTCACCAGGGTCTGAAATGGCAGGCATACCTGCATCAGAAACCAAGGCACAAGTTTGTCCTCTTAAAAGAGAGGCGATAATATCTCCTCCCTTTTCCTTTTTATTATGCTCGTAATAACTAAGCATAGGCTTTTTTATATCAAAATGGTTAAGAAGCTTTGCAGTCACTCTTGTGTCTTCTGCGGCAATAAAATCCACGTTTTTCAAGGTTTCAATGGCTCTTGGAGAAAAATCGGACAGATTTCCTATTGGTGTTCCCACAACGTAAAGTTTTCCGGACATTAAAAACCCTCCTTATAACAACCGTAAATGCCAAGCATTTCTTTTGTATATTCTCCGTTTTCATCATAAACAAAGAGAGGCGGCATTATTCTCATACCGCTTTTTGCATCTCTTTTGCCCTCCAGCAGTACAAGCCAAGGCTCTGTTCCCTGTTTTTTGCAGACTATTCTCAGTCTTTTTGGCTCGATTTTATACTGGCGCATCAGATTCATCATATCAGAAAGTCTTTCCGGTCTTTGACATATACAAAGACTACCTGACGTTCTCAAAAGTTTCGATGACACCCTTATAACGTCTTCAAGGGAACACATTGTTTCGTGCCTTGCAGTTTTGTCCGCATCGGTAGCGCTGAGAAGCCCTGCCCCTGATGCTTTATAGGGTGGATTACAGGTAACAAGCTCAAACTCCCCAAAGGGAATTTTGTCCTTTAGGTCGTTTAAGTCGCTATTTATTATCTTTAATTTACCTTTGGCGAACTCGGTTGCGCCAGTTTCTGCAAGGTATGACGCTTCCTCACTGATTTCTACGCCAAAGGCATCTTTTGTCTTTTCGTCCCGCAAAAGAAGAAGAGGAATTATTCCGCATCCGGTTCCCAAATCACAGGAATTTTTAACGGTTTTTACCCCTGCAAAATCTGCAAGAAGTACTGCATCGGTGCCAAAGGTATGGTTTTTTGAAACACAGACAAAATAGCCTTTACCCAAAGGCTCTTTTTTAAAATCTACTGTCTGCTCCATTTAACACCTTGTGGGGTATCTTCTAAAACTATACCCATTTCTTTTAGTTTGTCACGAATTGCGTCGGCAGTTGCAAAATCCTTTGCCTTTCTGGCATTGGTTCTTTGTTCAATTAATGCTTCTACCTCGCTATCAAGGTCATCAGTCTTACGATTATAAACAAGTCCGAGAACCCAAGTAAGCTCATCAAAGGCTTTCGCTGCCGCTTCAAGTGCTACCTTGCCTGCCCCAGCAGAAACCATTGTATTGATTTCTCTTACCATACTGAAGAGTACGCCAATAGCGTCTGCGGTGTTAAAGTCGTCATCCATTGCGGCAATAAACTCTTCTTTATATTTTTCAATAAATTCAGGAATTTCTCCGCCATCAACTGCATTTTTAAGAGCAAAATCAAGATTATCTCGGCAGGTATAAAGTCTGTCAAGAGCATTTTTGCCCTGTTCGATAATATCAGTACTATAGTTAATTGGGCTTCTGTAATGAGAAGAAATCATTAAATAACGAATTGGCTCGTAGCCGTAAACGTTTGCAACCTCTCTTACAGTGAAGAAGTTATTTAACGACTTTGACATTTTGCGGTTATCTACGTTTATGTAGCCGTTATGCATCCAATAATGAGCAAAATCACAACCGTTGGCACATTCACTTTGTGCAATTTCGTTTTCGTGGTGTGGGAAAATAAGGTCCTGACCTCCGCAGTGAATATCTATGGTGTCGCCAAGAAATCTTCCTGCCATTGCAGAACATTCAATATGCCAACCCGGTCTGCCTTTGCCCCAAGGTGACTCCCAGAAAGGCTCTCCCTCTTTTGCACCCTTCCAAAGACAGAAATCCATTGGGTCTTCCTTGATTTCGGCTACTTCAATTCTGGCACCTGCTTCTAAATCATCAAGTGGCTGGTGAGACAGTTTGCCATATTCTTTAAAGTTCTTTGCTCTGAAATATACGTCATTTCCTGACTGATAAGCAAAATCCTTTTCAATTAAGGTTGAAATAATATTTTGAATTGCATCAATGTTTTCGGTAGCCTTTGGATGAACGGTTGCTTTTCTGACGTTAAGTCCCTCGGCATCGGTCCAGAATTCTTTAATATATCTGTCCGCAACCTCAGGTACTGTTATACCCTCTTCGTTCGCCTTCTTTATAAGCTTATCGTCAATATCTGTAAAGTTCTGAACAAAATTAACGTCATAGCCTCTCCACTCTAAATAGCGACGTAAAACGTCGAAAACGCAAAGAGGTCTTGCGTTACCTATATGAATAAAATTATAAACAGTAGGTCCGCAAGCATAGATGCGAACTTTATCTTTCTCAAGTGGAATAAATTCGTCCTTTGTTCTGGTTAAAGTATTAAAAATTTTCATCTATTGTTCCTCTTCTTTCTGAAGTTTTTTTAAAGTTTCGTTGAGTTTAAATATTTCTCCCTCTAGTCTGCAGATTTCCTGCATTATAGGGTCGGGAATATGAATCTGGTCAAGGGGAGTTACCTTTACTCCTCCAAGTTTTACTACCCTTGCAGGTACTCCCACAACAGTAGCATTGGGTGGTACTTCTTCTAAAACTACAGCACCTGCGGCAATTCTTGCGTTGTCTCCCACCTTAAAGGGTCCGAGCACCTTTGCACCTGAGCTTATCATAACGTTGTTACCTATGGTTGGATGACGTTTTCCCACGTCTTTTCCTGTTCCTCCCAAAGTTACACCCTGATAAATAAGAACATCGTCGCCAATTTCTGCGGTTTCTCCTATTACAACTCCTGTTCCGTGGTCAATAACCAGACGTCTGCCGATTGTAGCACCCGGATGAATTTCTATTCCTGTAAGACGGGCTGCTTTTTGAGAAATATATCTTGCTATCAAATACATTTTACGCGTATAGAAAAAATGGGCTCTTCTATACATTCTGATTGCTCTTACGCCGGGGTACAAGAAATAGATTTCAAAAAAGCTTCTGGCGGCAGGGTCTCTATCTTTTACTGCCTTTATATCCTCCAAGATTCTTTTAAAAAACATATAAATCTCCTTATAATAAAAAATCTCCGACGGCAAATAGCCATCGGAGGCGGTTTAATCCACGGTTCCACTCCTGTTTATTACTCAAAAAGCTTTAACGCAGCCATACGCGCAGCAGGTACTGAAAGGTTCTCCGCCACGTGCTGTCAGAGGCACTTCGCACCATTTTGATTCCAAAGACCCTTTCAGCCCATGAGGTCTTCTCTCTGAGGTCAAAAACAGTGTTACTCTTTCTGATAAACGCATCTTATATATATCTATTACTATTATAGTTATTTTTTATATTTTGTCTACCTTTATTTTGAAGAATTAATAAATTTTATATTATCAATTACATAAATAGCGCCTGAAATTATGCAAAGAATTGCAGAAATCCAAAGGAGCGCGGTAGTTAAATAACCCAACACGGCAGTTAAAATTGGAAGGTTTACAAATTCCACAAACTGTTCTGCCGCCAAGGCAAAAATGATAGCTACCATTTGTGATACGGTTTTTAGTTTGCCCCAAATATTTGCGGCTATTACTTTGCCACCTGAGGTTACGGCGACCAGGCGCAAAGATGAAACCAAAAACTCTCGGAAAAGCACTATAAAGGCAATCCATACTGCACCTTTTCCTATTTCTAAGGCAATAAACCCTAAAAATGCCGCAGTTGTAAGCATTTTATCGGCCAGGGGGTCTAAGAATTTTCCAAAGTCTGTTACTATTCCCTGTTTTCTTGCAATTTTGCCGTCAAGAAGGTCGGTTATGGATGCAAATATGAAAATAAAGAGAGATACACCATAGTGGTAAGGAAATTGCCACACTAATGTCAACATAAAAATTGGTGTTAAAATTATTCTAAGGACTGTTAATTTATTTGGCAGGTTCATCTATCATCTCTCCTAACAAATCATATTCCAAACTGTCGTTAATTAAAACATTTACGTAGTCTCCGATAACCAAGGGCTTTGTGGTGGTGAAAAAGACCTTTCCGTCAATTTCAGGGGCATCTGCCCGGCTTCTGCCGAAATAACATTTAATGTAATCGTCATAGCCTTCGATTAAAACCTCTTCTACGCTGCCTATTTTTTCCTCGTTCTTTATTGCTGCTATGGTCATCTGGTCTTCCATTATTTTTTCCATACGAAAGGCCTTTGTTTGTTCGTCCACCTGATTTTCCATAAGAGCAGAAGCAGTATCTTCCTCCATAGAGTAAGTAAAGCAACCAAGTCTGTCAAATTTAACGTCCTTTACAAACTGATGCAATGTGCAGAACTGCTCATCTGTCTCCCCGGGGAAGCCTGTTATAAAGGTTGTTCTAAGAGTGATTTCAGGAAGTTCTTTTCGTATTTTAGCGATTAACTCCCTAAGAGAGTTTTCGTCTCCCTTGCGATTCATTCTTTTTAATACTTCACCATCTACGTGCTGAAGAGGTATATCAAGATATTTTACGAGTTTTTCGTTTTCTTTCATTACCTTTAAAAGCTTGTCGGTTATTCTGTCAGGGTATGTATAAAGAGTTCTAATCCAATGAATTCCCTCTACCTTGCACAGTTCCTCCAGAAGTTCAGGGAGTTTAGACTCGCCATATAAATCTTCACCGTAAGCGGTGGTGTCCTGTCCTACAACAATAAACTCGGTAACACCTTGCGCACTAAGAGTCTTTGCCTCTTTTACAACATCCTCTATTGTACGGCTTCTGAGCCTTCCTCTGATTTTAGGAATAGCGCAATAGGTACAACAGTTATCACAACCGTCTGAGACCTTAATATATGCGGTAAACGGCATTCCACCCAAAATTCTCTCGGCATTAAGGTCAAGGTCTTCCTTTGGACCGTAAGAATTTTTCGCTCTTTTCTCAATTGCATCTAAAGTAAGCTGTGGAATTTTAGAGTTGCTTCCAATTCCAACTACAAGGTCCACCTCAGGAATTTCTTCAGTTATATCATCCTTATATCTTTCGGCAAGACAACCGGTTACTATAAGGGCTTTAAGCTTGCCGTCCTTTTTATAAGCGGCACAATCTAAAATGTTTTCAATAGCCTCTTTTTTTGCATCCTCTATAAAACCACAGGTATTAATAATAATTGCATCTGCCTCAGCTTCTGCGGTGGAAAGCTCAAATCCGCCGTCTACCAAGGCTTTTAGCATCATTTCAGCATCCACCTGGTTTTTAGGACAACCCAGTGATACCACGCTTACCTTATATGCCATAATCTTCCTCGCTGTTTTCTAATTCTTCGCTATAATCTCTAAGCGCTTTTCTAATGTCTGTGAAACTGAAACCTTTTCTCACAAGAGCGCCGTAAACCTTCTTAACGTTATCTTCCGTATCAAGTTTTTTTGCATACTTTACTGAGATTAGTTCCTTAATTTTCTCCGTTTCGTCACCATCATCTGAGAAAACGGTTTCCTTTGCAAGACTACTTTCTATACCTTTTAAAAGCAGTTTATGATAAACCTCTTTCTTAGACATTTTCTGACAAAGAAAATACTCCTTTAGTCGTACTGCCAATTTTTCGTCATCTAAAAGGCCTAGTTCCTCCATACGCTCTACTGCTAAAGCTACCGCTTCCTTAGAAAAGCCGCCTTTAACCAGTTTTTGTAAAAGGGCTTTTTTAGAATGGTCGGCACGAGACAGATACCACAAAGCTCGTGATTTAGCGCGTTTGCAGTCTGATTTAAATATGAGTTCATTTAAATCTTCAACCTCTGACCCTTCTTTTAAACCTCTTATACTGACCAGTTCACTGTCTATTAAACACTCACTGCCATCTTGAAAAAAGATAGCAGTAAGTCCTTTTCTTCTATTTGATAAACCAACAATTTTCATTAATCGTCAACCGCAATATCAATATTCACCTTTTTGCGTCTTGAAGGAGCGGGAGCCTCTGCTACAGGCGCAGCCTCTGCCGGTGCTTCTTCTACTGCGGTATTGTTAAGAACGGCAACAATTTTTTCTTCAATCTCTGCGGCAAGTTCCTTGTTGTCGATAAGGAGCTGTTTAGTATTATCTCTACCTTGGGCTAGACGTGTCTCGCCGTAATAGAACCATGCGCCGGAACGTTTTAAAATATCAAACTTAACCGCAAGGTCAACAAGCTCTCCCTCGTGGGAAATGCCCTTGCCATACATAATATCGAATTCTGCCTCTCTGAAAGGTGGAGCAACCTTGTTCTTTACAACCTTTGCTTTGGTGTGTGAACCAATCATTTCTCCCCCTGATTTAATGGTTTCTACCTTGCGAACATCAACTCTTACAGAGGCATAGAATTTTAATGCTCTACCACCTGTGGTTGTTTCGCTGCTTCCGTAAAATACACCGATTTTATCACGAAGCTGATTTATAAAAATTGCAACGCATTTGGATTTAGAAATAGCGCCTGCAAGTTTTCTTAAAGACTGAGACATAAGTCTTGCGTGAAGACCTACGTGGTTATCTCCCATTTCGCCCTCGATTTCCGCCTTGGGAACTAAGGCTGCAACCGAGTCGATTACTACAACGTCGATAGCGCCGGAACGTACAAGAGCCTCAGTAATTTCTAAAGCCTGTTCACCTGTATCAGGTTGTGATACTAAAAGAGAATCAATATCTACTCCAAGGTTTCCTGCATAAACAGGGTCAAGAGCATGTTCAACGTCGATAAATGCTGCAGTACCACCATTTTTTTGTGCTTCTGCCACAACGTGAAGGGCAAGTGTTGTTTTACCTGAAGATTCAGGTCCGTAAATTTCTACTATTCTTCCTCTGGGGACACCGCCGATACCAAGGGCATAGTCAAGGGAAATAGAGCCTGTTTTGATATGCTCTACACTCATGCCTAAATTTTCACCAAGGCGCATTACTGCTCCTTGTCCGAACTGTTTTTCAATTTGAGCAAGTGCGGTTTCAAGTGCTTTGCTTTTATCATTGTTCTTTTCTACTGCCATAGTTTTTACCACCTTTATTTTTAGTTTAGCCAAAACATTTAAACCCGAACCAGCCTTAAAGGGCTGATTTTAGGCGGCTTTCGGCTCATTCGCACACATAGGCGTTAGCCTTATGTGTTTGTCTTCACCAAAATCCTCACAAAATTTCAGCACCTTTAAGGTCGCAGAATTTTGTAAGTAAAGGATTTTTTGATGTGCGAGACGAAAACGCAGTGAATCCTTGACGGATTCACGAGTATTTCAACAAAGCCACAAGCGGAAAATACTTGCTTCAAAATCTGATTCGAGTTTGAATATTTTGGCTATACACTTATTATATTATATCGGCTGTCCCAAAAACTACCCTTTGCACTCCGCAAAGGTCTTTTTTTGTTCTTACGTTTTTAAGACCTAATTTTTCAAAAATTTCTATGACCTGACCTTCCTGTCCAATGCCTATTTCTACCGCCAACATTCCACCTTTTTTCAGGCGCGGAATCCATTTCTCCGCTATAACTCGATAAAAATAAAGCCCGTCATTTCCGCCAAAAAGCGCCGTTTCAGGCTCGGATTTAACCTCTTTTGGCAAGTTTTCCATATCTTTTTTTGTTATATAGGGCGGATTGCTTACAATAAGGTCATATTCTCCAAAAACGTCTTTAGTTATATCGGTTAAAACCGGTTTTACGTTATTGACTTTATTGTGCTTTATATTTTTTTCCAGATAGTAAAATGCTTTTTCATATTTTTCTGCCGCAATAATTTGGGCATCTTTATAATCTGCAGCAATACTAATCGCTACGCAACCGCTTCCTGAACATAGGTCTATGACACCGGGGTTTTCTTTTGTTTTTAAAAAGTCGGTTGCCACCTCAACCAAGGTTTCGGTATCTTGCCTGGGAATTAAGACTCCTTCTCCCACATAAAACTCCCACTTATAAAAATCCCACTTGCCTAAAATATACTGCAAAGGCTCTCCTTTTTTTCGCTTTTCAATAAAATCTTCCAAGGTTTCTTTGCTTATTTCTTTAGCAGTGATTTTTAAACTGCCTCGGCTAACATTTAAAGTGTGAGAGACAAATATTTCTGCCTCACTTCTTGCCTCGTCGGTCAAGCTTTTTAAATTTTTTTCTAAATATGCTACTCCGTCTCTTGCTAACATTGGGAAGTTCCCTCGTTATCGTTTTCAGGAATAACCTCTTTCATTGCGGCAATGGCTACTTCTATCATTGAGTCGTCAGGCTCTTTTACGGTGAGTCTCTGAATCCAAAGTCCGGGGGCAGCTATAATTTTTGTAACCAAATTATTATATTTACCGCAAAGCTTAATAAGCTCGTAGCCTACACCGCAAATTATGGGTAACAATAAAATTTTAATTAGGGTTCTAAGCCATAAAACTGTTTTTAAAACAGGGAAAATACTATCAATTATGAAGGTTATAAAAATACTTACAATAAGCATTAATATCATAAATGAAGTACCGCAACGAGGGTGAAAACGCTTCATTGTTCTTACGTTTTCCACAGTAAGCTCTAAACCTGCCTCATAGCAGAAAATTGTTTTATGCTCTGCTCCGTGGTAGCGGAAAACTCTGTCAATATCTTTCATAAATGAAATGGCTACCATATAGCCTAAAAAGATTAATATTTTAATAATTCCCTCAACAACAGACTGTAAAGGCAAAAGCCCTCCGCCTGCTAAAAAGTTAATGCCCTTAAAGGCAAGGGACGGAAGATATATAAAGAGCACTACGCTTAAAACAACGCCCAAAACGGTGGCAATTGACATTACCGCGCTCATCAAAACTTTATTTTTAGCTTCGTTTTTCTCTTCTTTTTCTTCCTCTTCAAGATAACCTGATTTTTCTGCAGAGGTCATCATTGCTTTATAGCCGTGAACCATTGACTCTATAAAACTTACCACTCCGCGTATAACAGGAAGATTTAAAGGTTTAAATTTATCTTTAATGCTCTTAAAATCAAGATAACTTACGTCTATAGCGCCCTCTTTTGTTCTTACGGCAAGTGCCTCTTTTTTAGCGCCTCGCATCATTATACCTTCAATAAGGGCTTGTCCGCCGATACTGGTAAATTTACACTTGCTCATTTACTTCTCCTTCGTCTTTAGGCTCTTCATATATGGGCAGAACTACGGTTACGGTAGTTCCCATACCTTCGGTACTGTCAACAAGTAAAAGTCCGTTGTGTTGCTTTATAATTTCATCAGCAACTGCAAGGCCTATACCTGAGCCTCTTACAGTTTTATTAGCTTTATAAAATTTCTCTTTTACTCTGTCTAAATCCTGTGCCGGAATTCCCACACCTGTATCGCTTATGGCGATTACAACGCAACCGTCTTCGGTATGCTGTTCAATAAGAACCTGGCCGCCAGGCTGGTTATATTTGAGAGCGTTATCAATAATATTGATAAACACCTGTTTTATACGGTTCATATCTCCGTGACAAATAATTGGGTCCTTAGAAGGAATATAAGAAAGCTCCATTCCTTGCTTCTTTGCAAGTTCGGTATACATCTCTTCTGCTTCTTTTACAACCTCAACTACGTCAAAGTTTTGAAGGCTCAGAGAAAGTCTTCCTGATTGCATACGAGAGAAGTCCAAAAGTTCTTCTACAAGACCTCCCAATCTTTCTGACTCGGCAAGAACCACGTCAAGACCTTTATTAACCGTCGCCTCGTCATAACCAACAGACATTTTTGCTGTTTCTGCCCAGCCTCTGATTGCTGTAAGGGGCGTTCTAAGCTCGTGAGAAACTGATGAAATAAATTCATTCTTCATTTTATCGGCCTGTTGAAGTTCAGATGCCATGTAGTTAATGGAATCGCAAAGTTCTCCCACTTCGTTGTTGGCCGCAATCTCTATTTTAGAGTTAAAGTCACCCATGGCAATTTTTCGTGCCATATTACTTACGTCTCTGATAGGTCTTACTATCGAGGTTACAAAAAAGAGTCCTAAAATGCCTGTAATCACTAAAATTAAGAGGCCTACACCTATTGCAATAAGGCAAATTACCACAATATGCTTGTTCATATTGGTAAGGGAAACAATCCAACGAACCGCACCCAAAGAGTTTCCGTTATTGTCCCAAATAAGTGTAGTTTCACTAAGAACCTTTTCACCAAACTGACTTTCGCCAAGCCAAAAGCTTTCCTTACCATTTTTTACAGCCACGTTATAGTCCGGCATATTACTCTCTGTTGAGGTAAAGCCTGTGGTGGAATAAAGAACAGTACCTGTGTTATCTATAATCTGTATTTCAAGTTTGTCTTTGTTTTCAAACTCCTCGCAATACTCTCTGGCAACGTTAAGGAACTGGTCTCCTCCTGTACCTGAAAGGGTTGTGATAAAGACCTGTGCATGTTCCTCTGCCTGTCTCTTAACCTGCTCTAAATAGTAAGTGCGAATAAAAACACAAAATGCTGCTTCTACGGCAATAACTACTGTAACCAAAACAAGAAACACATTTAAAATCCAGCGCCATGCAACGCTTTTAAATCTAATTTCCAACTCCAAGCAGTATCACCGTCCTTTTCTTTTAATAATTTTTTATTAGTTTCCGCTATTCCATTTGTAACCCATTCCCCAAACGGTAACTAAGTTTTGAGGGGAAGAAGGGTTGTCTTCTATCTTCATTCTGAGTCTTCTGATATTTACGTCTACAATTTTTTCTTCTCCAAAATAACTGTCTCCCCAAACCTTGTTGAGAATGTCAGTTCTGTCAAGGGCAGTATCAGGATTTGTGAAGAAATATTCAATAATCTGGAACTCTACCTGAGTTAGTTCCACGTTTTGACCTTTCTTATGAAGGGTATGTCTTCTAAGATTTAAAACAAAATCTCCAAGTTTGATTTCTTCTGAGTTTTTAACATCATTTGTCTTGCTGTTCATACTAACTCTGCGATATAAAGAATCTACTCGTGCCATAAGTTCTGATGGACTAAAGGGTTTAGTAATATAATCGTCTGCCCCCATCATCAGTCCGCTTATTTTATCCATTTCCTGTGTTCGTGCAGTCAGCATTATAATACCCAGGGTTTCTGTACGTTTTCTAAGTTCTTTACAGAGAGTAAATCCGTCCATACCCGGCATAGAAACGTCAAGTAAAGCTATGTCGAAATCAGGTTCTGCCTCAAATATTGCAAGAGCTTCTTCTCCTGTTCCTGCTTCTACTGTTTCATAGCCTGAGCGTTTTAGGTTTATTGCTTCAAATTCTCTTATTGCTTCTTCATCTTCAACAATGAGTATTTTTTTCAATTTGTTTTCCTCCGATAATCTAGTTTAAAATACCAAAACTGCTTTTTAAAATTTCGTTTGTCATGCCAATAGGATTATTTTGCTGAGTTCTTATAAGATATACAAACTGGTCATTTTCATAAACAACCTCGTATGACTCTCCCTTATAAACCTCTTCTTTGTAATTTTCTTTATCTACCGCCATTATTCTAAACACCTCTTCACCCTGTGTTTCGGTTTTAAGGTCGTATAGATAAAAAATTCTAAGTTTCGACTCTATCTTTCGTGCAAGGTAAAGTTTATCAAGCATTTTTTCAGAAATAGTCAGATAATAACCGTCTGAATAGTTCATAAACGCTGTAACTTCGGTTTTGAAACTTTTACCATCGAAGCTGCTCCAGTTTGTTACGTAAACTTTATCTATATCTTCATTTTTTTCAGTGGACTTAAGTATCTGAGAAATAGGAACGTTAAGTACACCGTCATTATTAAAGTCTTGTGTGGTGGCAAGGGTGGTTCTGAAGGTAATATTTTCTTCTTCCTGTCGTGCGCGTTTTACGTTGGTTAAAACATCCTTTTCAAACCAAATTATTTCTGTTATTGTACCAACCCCTTTAGCAGCGTCTACGTAAACTGCAGGACGCATGTCGCTTAAGGTTGAAAGAACCGGTGTCTGATATGAGGTAATGCCTCCGTCAAGCTGAACCGAACCAATTTCATCTATACTGTCGCTTTTAAGAGAAAAGACCCTGGCCGTAGCCGATTTGTCAGAAATGTTTATTCCAAATACAACAAGCTCGGCATTACTGTCCCCTGTTATATTGCCGCAGATAAAATCGGAATATTTTTCCAATGCGCGTTTTTTAAGGGTAACGCCATCAAAGGAATAAACTGCCAGTTGCTTATCAACTGTTCCGAAAATTGTCCAACCTACGATGATTTCCAAAACTCCGTCACCGTCCAAGTCGGAAAAGGTAACCTTTTCAATTCCTCCTGCAACCACGCTTGAGTTGCCACGGCTTATCCAGTTGCCGCCATTTTCTGTGATAACGTTAATATTCATAGTAACGGTATCTTCCTCGGTTTTACTGTAAAAAGCAAAAGCCTCGTCATCTCCGTCATCGTCTATATCTTTTAAAATAAATGCCGAACGATATTCCCCGGTTGTAGGGTATTTTAAGGTGATATCTTTTCCTGCGGATTTTTCCAGGGCTTGTTGAATATGATAGATTTCTTTTTGCCTTGGTGCAAGCAGTAAAGAGTCAGTATTGTTATTAAAAGCCGTGCAGGACGTAAGCGTTAAAAGGCAGATTAAAACTGCTGTGATTTTAAGCAATTTCCCTTTTTTCACCCTATTCACCTCCAACATAAATTTCCACAATAAATTATACCATAAACAATCTAAAAAGGAAACGATTTTTTTGCTCTTTTTTAAAAAAATTACGGAGTGCCGTAAGACACTCCGTAAACTGACAATTATTTATATTTAATTGGGGAAAAATGAAACTCTTCAACCCTTAGACCAAGGTCTGAAAGCAACGCTGAAAGAGGCGCTATAACCACGTCTTCGGTGTTGAAATGCCCTGCATCAAAAAGGCAGAATCCCTCATTATGAGCCTGACAAAACACATTATGCTTTATATCTGCCGTAACAAAGGCATCGGCAGAGGTTTTTAAAACTGTGTCAAGCATATCTCCGCAAGAGCCTGATGAAACGGCAACCTTTTTGATGAACCTGTTTTCTCCCACGTATTTAACCCTAACCTTTAGCTTTTTCCGTAAAAGCTCTGCCAAGGTATCTGCATCTATAGGTTCTTCTATTTCTCCCATTCTAAAGGCATAGCCCTCATCGTCGTAAATCTTCTCTACATTTTCAAGACCAATAGCACGGCATAAAGAATCGTTTACTCCGCCATCACCTACGTCAAGATTTGTATGAAGTGAAATAAGAGCAATTCCGTTTTTTATCAGTCTGTAAACAAGACTGTCTGAGGTAACGGCGCTTAAAGGTTTGAAGATTAAGGGATGATGAGTTACCATAAGGTTTGCGCCAATTTCCACCGCTTTATTTATGGCCTCATCACTACAGTCAAGGCAGGTTATAACTCCTGTAACCTTAGCATTACCGTCTCCTACCAAAAGACCCGGATTGTCATAAGCAAGAGCGGTATTAAAGGGGAATTTTTCATCTAAAAACTCATAGACCTGATTAACAGTCATTATTACACCTTCTTCGCAAAGGAATCTTTAAGAGCAACTGTGCGGTTGAAGATGAGATTATCAGGTGTAGAATATTTATCTGCACAGAAATAACCCTGACGCATAAACTGATAGCCCTTTTCAGGCTTCGCATCCTTTAGAGATGCTTCGAGTTTACAGTCTTTCAGTACGGTTAAAGAATCCTTATTGAGATTATCGGCAAAGGAAGAAACACCCTCTTCATCAGATGGATTTTCCACGTTAAAGAGTCTGTCATAGAGGTTAACTGTTGCGGTTATACAGTGAGCCGCACTTACCCAATGAAGTGTTCCTTTAACCTTTCTTCCGTCAGGGGATTCTCCGCCGTAAGAAGCAGAGTCATAGGTTACGTGAACACATGTAACATTGCCCTTTTCATCCTCTTCATGAGAAGCATATTTAACAAAATACGCGCCTTTGAGTCTTACCTCTTTTTCAGGGCAGAGTCTGAAATATTTTCCAGGGGGGTTAAGGTTAAAGTCGTCCTGTTCGATATAAATCTCTCTTGAGAAGGTTACTGTTTTATTGCCTAGTTCAGGCTTATTGGGGTTGATTTCTACTGAAATTTCCTCTGCTTTATCTTCAGGGTAATTATCAATTACCACCTTTAGAGGACGAAGAACCGCCATTGCTCTGTCTGCATTAAGATTAAGGTCGTCTCTTACGCAGGACTCTAAAAGAGCATAGTCAATAACACTGTAAGCCTTACTAACACCGATTTTCTCTACAAAGTTTCTAATAGCGGCAGAGGTGTAGCCTCTTCTTCTCATACCACAAATTGTTGCCATTCTTGGGTCATCCCAACCGTCAACAAGGCCGTCGTTTACAAGCTTCAGGCACTTTCTCTTTGAGGTGAGAGTATAGTTTACGTTCATTCTTGCAAACTCAATCTGTCTTGGTGGTTCTGCAAAAAGGTCTAATTTCTCTAAGAACCAATTGTAAAGAGGTCTGTGATTCTCAAACTCCAAAGAACAAAGAGAATGGGTTACCCCTTCCTTTGCATCTGACAGAGGATGAGCAAAGTCATACATAGGATAAACGCACCACTTATTGCCTGTGCGATGATGCTCCGCCTTCATAATACGATAGATTACAGGGTCGCGCATATTCATATTAGAAGAAGTCATATCAATTTTTGCGCGAAGAACAAGACTGCCATTTTCAAATTCTCCTGCAGTCATACGGGCAAAAAGGTCTTTGGTTTCAGAAATAGGTCTATTTCTGTATGGGCTTTCCTTTCCCGGCTCGGTCAAAGTTCCTCTATATTCTCTGATTTGGTCTGCAGTAAGCTCGTCCACATAGGCAAGTCCTTTATCAATGAGCTTTAAAGCGCAGTCATAAATAAAATCAAAGTAATCCGAAGCGTAATAAACGTTATCCCAATTAAAACCAAGCCATTTAATATCTTCCATAATGGCATCTACATATTCGGTATCTTCTTTTGTGGGGTTAGTGTCATCTAGGCGTAAATTACACTTGCCGTTATACTTTTCGCTTGTGCCGAAATCTATGCATATTGCCTTTGCATGACCAATATGAAGATATCCGTTTGGCTCAGGCGGGAAACGGGTCTGTACTCTGCTATAAACCCCTTCTTCAAGGTCTTTATCTATAAAATCATAAATAAAGTTAGAAGGAACTGTTTCATTTTTAATTAATTCTTCTGACATACTATATCTCTCCAAGGGCATCTAAAATACGTTTTTTACATTCATTTATTCCCAGAACCTGCATAATGCTCCAAAGGTCAGGGGTATTTCTTCTTCCTGTGATAGCCACACGAAGTACGGTTGACAAATCTCCAACACTGCCCTTAAAGGCTTCTTTGTTTGCTTTATACTCTTTGGTATCTGCTGCAAATCCTAATGGGGCGCAAAGAGATTTTATTCTGCCAAACCACTCCTCTTTGGTATCACTTTCACTGTAAACTGTTACATACTGATTAAGGAAAGCTTTGATATCTTCCTTTTCAATATGTTCAGGATATTCTCGGCAGGGCTGAAAATACTCGTTATAAAAATATGCACAGTACTCCTTAGCCTCGTTCCATTTGGCAATATCTTTACGAGGCTTTGGACAGTCTCTGTCAATAGCAAAAACAGATTTAGTATAATCTAAATCTTTAGTGAGGACATTATAAAACTCGGTATTGAATTCCTTTGCCCAATCTGTTAGTTTTTGTACCACTGTGGCAGAGTCCATTTTAGATACAATATTTTTAGAAACGTCCTTTAGTTTGTCGTTATCAAAAAGAGCGCCTGATACAGACATCTTTTTAAGGTTGAATTTGAACTTTTTATAAGACTCGTTAGGATTTGCTCTGCGCCAGTCCTCAAATTCACTTGATGCTACGGTCATTAAATACTCTATAACGCTATCGGCTTCATAGCCCTCTTCGGCAAAATAATAAACAGCTGCTTCAGGGTCTTTTCTTTTGGAAATTTTACGTTTAGCGCCGTTATCCAACTTCATAATAGGTGCCACGTGGCAGAATTTAGGTGGTTTAAAGCCCAGTATTTTGAAAAGTTGAATATGCTTGGGCACACTGGAAATCCACTCATCTCCGCGTATTACGTGGGTAGTGCGCATAAGATGGTCGTCTACGGCGTGGGCAAAGTGATAGGTTGGAATTCCGTCGGATTTAAGTAAAACAAAATCTTCATCATTCTCAGGCATTTCTACCTTGCCTTTTATTCCGTCTTCAAAGAAAATTCTGTTTTCTTCGCTGCCGGGAGATTTAAGACGAATTACGTAGGGCTTACCCTCATCTATTAAGGCTTTAGCTTCCTCTACTGTAATATTTCTGTGAACGGCATACTCTCCGTGATAGCCTGTGCGGATTTTTTCTGCCTCCTGCTTATTTCTTACTGCTTCAAGTTCCTCGGCAGTGCAAAAACAAGGATATGCAAGGCCTTCTTTTACAAGCTTTTTAACAAAGCACTGATAAATTTCTCCTCTGAGGCTCTGCTTATAAGGAGCGTATTTACCCTCTTGCTTTGTGGGGGTAACAAAACCCTCGTCAATATTTATACCAAAACGCAAAAGGCCGTTTATAATATCGTCTATTCCGCCCTCTATTTCGCGCTTTTTATCGGTATCTTCTATTCTTGTGTAGAAAACGCCGCCTGTGCTATTTGCGGTAATTCTATTAACCAAGGCCATAAAAAGTGTACCAAGATGAAGGTAACCTGTTGGACTTGGTGCAATACGAACAACCCTTGCCCCCTCAGGCAAGTCTCTCTGTGGGTAAAGGCTTTCGTAATATTCTGGCTCTTTATCTATGTGGGGCAGAAGAAGTTCTGCCATTTGCTCAAACTGGTTCATTTTTATTCCTCTGTTTATTTATTTAAAAGCTTATTAAGCTCATCCATAAAGGTGTTTATGTCCTTAAACTGTCTGTATACAGAAGCAAAGCGGACGTAAGCAACTTCGTCAATTTCTTTTAGTTTATCCATTACAAGCTCGCCGATTTTTACGCTTGATACCTCACGGTCAAGTGAGTTCTGGATTACACTTTCTATATCGTCAATGGCACGTTCAATAGTTTCAAAAGAAACAGGACGCTTCTCACAAGCTCTAAGCATACCGTTAAGCAGTTTGTCACGGTCAAAGGTCTCTCTTGTTTTATCCTTCTTAATTACGATTATAGGTAAACTTTCAATTAACTCGTAGGTTGTAAAACGACGAGTACATTTAAGGCATTCTCTTCTACGACGGATGCGTTCTCCCTCGTCTGTAGGGCGAGAATCTATAACCTTACTTTCTTCATAGCCGCAAAAAGGACATTTCATAAAAATTGCCACCTCTAACATTAAATTATTATTAACTTATTCTACCATATATTGTGGTTAAACACAAGAATAAATTTAATATTGCGAAATCAGCGAATAATTGGTAAAATGAGTATAATAATATTTTTGTATCAAGGAGACTTATTATGAGTATTCAAACTTCTATGCCACAAAAAGGCGATACCGTTGCTATTATGCACACAAACATGGGCGATATTAAAATCAAGCTTTTTAAAGATGATGCTCCTCGCACCGTGAACAACTTTGTAGAGCTTGCTAAAAAAGACTACTACAACGGAATAATTTTTCATAGAGTTATAAAGGACTTTATGATTCAAGGCGGAGACCCCACAGGTACCGGTATGGGCGGAGAAAGCATCTACGGAGAAAGCTTCGAAGATGAATTCAGTGAGAAACTTCACAATATTCGCGGCGCATTATCTATGGCAAATGCAGGTCCTAACACCAATGGCAGTCAGTTTTTTATTGTTCAGGCAGACTCTATTCCTGATGGTATGGCAGACCAGATGAAGCAGTTAACCGACAGAGGATTCCCGGAGGATTCTATTGCCGATTACGAAGCTTTAGGCGGAACACCTTGGCTTGATTTTAAGCATAGCGTTTTCGGTCAGGTTTACGAAGGAATGGACACTGTTGATGCTATTGCCAACGTTAGATGCGGTGCAGGAGATAAGCCTTTACACGACGTAGTTATAGAGTCTATTGATATAGAATTACTTTAGGGTGGTAACGCCTTGTGCCACCTGAACTGGAGTGTTTTAATGAAAGGCATCATCCTGGCAGGTGGTTCCGGCACCAGACTTTACCCTCTTACCATGGTAACCTCTAAACAGCTTCTTTCTGTTTATAATAAACCTATGATTTATTATCCTCTATCAACCCTTATGCTTGCAGGAATAAAGGATATTCTTATTATTTCTACCCCCGGCGACCTTCCTAATTTTGAAAGGTTACTAGGTGATGGAAGTAATTTTGGAATTAATCTTTCCTATGCTGTTCAACCCTCCCCTGACGGTCTTGCACAGGCCTTTATAATTGGGGAAAAGTTTATTGACGGCCATTCCTGTGCTATGGTTCTGGGGGATAATATTTTTTATGGCAGAGGCTTTAGAAGCACCCTTAAAGAAGTAGCTTCAAGGGAACAGGGGGCAACTGTGTTTGGCTACTACGTTGATGACCCTGAACGCTTTGGAATCGTGGAGTTTGATGAAAAAGGCAGAGCCATTTCCATTGAAGAAAAACCTCAAAATCCTAAATCCAACTACTGTGTTACAGGTCTTTATTTTTATGATAACAGGGTTTGCGAATTTGCCAAAAAAGTAAAGCCCTCCAAAAGAGGAGAGCTTGAAATTACCGACCTTAACAGAATCTATCTGGAAGAAGGCTCTTTACAGGTAGAACTTTTAGGGCGCGGCTTTGCCTGGCTTGACACCGGCACAATGGACGCTTTGTTTGAGGCCTCACAATTTGTTAAGGTTATAGAAAACAGGCAAGGTGTTATGATTTCGGCAGTTGAAGAAATTGCTTACATTAACGGATGGATTACCAAAGAAAAGCTTTTAGAATCTGCCCAAAAGTATGGGAAGTCCCCTTATGGCGAACATCTTAAAAAGGTTGCCCAAGGAAAATTTATTTACTGATATGACCGATATAAGTGTAATTATTCCTGTTTATAACACAGAAAAGTATCTTAAAAAGTGTGTTTTGTCCGTTTTAAACGGCGGAGTTGAAGATATTGAAATTTTACTCATTGACGACGGCTCCACCGACAACAGTGGTGCTTTATGCGACCATCTTGCCGAAAAATATCATAAAATAAAGGTTTTTCACAAAGAAAATGAAGGGCTGTCTGAAACAAGAAATTTAGGAATTAAAAAAGCTGAGGGAAAATACCTTTGCTTTATTGATTCTGATGATTTTTTAGAGGAAGGCAGCCTTTTTAAAATGCTAAATAAAGCAGAGAGCAAAAAAGCGGAAATTTCGGTTTTTGGTCTTATAATAGATATGGAAGGCTCGTTTAAGGAATTTGTTTTTGACGGCAGTTATATCTTGACCCAAGAAAACAAAAACTCTCATTTTATATCTCTTAAAGACAAGTGCCTTTTAGATTCTTGTTGTAACAAACTTTATCTCACAAGCTTTGTAAGAGAAAGCGGCGTTTTAATGCCTAACGGAGAATATTTTGAGGACACTTATTTTAACCTTTGTTTATGGAACAAGTTCTCTAAATGCGCCGTTTTTTCCGATTGCTATTATCACTACCTAAAGAGAAAAGAGAAGAGTATAACAAAGTGTTTTGATTATGGCAAACTTGATGATTTAAAAAAACGTGTCAGTCTTATGTTTAAGGTAACAAGCGGACTTGACAGTTTTTTAAACTTCTACTATGTAAAATACGTTTTGTCTTTTCTTTGCGATACTTTTCTTTCTGAGGCACGACTTTCGGCAAGAGAAAGAAAAGCCCTTATAAAAAAAGAAACGTGTAGCAAACAATTTAAAAACGCCGCTAAAAACGCCAACTCCTATACTAAAAGCGGCAAGGTTTTGATTTTTATTGGCAGGTGCAGTTTTTACCCCATAATTTATTTGTTTTTAGGACTCTCTTGCTTTGTAAAGTACAAATTAATAAAGTTTTATTTTCGGGTGGTAAGGGTATGATTTCTGTATGTATTGCCACCTTTAACGGTGAAAATTTTATAAAAAAACAGCTTGAAAGCATTTTAAATCAGACAGTTCCTGTAGACGAAGTAATAATTTGTGACGACTGCTCTACCGACAACACGGCTAAAATCGTTACTTCTTTTATTAACGATAACGCTCTTTCAAAAAGTTGGCAGTTTTTCCAAAACCAAAAAAATATAGGCTATTGTCTTAATTTTTACAGGTGTATTTTTAAGGCTAAGGGCAATTACATTTTTCTTTGCGACCAGGACGATATATGGCTAGACAACAAGGTAGAGGTTATGAGCCGTTTTCTGCAGAAAAACAGTGAAATTTTAGTTTTAGCTTCCAGATATCAATTAATAGACCAAAATGACAAAGACATTAACAACCTATCTATTCCCTATTATTCTCTTTTAGATGACTCAAGTTTTCAAACCATAGATACAAACCAACTTATTGGTTGTTCCTGTATCAGAGGTTTTTCTATTTGTTTTAATGCTAAAATAAAGGAGTTTTTAAAGCCTATTGACCTTAAAAGTCTCCTTGCTCACGACTGGTATATTTCTATTATTGGCTCTCTTCTTGGAAAAACTGTTGTTTTAAACCGTGTGCTTTGCAAATATCGTTTTCATGGTGGCAACGTCTCCCTTTCCGATATAAACAGAAAAGAGCTTTTAGGAAGTTTTGAAAAACGAATTACAGGTCTTGAAGAATCTATTAAGGCACATTCTTATCTTCTTGGTTGCAATATAAAAAACAAGCCCTATTGGGCTCTTAAAAGGTTTATAAAGTTTGAGAAAAAACGGCTTAAATTTTTAAAGACAAAGAATTTTCTTTTGTTTTTAACGTTGGTTTTTTATCTTGGAGAATATAAAAGATATTATAAATCTTTAAAAGGCGCATTTAGGGTTTTTATAGGAGATTTTTGTTACTGCTATAATATAAATTTTAAAATAAAAAAATAAAACACCGAGTATATGCGTTGTGTCCGTAAGGACACAACGCAACGAAATAAATCCCTTGCGGGATTTGTGAAATACGCTTTGCGTGTGAAGTATTGCTTCGCAATGTGAAATGCGCTGCGGCGCATAGGGATTTATTTCATTTCACATCGAGCAAAGCGAGATATTTCACAATGTGTCTTGACACATTATTTCACGTTTTGCAATAGCAAAACATTTCACTAAATATTTCTTTTAAGGATAGTAAAACGGATGTGCAGAATTTCTACACATCCGTTTAATATTTGTCTCATACCGTAACAAGCAGGACATTTTGGCGCCAAATATCACTTGTTAGGAGAACCTAAAACCCTTAAACTCTCTCACAACTAATTGCAGCCTGTGGTGCAATACATCGGGCGAAGAGAATAAATTTTATAACTGTCCTCAACTGTACAACCCATATACTCGGTGTTTTTTTATTTTATTGAGTCGGCTAAAGTATCAAGTTTTGCATTGTAAAGTTCGGTTACAATGTTATCAATTTCTACCTCTTTTTCGGTGCCGTCTGCCATACATTTTAGTCTTGCTTTGCCGCTTTCCAGCTCACTGTCGCCTAAAACCAAAGTGAATGCAGAATCAATTTTATTGGCATATCTCATCTGAGCTTTAAGTCCTCTGCCTACTATATCGGTAAGGGCTTCAAAACCTTCATCACGAAGTTTGCCGCACATAACAGAAGCTTTTATAGATGCGGCTTCGCCCATTGGCGCAATATAGATATCACAAACACGTGGCTTTGGTATTTCTTTGCCCTGGTTTTCTAAAACCATAAGCAGTCTCTCAATTCCCATAGCAAAGCCTAAAGCAGGATTTGCCTGTCCGCCCATTTGCTCTAAGAGTCCGTCATATCTACCGCCGCCGCAAACAGTTGCCTGTGCGCCGATATCTCCTGAAACAAACTCAAAAACAGTACGATTATAATAGTCAAGCCCTCTTACAATGTGAGGATTAACTTTATAGTCGATTTCCAGAGCGTCAAGGTGTGCCTTTACCCCTTCAAAGTGTGTTTTGCAATCATCACAAAGGAAATCAAGCACTACCGGAGCTTTGGCTGCAATCCCAGAGCAAACAGGAGATTTGCAGTCTAAAATTCTCATTGGATTGCGGTCAAGTCTTTCATTACAGGTGCCGCAAAGCTCACTCGTATGTTCTTTAAAATACTCCTTTAAAGCATTATGATACTCTTTTCTACACTGGGGGCAACCGATAGAATTAATTTCCAATGAAATTTTATCAATACCAACACTTTTTAAAAGAGCATCGCCCAAAGCAATTACTTCTGCATCGGCTACCGGAGATGCGGCACCGATACACTCTACGCCAAACTGATGAAACTCCCTTAGTCTTCCTGCCTGTGGCTTTTCGTAACGATAACAACCACCTGCATAGCAAACCTTTACAGGCAGCGCCGCTGCGGTAAGGGAATTTTCTATCACACTTCTGATAACCCCTGCTGTAAATTCAGGGCGCAGTGTTATGGAACGGTCTCCTTTATCGGTAAAGGTATACATTTCCTTTTGTACAACGTCTGTAGTATCTCCTACGTTTTTTGTGAAAACCTCTGTATGTTCAAAAACAGGAGTTCTGATTTCTTTAAAACCGAAAAGTCCTGCAGTTTCAATTAACCTTTTTTCTACAAACTGCCATTTATAGCTATTTTCAGGAGTAACATCGTTTGTGCCCCTGGGCGCTCTGTTTATTTCTGCCATTTTATTCCTCCAAAAAACGTTTTAAAATCCAGTCTGGGGACTGGATTTTAATTTTATTTTGACTGTCTTATATTTTCGCGCCAGTCAAGGTCGCCACGCTCTAATCCGTGTATAAGCATTTCTGCAGTTGCTATATTTGTTGCAACCGGTATTTGATGAACGTCGCAAAGTCTTAAAATTTCGTGGTCTTCTGCATCGTCTGACTTGGGGTTAAGTGGGTTTCTGAAAAAGAGAAGCATATCAATTTCATCGCATCCGATTCTTGAAACTATTTGTTGTGAGCCACCCTGTGCGCCGCCAAGGACTTTAACAACATCAAGGCCTGTTGCCTCTGATACTGTTTTGCCTGTTGCCCCTGTGGCAAGAAGGTTGTGGTGGCTTAAAATGCCACAATATGCTATGCAAAACTGAACCATTAGTTCTTTTTTTGCGTCGTGTGCCATAAGTGCTATATTCATGAAAATATGTTTCCTTTCCAGTTTATATTTTTTTTAGTTTTTTAAGAGGTGCGCTTTTGCCTTGAAGCCTTTTGGCTATTCGTTCAAAAGCTTTTTTGCCTCTACCCTTTAAAGTGAAATCTCCTGTGCAAAAAGCATATTCGAAGTCCTCACTAAAAGGAACTATTCCTAAAAGCTGCATTCCTGTTTCGTTAATTATATCATCTATAGTGGAAAATGCGCTTGATTTTATAAAATAATAGTTGTATTTATTCAGTACAAGTTTTGCCTTTTTGCCGTTTTTGGCAAGCAGACTGTTTATAGAATATGCATCTCTTATTGATACTGCATCGGGATTGCAAACGCAAACAATTTGCGCACCAAAAGGCAGTGCCGAAAGAAGAGAAACATCGTTTCCTGCAGAAAAGTCCACAATTACTGCATCAAACTGTTCTGAAACCTTTTCAATAAAGGCTTTAAAGTTTTCTTTGCTTATTCCTTCGTTGTTTACAGGTGCCGCAAGAAGATATAAATCCTTCCTTGTGGGAATTTCTATAATGCAGTCGTCCAAGGGTTTTCCATTTACGGCGTCACTAAGGTCGAAAACCAAGTTTTCACTAACCCCTAGAAGAAGGTCCAGGCATCTCATACCGGTGTCCATATCTATAAGTAAAACCCTGTTTTTATCTTGGGCCAGTGTGATGGCGGTGCTTACGCTAAAGGTGGATTTTCCAACTCCTCCTTTACCGGAGCAGGTTGCAACTATAATTCCTATTTTCACCATCTCCTTTTTTTCGACTTAGTAGAGTTGATTTTACCATAATATGTGCTTATTGTCAATAAATTGACTTAAGGCAAAACTGTAAATGGTTGAGAATTATCAACCGTTATCTGACTTGAATAAAAGTATGAATCCATAATGGTTTTTGCAACGTTTGTTACGTTAAAAGTAGATGCACCGTGTTCCAATACTACCGACATTGCAATTTCCGGATTATCAAAGGGTGCAAAGGCAATAAACACCGAGTGGTCTGCCTTATTTGTTACCTGAGCGGTACCTGTTTTTCCTCCTACCTTAATACCGTAGTTTTTAAATACCGCACTACCTGTACCGTCCTCTGTAACCGAAAGCATACCCTCTTTTACTGCATTGATAATCTTTTTATCAACCTTAAATGTTTCCAATGCCGTATGCTCGGTTGCCTTGTAAACCTCACTCATATCATAAGACACTATTTTATCAACAAGATTTGCCTTGTATCTTGTGCCTTCGTTGGCAAGGGTTGAAACGTAACTTGCAAGTTGCAGAGGTGTGAACGCATTCATCTGACCGATAGCTATCTGAAGGGTGTTACCGCCGAGGCCGTCTGATTCAGGTTCTACAAGAAGTCCTGCAGAATCTCCGATATCTACCCCTGTTTTTACGCCTAATCCAAACTTTTTAAAATAGTCTGTCATAGTCATTGCGCCAACTCTTCGTCCCAGTTCAAAGAAATAATAGTTACAGGACTTGGAAAGAGCCGAAGTGAGAGCAATAGCGCCGTGATGTCCCATACAGCTTGGTTGGAAATCCTCAAAAAGCTTATATTTATGAAGACAGACTATTGACTCACTGCTTGTAATTAATTTTTTCTCCATTGCAGCAATGGCTACTACCGGTTTTATTGTAGAGCCGGGTGGATATATACCCTGAAAGGCCCGGTTTGTAAGTGGCAGTCCTTTTTTATCTGCCGCTAATTCTTCGTAATCCTTTGAATATGTTCTAAGATCGTAGGAAGGGTATGTGGCGCTCATCAAAATGTCACCGTTTTTAACGTCCATTACAACTGCCGCTCCACCTGTTACTGTGCCCCCTGTACTTTGCATACTGGTAATGGCATCTTTCAGTGCCTTTTGTGCAGATTTCTGAAGACTTTTATCAAGGGTAAGCATAATGGTTTTGCCCGGAATGGGCTCCTTTGTAATTTCACTTGAAAGAATGTTGCCCTGAGCGTCGATTTTATAACTGATTTGTCCGTCTGTGCCGTGAAGATATTCCTCGGCAAGTTTTTCTATTCCGCTCTTGCCTACCTTATCACTAAAGGAATAGCCCTTGTCTTTATATTCATCCCATTCCTCTGCATAGATAGGTCCTAAAGAGCCGATTAGGTGCGGTGCCAAATCTCCTTCTACATATTCTCTGAATGGTACAACGTCAATAGTTACACCCTTTAAAATTACACCTGATTCCAAAACAGTTTGCATTATGTTGGAAGGTACGTCCTCACTAAAGGTATATGGGTTGGAAATAGAAAAGCTTGAAGTTTCTATTGAATATCTTATTCCCATTAAAAGTCGTTTTGTGGCATCGTCATAACTTTCAAGTTCATATTTTTCCACCATTTCCTCGAAACAGTTTTCTGCCGATGCGTAGTGGGCAAGTTTTAAATTGGAAATAAGTGTTTTTACCTGAGTAGTTTTATCTGTAAAGCCGTAAGGTGCTTCCTTTTCTAACGGCAGATTATCTACCCATGAAACGTTGCTTTGGCTTAAAAGTTCACAAAGAGAAAGTATTATTTCATTAATACTTTCCATATCTATATAAGCCTTGTTAAAAACTATGTTATAGCCTTCGCGGTTTACGGCTATTTCTCTGCCGTTTCGGTCAAGAATTTCTCCTCTTTGAGCTTTTAGTACTGCCGTTCTGTAAGAAACACCGGCGGCTTGCTCTGCATATACTTCGGCACTTATTATCTGTAATGAAAAGACGCGGAAACTGTAAACAACAAGCACCACAGCCAATATTACAGCCAAAACTGACAGACGCCGTCTGGGTTTTCTCTTAAATGGCATAACCTATCTCCTTAAGCAAGCACGAATAATCTGAATCTGATTTTAAAGGGAAGATTTTCGTCTTTGCTTTGTTAAAATACTCGTTAATCCGTTAGGATTAACTGTGTTTTGTGTCTCGCACAGACAAAAATCTTCACCTTTAAAATTCTAAGACCTAAAATGAGCAGAATTTTGTGTGATTTTTGGTGCGAAGGAGTTAGTAAGGCTAACGCCTACTAACTTGCGACAAACCGAAAAGCGCCGAAATTGTGCCATTTTAGGCAGGTTCGGATTATCCGTGTTTGCTTAAAAATTTTTCTAAATAATAACAAGGTATAATAAAAACACTAGTATAAATTGCCGATGGCAAAAGATTGAAAATAAAATAGTCAAAACCAAAAACTGTGCCTTTAAAGGCAAACAGAACTAAGTATCTAAACAGAAAATATAAAAATGCGGTTCCAAAAGATAAACATAATGCAGATTTCAGGTTTTTGTTTAACAGATAAGTAGAACAAAGTCCGCTAACGAGACCTAAAAGCATTAATGCAAAAAGGTTGAAGCAAGAGGAACCTGTCACCTGGGTGTCCATTAAAATTCCTGCAAAAAGCCCTGCCGCAAAGCCGCTGAGTTCTCCGAAAAATATGGAAATTGCAACAATTAAAGGAAGGACTATTATTGGAGCTATCTCCCCTATTTTAAGAACAAACACACCGCTATATCTTAAAATAACCAAAAATAATATAATGCCTAAATTTAAAAGGTTTAAAAGAAGAAGCTTTTTTCTTGCGGTCATAAGCTATTCTCCCTTTCCTATAAGCGCATTTCCTTTGCCCTCAAAATCGGTTAAAACCATTACGTTTCTGATTTCATCAAAGTTAACCGCAGGGATTATTCCTGCACAAAGGGAAGAAGAAATGGGGTCACTTTGTATATTGTCTACCGTACCTATAACTAATTTATCAGGGAAAATACCATTGCCTGATGTAACGATTATATCGCCAACTGTAACGTCACAGGTTCGTGGCAGATTATATAACTTTGTCATATCGTTTTTTGCAAGTTCTCTATCTCCTGATACGGCACCTGCATCACTTGTTCTTGAATCGTACACTCCGCAAACAAGCTCCGGAGAAAGAATTGTTGTAACCTTTGACGTAGTGATGCCTACCTCGGTTATGTAGCCCACAAGACCGGCCTCAGTTATTACAGGGTCGTAGCGCTTTACGCCAACATTGGCCCCTGCATCAATTACGAAGCCCTTAAACAAATCATCAGGGTCTGTAGAAATAAGCATAGCAGGGCAAAACTCGAAATCTGTATTTGCATCTTTGATTTCAAGATATTTTTTATAAAATTCATTTTCACTTACTGCAGTCTGATAATCTACAAGCTCTTCTCTTAATTTATTTATCTCTTTTTTAAGCTCATCATTTTCGGTAGCAAGTTTCTCCCCGCTATTCCATTTTTTGTTAACGTCGGTAAAGAAATTGTCAATAGTGGTAACAAGCTTCTGAAAAGGTGCAATAATGGTCCCTCCAAGACCTGCTTGAGGCGCCATATTTTTTCCTATTATCGCGGAAATTGTCGTTAATAAAACAACACTTGCTACTATTGCTACAATAATTTTAAACTGTCTGCTGCGAAAGAAAAATCGCAATGGTTTTCACCTACCTATAATTTTTGCCTCTTCGGAAAACGTAATTGTCAAAGCCGCTACCCGGTTCCAATCTCTTTGCCGTACCCTCTACTACACAGTCAAGAGGATTGTCGGCAATATTTACCGTCATACCTGTTTCTCGGCTAATAAGCTCATCTATTCCTCTTAAGAGAGCGCCACCACCTGTAAGGGTAATTCCTCTTTCGATAATGTCGGCCGAAAGCTCAGGTGGGGTCTTTTCCAGGGTTGTTTTAACCGCTTCTACGATAATATTAATGGTATCTTCCATAGCCTCGCGAACCTCTTCAGAAGAAATTAAAATATTCTTTGGAAGTCCATCTAAAAGGTTTCTACCCTTTATTTCTACAGTTGTCTCATCCTCGTAAGGAAGAGCCGAACCTATTTCTATCTTAATTTGCTCTGCAGTGCGTTCACCGATTAGAAGATTATATTTTTTTCTTATATAGTTGATAATTGCTTCGTCTAAATCGTCTCCTGCAGTTTTAATTGACTGAGCAGTTACGATATCTCCAAGAGAAATTACGGCAACCTCTGTGGTTCCGCCACCCATATCAACAACCATATTGCCTGTAGCGTCCCAAACAGGAAGACCTGCTCCCACTGCCGCTGCCATTGGTTCTTCTACAATATCAATATCGGTAGCACCTGCAAGTCTGATAGCGTCCTGAACGGCACGGCTTTCAACCTCTGTTACTCCTGCAGGAACACATATTACAACCCTTACTCTTGAGAAAGGCGAACCTTTAAGACACTCTTTTATAAAGCGTTTAAGCATTGCCGCGGTAACGTCGTAATCAGCAATAACTCCGTTTTTAAGAGGACGCACTGCAACGATAGAACCAGGTGTTCTGCCTATCATTTCCTTAGCCTCTCGGCCAACGGCTCTAACTGTGTCGTTTCTTACGTCGTAAGCAACAACCGAGGGCTCCCTCATTATAATTCCTTTACCTTTAAGGCAAACAAGTGTGTTTGCTGTGCCAAGGTCAATTCCGATATCTCTTGTAAACATACTTTTTTCTCGCTTTCTAAATATAGTCTATAGGCATTGTTGCGAAGGCGTTAAGCCCCTCGTCTGCGGTATGTCCTGCTTTAATTTCGTAGTACCCCTGAACTCCCACCATAGCGGCATTGTCTCCGCAATAGCAAAGTTCCGGAAAATAAAGGTCGTAGCCTCTATTCTTACATTCCTCATCCATTTTTCTTCTAAGTTCACTATTTGCCGAAACGCCACCTGCAAGGGCTATTTTATTATAACCAAGTTTCTCGGCGGCTTTCATTGTGTTTTCTACTAACATATCGCTAACCCTTGCTCTTAAGGTTGCGGCAAGGACAGGGACGTCCACTTCCTCGCCCTTTTGGGTTGCGTTATGTATTAAATTAATTACTGCCGTTTTAAGTCCTGAAAATGAAAAATCATATTCACTGCCCTGAACCCTTGGTATTGGCAGCGGATATTTTTTAAAATCTGGCGTGGTGGCTATTTTATCAAGGGTTACTCCCCCAGGGTAAGCCAGTCCCATAACACGTGCAGATTTATCAAAGCACTCCCCTGCCGCGTCATCACGAGTAGCTCCCACTATATTAAAGGATGTGTAATCCTTAACCTCTGTAATGATACTGTTTCCGCCTGAAACTGTAAGGCACAAAAACGGTGGTTTTAAATCTTTATGGGTTATATAGTTGGCAGCTATATGAGAACGAAGGTGGTGGACAGGAACAAGGGGAACGTTTAGAGCCATAGCAAGTCCTTTGGCGAAATTCACTCCCACAAGCAATGCTCCGATTAATCCGGGTGCAAAAGTGACGGCAACAGCGTCAATATCTTTGTAGGTTTTCCCTGCTTTTTTAAGGGCTTCTTCGCAAACCGCCGAAATATTTTCACAATGTCTGCGAGATGCAATTTCAGGAACTACTCCTCCGTAAATTTTATGTTCCTCAATTTGCGTATTTATTACCGAGGACAGAACTTTCCTTTCCTGGGTTACCGCTACTGCGGTTTCGTCGCAAGAGGATTCAATTGAAAGTATTAGCATTTACGCTATTATCTCCTTTTAGTCATAATAAAAGCATTTTCTCTGGGGCTCTCATAAAAATTTTTACGCTCTCCCTCTTTTTTAAAACCCAATTTTTCATAGAGGCTTTGTGCCGCAAGGTTTGATTCTCTGACCTCTAAGGTTATAAACTCCAGGTCTTTTCCAAAATCCAAAACCTTTTCCATAAGGGCCTTTGCAACCCCTTTATGACGGCAGGCGCTTGTTACGGCAACGTTGGTAATATAGCCTTCGTCTAATATCACCTGAAGTCCTGCATAGCCTATTATTTTTTTGTTTTCTTCGGCTACGAAGAAGAAGGTGTTATTATTTACTGCATCTAAAACAGACTGCTCACTCCAGGGAAGTGAAAAACACTCTCTTTCAAGTTCTGCAATAAATTTTTCATCTGTTTCTTTAAAGATTCTGACCCCAAAATCACTAAAAAGATTATCTACACCTTTAATGATTTGGTCGCGACATTTTTCATAAACGTCAAGGTCGCACCCAAAAGGGTCGTTTACCCCAAGTACCTTTATTTTTTTATCATCAATTCCTGCAGATTTTAAAACAGCAGCATGGGAATCAGACATACAAATTATCATATAGGCGTTTTGTGCTTCCTCAAGGGTCAGCTGTTTTGAAATATGAGAAGATATATCTATGCCCATTTTTTCCATTGCAAATTTACTGTTTTCTGATACAGGACTACCATCTGCGGCAAGGCCTCGGCTAACAACCGTAAAATCTTTGTTTTTGGATTTTAAGTAGCCTTCTGCCATAGGACTGCGACAGGTGTTTCCTGTGCAAAGAAAGATTACGTTTCTCATTCTTTTGCCTCGTACCAACTGCAACCTGTGTTAACGTCGGCAGTTAAATTCACACTCATTTTTGCAGATTTTTCCATTTCTTCTTTTAAAAGAGTGCTAACCTTGTCTTTTATTTCCTCTTTGCACTCAATTATAAGTTCGTCGTGGACCTGTAAAATTAGTTTTGCATCAAGTTTTTCAGCTTTCAAGCGGCAATTTACGTTAATCATTGCAATTTTAATTATATCTGCCGCGGTTCCTTGAATGGGCGCATTTCTTGCTACCCTTTCTCCAAAAGCTTTAAGCATATGATTTGAAGACGTGATTTCAGGTATATAACGGCGTCTGCCAAAGAGAGTCGTAACAAATCCGGTTTCTTTTGCGCCTTCAATACTGTCTTTCATAAATTTATCAACCTGAGGGTAGGAAGAAAGATAACTTTCGATATAATCTGCCGCCTCTTTTCTTGTTACACCAATATCTTTTGCAAGAGAAAAAGCACCCATACCGTAAACTATACCGAAATTAACGGTTTTTGCGCGGCTACGCATCAAAGGTGTTACCATATCTATTGGCATATTGAAAACCTGAGATGCAGTAGCAGTATGAATATCTGCCCCTGAGTTAAAGGCGTCTATCATATTCTTGTCTTCTGCAAGATGGGCAAGAACACGAAGTTCAATCTGCGAATAGTCGGCATCACAAAGGGTATAGCCTTCCTTTGCTACAAAAAATTTTCTGAAAACTCTGCCTTCCTCAGTTCTCACAGGAATGTTTTGAAGGTTAGGCTCCAATGAGCTTATTCTTCCTGTTCTTGTCTCGGTCTGATTAAAGGTTGAATGAATTCTGCCGTCTTCTGCCACTGCAGAAATAAGAGAATCACAATAAGTGGATTTTAGTTTTGACAAGGTTCTGTACTGCAGCAAATAGGCAATAACAGGGTGAGCATCCTTCAAGTCCTCTAAAACCTCTGCACCTGTGGAATAGCCGCTTTTGGTCTTTTTCTTTGCAGGAAGCCCAAGCTTTTCAAAAAGGGCAACGCCCAACTGTTTAGGAGAATTTACATTAAACTCATAACCTACAAGGTCATAGATTCTTTGCTCCAGTTCTGCTATTCTTACCGTTAACTCTTCTCCGTGGTCCTTTAAAGCGTCTGAATCAATGAGAACGCCTTCAAGCTCCATATCTCCAAGAACAATAGCAAGAGGTATTTCTATTTCCAAAAGAAGCGAGTCCTGAGAGTTTGCTTCAAGTTGTTTTTTCAGTTCATTGCAAACAAGGGAAAATGTTGCGGCTTTTTTCAGTGCCTCGTCTCCATCAAAGTTTGCAGACACTCCGTACTCTGCGGCAAGACGGTCTATTTCGTAGGAATTAGAAGACGGATTACAAAGATAACCTGCAAAAAGACTATCAAAGGTAACGTTTTTAATTTCTACGCCTTTTTTAAGGCAATATTTATAAAGGTTTTTAAGGTCGTGAACTCTTTTGGAAAGCTCAGAATCCTGTAATATCTGAAATGCGTCTTTCTGGGTTAAATAACAGAGTTTATTATTTGCCGAAAGAATAAAGGTTTCATTTTGAAAATCGAAGAAAAGGTCTAACTCCTTCTCTTTGATTTGGCTAAAGTCCGTCTCTTTAAAGGATTCTTTATTTGTTTCCTTAGAGGTTATTGCGACGTTAGGGTCTATACCCATTCTGTTCATAAGACCGAAAAATTCAAGTTCGGTCATCAGCGCTGCTACCTTTGGCATATCTTTACTGCATGTTTTGTAGTTTTCTATGCCTTGCTCTATGGGCGCTTCTTTACAGATGGTACCAAGCCAACGGCTAAAGTAAGCATTATCTTTATCGTTTTTTAGTTTACCTCTTACTCCCTCTTTAACGTCGATTTCGTCTATATGGTCGTAAATATAATCTATAGAATCAAATCTTGTGATAAGATCTAAGGCGGTTTTTTCTCCTACTCCTGCAACACCCGGAATGTTATCAGAAGAATCTCCCATTAAAGCTTTTAACTCTATCATTTGCTCAGGTGTTAAGCCGTACTTATCAAAAAGAGCCTTTTTATCATAACTTACAATTTCAGGTCCCCCTGCTTTTGTGGTGGTAAGAAGAACCCTCACGTTATCTGAAACAAGCTGCAGAGAGTCTTTGTCTCCTGTTGCTATAACACAGGAGTTACCGCTTTCCTCCGACATTTTAGCAAGTGTGCCTAAAATATCATCGGCCTCATAGCCCGGACACTCAATAACTTTATAGCCCATTGCTTTAAGCCATTCCTTTAATGGTTCAAACTGAGTAGCCAGTTCTTCAGGCATAGCGTGTCTGCCTGCCTTATATTCGGCATATTTTTCGTGGCGGAAGGTAGGTTTTCTTAAATCAAAAGCAACGGCGACGCCGTCAGGAGATTCCATTTCACAAAGTCTGTTTAAAATGTTTATAAAGCCATAAACGGCATTGGTATGTCTGCCGTCTTTTGTTGTAAGCAGCTTGATACCGTAAAATGCTCGGTTTATTATACTGTTTCCATCAATGGCAAGTAACTTCATAAACTTCTCCTTGTAATATATATAATTATATATATTATACCAAATATTTTATATATTGTCATTAGTTTTTTAAAATTTTTTATATAAAAAAGCACGTAGTTTTTTCTACGTGCTTTAAAGCTTTATTCTCCCCAATATTTTCTGTCCAGACTTCTGAACTGAATTGCCTGAGCTATATGCATTACCTGAATTTTATCACTACCGTCAAGGTCTGCAATGGTGCGTGCCACCTTTAAAATTCTATCATAAGCTCTTGCAGACATACCTAGTCGGTCAAAAGATGCTTTAAGGAGTGCTTCGGCATCTTCGGTCATTACACAAAACTCACTGAGCATAGAAGGTAAAAGTCTTGCGTTACAGGTAATTCCTGTGCCCTCATAACGTTTGTTTTGAATCTGTCTTGCGGCATTTACTCTTTCTCTTATTTCTTCACTTGTTTCTTCTTTGCCTGTGGTTTTCAAAGATTCATAATCCACAGGTGGAACTTCAATATGAAGGTCTAGTCTGTCAAGCATAGGGCCTGAGATTCTACCTAAATATCTATGTACGGCATTGGCGGTACAGGTACATTTCCGTGTTGGATGACCGTAAAAGCCACAAGGGCAAGGATTCATTGCAGCAACTAACGTAACTTCACTGGGGTAGGTTAAAGAACCTGCTACTCTTGAAATTGTTACCTTGCCGTCCTCCAGAGGTTGTCGCAATGTTTCCATAACGTCTCTGCTGAATTCAGGCAGTTCGTCAAGGAAAAGCACACCGTTATGAGCCAGAGAAATTTCTCCGGGGCGAGGAATAGAGCCGCCACCTGAAAGTCCTCTTGAAGATATGGTATGGTGGGGCGAACGGAAAGGTCTTGTAGAAATAAGAGGACTGTTTGTATCAATTTCACCTGCTATTGAATATATTTTTGTGGTTTCAATAGTTTCATCAAAGGTCATTTCAGGAAGTATTGTGGGAAGGCGCTTTGCAAGCATACTTTTGCCGGCGCCCGGAGAACCGATAAGAAGAATATTATGTCCTCCCGCCGCAGCAATTTCCAAGGCTTTTTTAGCTGCCGATTGACCTTTAACGTCTGAAAAATCAACTATATTTACCCTCTTTGTTTCCCCCAAAGGCAAGGGCTTTGCGGCCTCAAGCAGAGTTTGTCCTGTAACGTGTGCTATAACGTCATTTACGGTTTCTACTCCGTAAATATTTATTCCCTCAACCACAGCGCCTTCGGCGGCATTTTCTTTTGGTACAAAGAAATTTTTTACACCCTTTTGTCTGGCGCTTATGGTCATAGCCAGAATTCCGTTTATTTTACGCACTCTTCCGTCCAGAGACACTTCGCCTACAAAAAGGCTATTATTTATTGTTTCTTCTATGGGAGAAATCTGTTTATTGGCTATTAGAAGGCTTAGCAAAACAGGCAGGTCGTAAACCGAGCCTTCCTTTTTAACGTCGGCAGGGGCAAGATTTACGGTAATATGACCTAACGGATATTTATAGCCGCAGTTTTTTATGGCAGAGCGTACTCTGTCCCTTGATTCTCTTACCGCAGAGTCAGGTAAACCTACAATATCAAAGCACTGCATACCGCCTGTTACGTCGGCTTCAATTTCTACTTGATATGCGTCCATTCCAAAAAGTCCCATGCTGCGAATTTTTGAAAACATATAATCCCCCCAAGCCTTTAAAATCTATAAGATTATGTTATCACGAAAAGCGTACTTTTACAAGGGATTTTTCTTGAAAATTATACAGCGGTTTTGTATAATGATAATATAAAACTTCTAAGGACATATTATGGAAAGATATAAAGAAATTGAAAGAAGCATTATAAAAAAATTCAGAAAAAGTATTTGGAACTCTTTTGTAGGCGCGGTTTCAGAGTACGAATTAATAAGCTCAGGCGATAAGATTGCCGTTTGTATTTCAGGTGGCAAGGACTCTATGCTTATGGCCAAATGTATGCAAGAACTAAACAGGCATAGTCTTGTTCCCTTTGAACTCGTTTTTCTCGTTATGGACCCGGGTTATAACGAAGAAAACCGAAAGCTTATTGAAGAAAACGCTATGCTTATGAACATTCCTGTTACTATTTTTGAAAGTAATATTTTTGACGTTGTAACCACCGCCGGCGGCGCGCCTTGTTATCTTTGCGCAAGGATGAGAAGAGGGTGTCTTTACGGCAAGGCAAAGGAACTTGGTTGCAACAAAATTGCTCTTGGTCATCATTTTGACGATATGATTGAAACTTTGCTCCTTAGCATGACTTATGCTTCGGAAATCAAGACTATGCTACCAAAACTTAAGTCCACCAATTTTGAAGGAATGGAATTAATCCGACCTCTTTACAAGGTAAAAGAAAAAGATATTATTGCCTGGTCCAATTACAACGAACTGAAATTTCTCCAATGTGCTTGTAAATTCACAAAAGAAAGTGAACACAATGAGGAAATGTCCAAAAGGAAAGAAATTAAGGCTCTTATAAAAGAGATTAAAAAGGTTAATCCTCACGTTGATGACAATATTTTCAGAAGTGCACACAACGTTAACCTTGCATCTATTGTAGGTTACAGAGATTCCGATAGTGGTGATAAGCACAGTTATTTGGAAAATTATTAATTTAAGGCAAAAAACACTTGACAACTGAAGGGAAATATACTATTATTTTCTTGTACGCCGCTGTGGTGGAATAGGCAGACACAAGGGACTTAAAATCCCTCGGTAGCAATACCGTATCGGTTCAAGTCCGATCAGCGGCACCAAAAGAGAGTCTAGACATGCAATAGCGTATCAGACTCTCTTTTTTAATATATTCTTTAAAAGGATTGTTGCAAAATGGTTAGATGGGGTATTGTAGGCACAGGAAATATTGCCAACAAATTTGCCAAAGCAGTAAAAAATGCAGATAATGCAAAGCTTGTTGCCGTTGCCTCCAGAACAAAGGAATCGGCAGACGCTTTTGGAGATAAATACGATATTGAAAAACGTTTTTCATCATATGAAGAATTATCTAAATTTGATGGAATAGATGCGGCTTATATTGCCCTACCCCACATTTATCATGCTCCTGTCACCAAACTCTTTATTAATGCAGGAAAACATGTTTTATGTGAAAAGCCCATTACCATTAACGAAAAAGAGTTAACCGAAATCATAGACCTTGCTAAGAACAAAAAGGTTTACGTTATGGAAGCCTTATGGACAAGATTTTTGCCCACAATAATTAAAATCAAAGAAATGGTTGACCAAGGCATTATTGGTGAAGTTTTAGAAATTAGCGCAGACTTTTGCTATAATGACTCTGCCAATCTTACTGCAAGAATTTTCAACAACTCTTATGCAGGCGGTTCCCTCTTAGACGTAGGTATTTACGGCCTTAATTTTGCATCAATAATTTTAGGTGATAAGGTCACAGATATTAAATCTGCCGCAAAGGTTAATAACGGAGTTGACGAGCATTTAAACGTTCTTTTAACCTATGAAAATGGTGCAATTGCCAAGGTTTCTTCGGCAATAACCTTAGAAAAACCTGCAACGGCATACATTTACGGAACCAAGGGCTACATTCGCGTTCCTGTATTTTTTGGTCCTTCTGAGTTTGAGGTCACTGCTCAGGGACAAACCACTAAATATGAGGCTCCTTTTAAAGGAAATGGTTTTGAAGAAGAAATTGAAGAGTGCAACAAGAATATTTTAAGCGGCAAGGCTCAAAGTGATATAATGCCTCTTTCACAGTCTCTTATCATTACAAAATTAATGGATGAAATAAGAAGACAAATCGGTATTGTTTACGATGCAGATTAATTAAAATCCCCAACAATATTGTTGGGGATTTTCTTGTGTTTTTTGATTTTGAATGATATAATATAAAAAACTAAAATAAAAGGTGGTTTTTATGGAGAATAAAAAAATAAACAACTCCTTGCAGTCGGCTTATATTCGTCGTTACACTTTAACCGACGGCGCAGAAAACGGCTTAAAGGTTATTGAGCTTTGCAATGAAAATCTTCGTGTTCTTTTAAACGAATCTAAAGCTTTAGACGTTATGCAGGTTTGGCACAAAGGCGTAAATATCAGTTTTATTTCTAAAAATGGATTTACAGCCAGAGAGCTTCCCTTTATAAAGCGTTTTGAAGGCGGAATGATATACACATGCGGTCTCGATTCAATGGGTCGCAGAGAAGGCTTTGACCTTCACGGAAGTTTCCACAATACACCTGCTAAAGTGGTTAGTGCTCTAGAAGATGATGATACGCTTCAGGTAAAAGCCGTTATGCACAACTCGTCCCTTTTCGGCGAAAACCTGATGGTTGAACGAACCGTTACTCTAAAGGGCAATTTATTAAGTCTTGAAGATAATCTTGTTAACCTGGGCACAAAAGAAGAGAATTACTGTCTTTTATATCACACCAATTTTGGTTACCCAATGCTTGATGAAGGCACCGAAATTATTTATGATATAAAAACTGTTACACCTTGTGATGAGCTATCAGAAAGCCTTGCAGCTAAGCGCACCATATTCAGAGCACCCATAGATAACGAGCCTGAAAAGTGTTACTACCTGGAAAACAAACAAAACTTTGTTGCAGTGGAAAATAAAAAACTGGGCAAAAGAGTAGATATTACTTATTCCAAGGACACACTGCCTGTATTGGTACACTGGAACAGTGACGCAAGTCAAGACTATGCTTTAGGCATTGAGCCTTCTACAAGTCTTTTAGGAAGCAAATTAAACTACAAGCAAATTAGTCCAAAGGAAACTATTAATTTCTATATACGCCTTGATTTTAAAGAAATTTAAAGTTATCAGACAAAATAAAAAAGCAGACAAGAATTACTTGTCTGCTTTTATTTTTTAATAGCGACCCGGTCTCCAACCTGGTTTTGAAGTTGTAGTATCGTCGGGCTTTTCTGTAGGAGTACTAACGTTACTACTGCTTGCAGAAGGAACAGAAGTGGATTCTATCTTACTGCTGCTTGAAGGAGTAGTTGTCTCCTGTTTTGACGAAGAAGATTCAGGATTACCAGAAGTCACTGTCTGGTTCGAAGAGGTGGAAGGTTTGCTTGAAGAATCTGCAGGTTTGCTTGAAGAATCTACAGGCTTATAAGGTTCAATTTCGATTGAACTACTATCCTTTACAACAGAATTCCAAGCGTTTTGCGCTTTTTCCTCATCTTCGGGAGACATAGACTCATCTGTATCGTCTTCCAAAATAAATTCGTAAGAACTGGTTTCATCGGTAGATGAAGCATCTGTCTTATCTTCGTCGGCTTTTTTGCAGGATGCAAAGCAAAGAACCAATAGCATTGCTGCTAACAAAGCCAAAAATCTTTTAGTCATCATAACCACCGTCGATAGCGTCATCGTCGCCACCCTCTCCGCCAGGGAGGTCAACGTCTGTAGAGGCTAATAAAATATCGCTTGTTTGGAAAAACTTAAAATCCATTTCAGGTGACTGGTACATTCTCTTTTTCATATTTTATACACCTCGTTCTCTATCCGTTTACACTAGACTCTAAGTAAGATTCATATTGTTCAACGAAATCTAATAAAGCTTGTTTATCTTCGCTTGACTTCTCGCCTGTATTGTAGGCATTAACAACCTTCTCGGCTGCTCTAACCATTGCTGCTGTAGCGTCATCATGATTACAAATCTTAGTAATCTGAGCGCCTAATACCTGTACAATAGATTTCTTTGCAACACCATTATTAGCAACAACAGAACCATTTTCAACGCTAATGTTTTCACTGTAAATTACTTCTGAACCAGCAAATTTAACATAGAATCTTGCGGTAATATTTTTGCCCATTAATTCATAAGAAGCTGTGTTTTTAACGTGGCTTACAAATTCACCATTGTTTTCCAAAATCTCTGCAATGGCAGCAGCATCTGTAACAGCTCTATGAGCAACTATATTTGCAGATGCATTTAAAGAATCTTTTGTTGCAAGAGTAAATGCATCATCAGTTACGTTTGCTTTCTTAAGCTCGTTAGTAAAGGCAGCGATAATACCAAATTCTTCAACCACTTTATCCTCAGGCACTACAATTTTACCAATAAAGCCAAGATCTTGCTTGTTGACATCATCGGTATCACGAGTTGTTGCACCAATCATTTCAATGCGACCTGCATCTGTAACAGCAACTGTTGCGTTAACGGTTGGTGTTACCTCGTATTTCTCAGTAGCGTTTTCGTCAGTAGCAACACCTGCGTCAGCAGTAAATACGGCATTTGCATTAGCACCAATTGCTTTAAATGTAAGGGTTGCGTCACTAGCTGTCTCGCTACCTAACAAGAAAACTCTTAAGCCGCCGTCTACTTCTTTAACAGACTCAGCCTTTTTGTTAACTGAATTTGTAAAGGTTGCGGTTGCATACTCAAAAACGTCTTTATCATATTTGAGCGTGAAATCTACAGCACCTGCATTTTCTACGTCTACGGTAAGAGAAATACTCTCTCCTACGTTTACTGCAGACTTATCTGCAGTTACAGAAACAGATGGTGCAGTTTCTGCAAATGCTGCGATGCTTGACATTGTAACTAGCATAGCAATTGCCAAAACAACAGCAAATAATTTTTTCATTTTAGTCATTATAATTTCCTCCATTGCCTAATAATAAATTTCGCACAAGAAAATTCACTAAACATAGTGTTTATGGGGCAGGTTATATAAAAACCCACTTTTACTATATAAATATACACCTTTATAAAAACAATGTCAAGTCTTTTTAAAGCAAAAAAGACCTTTTTGAAAAATTTGATTATTTACACAAAAAAGTGTTCTTTTTTTTGTGTTATAAAACAAAAAAACACCCATATAATATATGCGTGTTTAATACAAAAAAATAACAATTTAAATATAAATTTATGGTGCCACTAAACAGACTCTGTTTAATACACTTGAAACAGAGTCTGCATATCAACACCACTTAAGGCTTACGCCTTTGCCTTGTTTAAGCTAGATACAAGAGCAGATTTCTTTCTAGCTGCGGTATTTTTATGATAAATACCCTTAGCGGTAGCTTGATCAATCTTCTTAACAGCAGCCTTTACTGCAACGTCTGCATCAGCAGCTCCTGATTCAATAGCAGCATTAGCCTTCTTAACAGCGGTTTTAACTCCTGAACGATAAGCCTTATTACGCTCGTAATTAGCAGCGCTAACAAGCACACGTTTTTTTGCGGATTTAATATTGGGCATCTACAGCACCTCCCCTTATAAACTGAAACATTTAGTATATTAACATAAAACTTTAAAAAAAGCAAGTAATTTTTTCAAAAAACTTAAAGGATAGTAAAAACTATGAATAAAAATACCGCCAGAACCGACCTTGCCCTTGAAAATGCCGAAAGTATCGGCAGTTCAGCCAAGGGAATTGTAATTTATGAAGATATAAAGGAAGACGTCAAAATCACTCGTATAAAAATAACAAGTGAAGATGGAGAAAAAGAAATTGGCAAACCAAAAGGCACATATATAAATTTAGAAGTGCCAAGATTTACCGCCGGCGCCGGACTTGATAAAAATATTGCCAAACTTTTGTCGTATGAGCTTAACACTTTATTGCCTGAAAACAGGTCATGCGTTTTGGTTGTGGGTCTTGGCAACACCGAAATAACACCTGACGCTTTAGGTCCAAAAGCTGCCTACAAAGTTCTTGCAACCAGACACATTTCCAAAGAACTGGCCTTAAAACTAGGCCTTTCCGATATAAAAAGCGTTGCCGTAATCACTCCCGGAGTTTTAGGCAAAACCGGAATTGAAACAAAAGAACTGATAAAGTCTGCCGCAGACAGTATTTTACCCTCTGCGATTATTATAATAGATGCTTTGGCGGCAAGAAGTTTAAACCGCCTGGGGTGCACTGTGCAGATAAGTAACAGTGGAATAAATCCCGGTAGTGGCGTTGGGAATTCCAGAGCAGAGATAAGCAAAAAGTCTCTTGGCATTCCTGTTGTTTCCATAGGCGTTCCCACTGTTGTTGATGCTAAAACGTTAATCAGTGACATAACCAACAACAATGAAGCAGATTGTCCCGATATGATAGTAACCCCCAAAGAAATAGATATGATGATAAACAGAGCTTCCGAGCTTATTGCCGCGGCTATTAATTTATGTCTTCAGCCTGATCTTTCCTTGGAAGACCTTGCAGGTCTAATTTAAAAAGTACCTCATATATTTTATATGAAGGGAGTTTGCGTATGGAATATTTTAAAAACTTGGCCAGAGTAATTGTTTCAATGCTTTTATCTCTTGTTACCCTCTTTCTTTGCGGATTTATATACTTTAACGATGGCTCCACTCAGGTTTGGAATGACACATCTTCAAAAGAGCCTTTAGAATCTATAAAGGTTGAAAATGTCAGCAGTTCTTTTGACACCGAAAGCAAAGAAACCGAAACTGTGGCAAAAGAGGAAACAAAAGAAAAAGAAAACATCCAAAGTGTTCCTGAATCTACCCAAAGCACTGTTCAAACCTCAGGAGACAACGCATCTGCTCTTGGCAAGATTGTAGAACAGTTTATTTCGCCCTACTCTGCCCCCCTTTCTCATAACAACGTATATATAAAAAATTCTACACCTTTAAACATTGATTTGAAATCAGAACTGACACAACCCCTTAAAATTAAAGTTAGTAAAACTAAAGAGCCTCAGGTTCTGATTATCCACACACACGCCACCGAAAGCTATATGAAAGAGGACAGAGATTATTATACCGCTTCTGACCAGACGCGCACTACAGATAATTCATCTAATATGATAAATATTGGTAATATTATTGCCGAAAGGCTAAAGGTTGGCGGATTTTCGGTTATTCACGATAAAACTCAGCACGATGCAAGTTCATATTCAGGCAGCTATACCAAAGCCGAAAAAACCATAACTGAATATTTAAAGAAATATCCGTCAATAAAAATAGTAATAGACGTTCACAGAGATTCTATTTCTTTGGGAGGTGGCAACAAAGCAAAGCCTACGGTGGAAATTAACGGCAGAAAAGCCGCTCAGGTTATGCTTTGTATGGGCAGTGAGAGCGGCGCTGTTACAGGCTTTCCCAACTGGAAAGAGAATTTCAGACTGGCCGCTCATTTTCAGCAGACTATGGAGGTAATGTATCCGGGTCTTGCAAGGCCTATGCTTTTAATGTCTAAAAAATATAACGAACATTTAACCACCGGCTCTATGCTTCTGGAAGTAGGCACCGAAGCAAACACTTTGGCTGAAGCTTCCTACTCGGCAGAGCTTGTGGGAAACTGTCTTATAAATTTATTTAATACCCTGGGGTGAGAAAACTGACAAAAAGGAATTTAAAACTGTTTTTTTCATCGGCGGCGGGTACCGCCGCCCTTGTTTTTACCCTCTGCGCAACATACTTATCTTTTTGCAGAATCTATGAAGCGATTCGCAAGAACGGTTTTAACGATAACCGACCTGTTGTAATTATTACCGATTCTTATATAAAGTTCTTCGATTTGGAACTTTTTTATTAGTTGAACTTTGTCGAATTTTCTGCTATAATTTTAAGGTCGAAATTAACAGGAGATGAGACAAAAATGAAAAAAGGTTTGCATATTGACAGCAAAGCATTTACCTATTTTTCCATTGTCTATATGGAACTTATATTAAGAATTTTCACCTGCAATGAGTTTTTTACTGCAGGTTTAATCTTTATGTTCATATTTTCTTTAGTTCCTTTTTTACTGATTACAGCCTTTTCTCAAATTTTCCGTTGGAAAATTGCTAAAAAAACAATTCTGATAGTCGCGTTTTCTGCCCTGTTTCTTATTTTTGCCACACAAGTTACATATCACATGTTCTTTAACAAATACCTTATTTTCTATTCTCTTACAGTAGGCGGCACGGCCCAGATTATTACAGAGGGACTATTTGAATCTACGGTTAAAGCCATTGTTGACAGTTTGCCTGCCATAGCCCTTTTGTCTTTGCCGATTGTTTTTGTTTGTGTTTTCAGTTTCAGTTTTATTCTTTATAAATCCCCAAGGAAAAAGCACTGGTTTAAATCTCTTTTTTGTGCGGTACTTATTCACGTATTGTTGGTTTTTGCAATTTCTTTTATCCCTTATTTTTCCAGCATTCAGTCAGGAGAATTCGATACCAATTTATCTGTTAAAGAGTTTGGACTTTTAAGAACCGAAATTCTGGACGCAAAATATAATTTACTGGGCATAAAGCAAAAAGTAACCTTTGAAAAGGAAGAAAGCCTTGATAAAAAGACGGAAGGCTCTAAAAACAAAGAAGATTATAACCTTTTGGATTTGGATTTTTCTTCTAAGAAAAATAAAGATTTAAACAACTATTTTGCCGCTCAAGTTCCAAGCAAAAAGAATGAGTATACAGGAATGTATAAGGATTACAATTTAGTGCTTATTACCGCCGAAGGCTTTTCTCCTTATGCGGTAGACAAGGAACTTACTCCAACCCTTTACAAAATGTCCAACGAGGGATTTAAGTTTAACAATTTTTATACACCTATTTGGGGTGTTTCCACATCTGACGGGGAGTACACTGTTTGCAACGGCCTTATTCCAAAGGCAGGAATCTGGAGCTTTTACACCTCTGGCAAAAACTATATGCCTTACGGCCTTGGTAACATGTTTAAAAGCGCAGGAGTGGATAAGACCTTCGCTTACCATAATAACACATATAACTATTATCATCGTGATATATCCCATCCTAATTTAGGTTACACCTACAAAGGATACGGCAACGGTATTGAAGCTTATGTAACAAAGCAATGGCCCCAGTCCGATTTGGAAATGTTTGAAGGCTCGGTAAAGGATTATTTGTCTGACGACAAGCCGTTTCATGCTTACTATATGACAGTTAGTGGACATTTGGATTACGACAAAGAAAACGACATTGCATCCAAAAACTGGGATTTGGTAGAAAGCCTTGATTGCAGTGAAACTCTAAAAGCATACTACGCTTGTAACATAGAGCTTGATAAAGCTTTGGAAAAACTTATAGAAGAATTAAAAGCGGCAGGAGTTTATGAGAAAACTGTAATAGCCGTTACTCCGGACCATTACCCGTATGGTCTTGAGCAGGACAACGGCGACAAATATGCTGTTTGGGAAGAACTTTTGGGACGCCCTGTAGAAGAAAACTTTGAGCTTTATAAAAGTAATTTCATTTTATATTGCGGCGGTACTAAAAATGCTCCCGTTATTGACAAATACTGTTCGTCTTTAGACCTGCTTCCCACCCTCTTAAATCTTTTTGGCTTTGAATATGATTCCAGACTTTTAATGGGCAGAGATATTTTATCGGACAGTGAGGCTTTAGTCGTTTTTAGCGATCACTCCTTTATTACCTCAAAGGGAAAATATAACGCTACTACCGACCAATTCCTGCCTTTTGACAGCGACACCTTTAAGGATGAGGAAGAAATGAATCGTTATCTTAACAATGTCAAAAACGTTGTAAAAAACAAGTTTACTGCCTCGGCGCAAATTCTAGAAGAAAACTACTATCAAGATATTTTAAAATAAAAAAAGCTGTGTAGAAAATCTACACAGCTTTTTATTTTATTTCTTATACAGCACCTTGAGCCATCATAGCGTCTGCAACCTTTAAGAAACCTGCAATGTTAGCGCCTGCAATAAGGTCGCCTTCCATGCCATAGTCTGCAGCTGCCTTTGCACAAGCATTATAAATGTTAACCATGATTTGATGTAGCTTTGCATCAACCTCTTCACTGGTCCAGGAATAACGCATAGAGTTCTGGCTCATCTCGAGACCTGAAACTGCAACACCACCTGCGTTAACTGCTTTAGAAGGAGCAATTGCTACCTTGTTGGCCTTTAGATACTCAACTGCTTCTGCAGTAGTAGGCATATTAGAAACTTCCACGTAGTATTTAACGCCGTTGGCAACGATGTTTTTAGCATCTTCAATATCAACCTCATTTTGTGTAGCGCAAGGCATAACAACGTCAACCTTTTCGCCCCAAGGACGTTTACCTGCAAAGAAAGGAACTCCGAATTTATCTGCATAATCCTGAACCTTATCTCTACCTGATGCACGCATCTCTAAAAGATAATTGATCTTTTCATCAGTAACTATGCCGTCTTTATCATAAACGTATCCGTCAGGTCCGGAAATAGTTACAACCTTACCGCCAAGCTGAGCAATTTTCTTTGCGGTACCCCAAGCAACGTTACCAAAACCAGAAATGGCAAAGGTTTTGCCCTTAACGTCCTCGCCAAAGGATTTCAACATTTCTGTTGCAAAGTAAACTGCGCCGAAGCCTGTAGCCTCAGGACGAACAAGTGAGCCGCCGTAAGCAAGGCCTTTACCTGTAAGAACTCCTGAAAATTCGTTACGAAGACGCTTATACTGACCAAACAAGTATCCGATTTCTCTTGCGCCTACACCGATATCTCCTGCAGGAACATCGGTATCAGGTCCTATGTATTTAGCAAGTTCTGTCATAAAGCTCTGGCAGAAACGCATAATTTCCATATCGGACTTGCCTCTTGGGTCAAAGTCTGAACCACCTTTACCGCCGCCCATTGGAAGCCCGGTAAGAGAGTTTTTAAAGGTCTGTTCAAATCCTAAGAATTTAATAATTCCCTCGTATACTGAAGGATGGAAGCGAAGACCTCCCTTGTATGGACCGATGGCGCTGTTAAACTGAATTCTAAAGCCACGGTTAATTTGAACCTTACCGTTATCGTCTACCCAAGGAACGCGGAATTTAACAACACGTTCAGGCTCAACGATAGCATCAATAACGCCTTTTTCGATATATTCCGGACGTGCTTCCAAAACAGGCTCCAAAGACTCTAAAACCTCTTTAACAGCCTGATGAAACTCAGGTTCTGCCGCGTTTCTGTTTACAACGTCGTCATAAACCTTTTGTAAATATTCTGATTTAAATGCCATATTAAATGGACCACCTTTCAAAAATCAGCCTTCTCTCGAAGGCTGCAAAATTTTAACTTGAGAATTATTTTAGCACAAAACATCACGATTTTCAACAAAAATTTAAATTTTTTCGCAGTAATACTGCAAAGCCTTCTGCATAAAAGCCTCTGTTACCCCAAAATGCTCTGCCAAAAGACTTAAATCTTCATTTCCGTCTTTAACTGCCAGTTCCAATTCAGACAGAGGGACAAGGTTTAATATTGCCCACATATCAGCCTTTTTTTCCTTATCTATTCGACTGCTTTCCTCTTCCCATAAAGAATAAAAACCCTCATTTTCACAGTGACCTATTTCGTGAGCCAGTTTAACCCTCTCCTCCGCCGAATCTGCTCTGACGGATTTATCTATTGCTATGAACTTTTTACCATCTACCGAAAGACACACGGATTTAACTGTTGGCATATTGGTAAAATCCACCGTTATACCTTGGCTATCGGCAATTTTATAAAGCTTGATTGTTTCCATTTTCTCTTTCCTTAACATACATTGCGTAGCGCTTAACCTCGTTCCACATCTCGTCGGTTACGTCCTCTGCACCACCAAAGAGGGCAACTTTCAGACTTTGCTCGTCAACAAGTCTTTCTTCTCCCGACATTAAATACTCAACACTTACCGAAAACAGTTCTGAAATTTTTTGCAAGGTTGAAGCCGAAAGAGTTTTAATTCTACCCATTTTAAAATCTGTAAGAGACGCTCTTGGTATTGAGCAAAGCTTACACATTTCGGTAATGTTCATTTTATGGCTTTTGCAAAGTTTTTCAATTCTGTCAAAAAGGTCGTTCATTTTTATTCTCCTTATGTTAGATTCTAACAAAATTACTGAAATTAGTGATAATGTCCTTGACAATTACTAATTTCAGTAATATAATTGACTTG
>JAZNBQ010000125.1:0-3867 GCA_045587065.1 Acutalibacteraceae bacterium | reverse complement strand
CGTTATTTCTATGTAAAACAAAAGAGTCACTTACAAAGTGACTCTTTTATTTTTAACACATATAATGTTATTGTGATTAGGAGGTATTTATGGATTCTATAATTAATAGTTTTGATGACTTTGATTTTGGAACTTCATTTGATTATTCCTTATATTCAAAACAAGAAGAGACTTGCAATCAAAGTTATATTTCTGAATATTTAAAAAAGCATATAGGGAAAATGGTAAAAGTAGAATTCTATTTTGGGTCAAAGCTTGAAATTAGAATAGGACAATTAATTGAGGTAACAGATAAATACATCGTTTTAAGGTTATATAAACCAAGCACAACTATTCTATGTGATATAAGCAGCATTAAATTTGTTACAATTGCTCATGGCAACGAAGTAAAAAATTTAGTATAAAAGAGCGGTACTTTTGTACCGCTCTTTTCAATTTAATTTCCTTCAGGGAAATTAAATTCTCCGTTATTTTGTGATGTACTAGGTTTTAAAGTTTCTTGATAACTAGATGAACCCTCATCAGCCAAAAGCTTAGCAGTAACAGTAAATGTAGAACCTTTTGCATTTAAAACTGTGAAGCTTAAAACATCGCCGGGTTTGCTTTCTTCTATAATATCAAGTATAACGGAATCGTCAGTTATACTTTTATCATTTACTTTTGTTATTATATCGCCCACTGAAATTTTGCCGTTTAAATCACTTTCAATATTTATTTCGGCAATTTGTAGTCCTGCAGAAGCAATTTTTGCTATTTCAGCTTCTGCATTATTGTAAAACCTATAAGAAACGCCAAGACGCGCTCTATCTTTTACATTGCCATATTCAATTAATGATTCAGCAATTCTCTTAACACTTCTGCTGGGAATTGCAAAACCAAGACCTTCATATACTGTACCGGCAATCTTAGAAGAGGTTATTCCAATAACGTGTCCATACATATTAAATAAACCGCCACCGGAGTTACCAGGATTAATTGGTGTGTCAGTTTGTATAAAATTGGTGGAGTAGCTAGAAGTTATAGATTGTCTGACTTTAGGAACAGAAACAGTACCACACGTTAAAGTAGACGCAAGGTTATAACCATTTGGTCTGCCAATAGCACAAACAGTTTCCCCTGTTATTACCTGTTCTGAATCTCCAAAAACGCCAGGTGTAAGTGAAACAGATTCAGTTATCTTAATAATTGCAAGGTCACTACGCGTATCTCCTGCAACATAAACGGCATTATATTCATTTCCGTCTTCAGTATAAACTTTAAATTTAGCCGCAGAGATTGATGAATATATATGGTCATTAGTAACAATATAACCATCTTTAGAATATATAACACCTGAGGCATGACCCATATCACCATTACTGTTATAAACAAGAATACCAACTACAGATTTTGCACAATCTTTATACACACCTGCAGCTGTCAAGGTCTGACCATCACTTGGCTTATCAACCAACTCCAAATCTGTAGCGGAATATAAGTTATTATTGTTGGCGCCATTCATCCCTAGAAAATAGCCGCCAGTAGTAAAGCAAGCTAACACAATTACAGCAGCCAAAATAATGCAAAAAAGTTTTAGTCCTTTTTGATTATTGCTCTCAAAATCGTCAATTTTTACTTCAGGAATTTCAATAGCCTGAGGTATAAGATTTTCACTCTCAAATTGTTCGTCGTTTGTAAAATTGTTTTCCATTATTTGTCCTCCAAAACGTTAACAGGCAAACTAATAATAAATTCTGTATATTCGTTTTCCCTGCTATCAACTGAAATTGTGCCTGAATGCATATTTACTATAGTTTTGCATATATAAAGGCCCAGGCCTAAACTCTCCTTATTACCTGAACGGGATTTATCAACCTTATAAAAACGCTGAAAGATATTTGGTAAATCAGATTTAGGAATTCCCCTTCCTGAATTCTTAACTCTAAACTCTAAATTGTCGTCAATTTTATTTAATGAAAAATGAATATGTCCATCTTCATCTGTATATTTAACCGCGTTATCAATTAAATTATAGACAAGGCTATGCAATAAGACTTGATCGCCGGAAAGAGTAATTTGTGGCATACTGTCTAAGCCGGAAATCTCGATATTTTTATCTATAATTTTATTCTCCATCGAAATTGCCACATCAAGTACAGTTTGTGAAAAGTCAAACTCCATTCTTTTCAGGTTTGCAGAATCGGTCTCAAGTCTTGAGATGCTTAGCATTGACTCTACTAAGTGAGATAAACGTTTGATTTCTGAAGAAACAATATCTAAATAATAATCCCTTTTATCATCAGGTATTGTGCCATCAACAATTCCATCAATAAACCCACTAATTGTTGTCATAGGTGTTTTTAGCTCATGGGAAATATTGGTTACGAAATTTCTACTGGTAAGCTCAACCCTGGACAACGAGTCTGACATTCGATTAAACAATACAGATAGCTCGCCTATTTCATCGTTACTCATAACAGGTATACGTCTGCTAAAGTCACCATTAGCAATGCTTCTTGCGGCATCTGACATATATTTAAGCGGTTTTGCTATTCTATAAGTTAAACTATATTCTGCAAAAAACATAAACAACAAAGGTATAATGGTAGAAATAGCGTATACACCAAAAAGAGTTTTTAAGAACTTACCTGCAGTTACTATATCCGATGAAGAAAAAATGTATAAAACGTCAGAACTTAAAAAAATCTTTTTAGTTGCAACATATCGCGGCTTTGAAAACCTTCCGTTTAGCCTTGAAATTTCCAAGAGGTTTTTCTCACTAATTTTATTAATTATGGATTTACTAACAACTGAATCGGTATGTTCACAAAAACTATTGTTAAAATAATCATTACAACCACAAATTATGATTTTACCTGTTGAGTCAGTAACAAAAACATCCAGTTCATTAATTTCCTCAACCACCAGAGAAAGATCTAGCACGTCTGATTTAAATTCATCGACGCTATTATTTCTCAATGCAACTGTTGACAGTACATCACAGCTTTTATTAAGTTGATCAAAAGTCTTTTTAGACAGAGCGTTATTAAGTGCGAAAGATAAAATAACAAAAACAAGTGTTAGAGTTACTATTAAAATCAAGGATGTTGTATAATAAAATTTCTTAAAAACTTTCAGTTTCATATATATTATTTTGCCTCAAACTTGTAACCTACGCCCCATACTGTTTTTAGAGCCCAATTTTCCGATACGTTCTCTAATTTCTCTCTTAAACGCTTAACGTGAACGTCTACAGTACGAGAATCACCGAAATAATCAAAGCCCCAAACCTGATCGAGTAATTGATCCCTAGTATACACTCTGTTTGGGTTACTTGCCAGATGGAAAATAAGTTCTAATTCTTTAGGAGGAGTATCTATCTGTTTACCGTCAACTATAAGTTCATAGTTAGCAATATTAATTGACAATTTATCGTATTTTATCTCCGTAGCAGCAGAAGTATCCACCGATGAACGACGCAAAACAGCTTTTACACGTGCCATAACCTCTTTTGTGTCAAATGGTTTTGAAATGTAGTCATCGGCGCCAAGCTCCAACCCTAAGACTTTATCAAAAGTCTCACTTTTTGCGGTTAACATAATTATTGGAACCTGTGAGGTTTTTCTTATTTCTCGACATACTTGCCAACCATCAAGTTTAGGCAGCATTATATCAAGTAAAACTAAAGAAGGATTTTCTGTGGAAAGTTTTAACAAAGCCTCTTGACCGTCAAAAGCACAAATAACGTCATACCCTTCTTTTTCAAGATATAATCTAAGTAGTTCGCAAATATTTGTATCATCATCTATAACCAAAATTTTAATTTTTCCCACAAAATCACCCCGTTTAGTTATTACAATAACATAATTATATTAATAGAATATTAAT
>JAZNBQ010000124.1:0-2663 GCA_045587065.1 Acutalibacteraceae bacterium | reverse complement strand
AAGAATTCTTAAAGCTTCGGCATTTTTTGCCGCAATAACAATTCCGCCTGTGCCTCGGTCTATTCTGTTGGCAAGGGCAGGACGAAAACTGTTTTCTTTTTCAGGGTCATATTCCCCTTTGTTATATAAATAGTGCTGAATTCTTGCAATTAAGGTATCGCGATATTCGTTATTATCAGGGTGAACAAGAAGGCCTTGTTTTTTATCAACTAAAATAATATTTTCGTCTTCATAAACAATATCAAGCTTGTCCGAAGCCGATAAAAAATCATATTGAGGCTTAACCTCTACAAAAAACTCATCCTTTATGTAAGCCTCTACAACGTCACCCTCTAAAAGACGTGTAGAAATCTCGCATCGTTTTCTGTTAACCTTAATATGTTTTGTTCTTATGTACTTATACATAAGAGATTGGGGAAGGGTGGGTAAAACCTGAGAAATAAACTTGTCAAGTCGTTTTCCCGCATCGTTTTTACCTACAGTAAAGCTTTTCATCTTGTCACCTCAAAAGTAATTGTAACACAAAAGAATAATTTTTACAATAAAAGACTGCATCTCCAAAGAGATACAGTCTTTTTGTGCGAATCACATTATCTCATCATTGTCTGGATGCCTGATACAAAATCTCCTACTGCCTTAACCGCTTTAGACGAACCCTTTTGTACATGATGGCCATTGGCCTTCATCACCATTCTGCCGACCGTCATTATAGCGGCACCTGCGGCAAGTCCCGTTACGGCACCCTTCGCAAAACCTTTTGCGTTTTTCATCATAAAAATCTCCCTCACTTTCAGTAGTATTATTACCGAAAGCGAGGAAGATTTTCAAATAATTTTTATTTTTCGAAATACTCTTTATGCCAAACAAGGAAGGTATATACAGTCCAAATTTTTCTGCTTACGTCTTCTATACCGTTTTTGTGTCGGTCAAGTAAAGCAACAAGAGCCGAAGTGTCGAAATATTTTTCTGCTGTTTCGCTTAAAAAGGCTTCTTTTACAATATTATAATAGCCGTCTTCCTTAAGCCAAACGCGAATAGGCACAGGGAAACCAAGTTTGTCCTTTTCGGCAGTGCGTTTTGGCAGGGTTTTCTCTGCAGCTTTGCGAAGAGCAAGTTTTGTAGTAACTGTGTTTACTCTGCACTCGGTTGGAATCTTCTGAGCCAGTTCCAAAACCTTTTTGTCAAGGAAAGGAACACGAAGTTCAAGTGAGTTTGCCATACTTGTTTTGTCGGCCTTAAGAAGAATGTCACCCATTAGCCACATATTAATGTCCAAATATTGCATTTTAGTAATGGTATCGTAATCCTTTACTTCGTCATAGAATTTTGCACATAATATTTTAGGAGCAGGTGCATTTTTTGCAACCTTTAAAAGAGCGTTTCGTTCTTTTTCGGTAAAAATGTAAGCATTACCAATAAAGCGTTCTTCAATGGTTTTGCCTCTTCTTATAATATAGTTAATACCATGTTTTTTGGGCAAAAATTCTGCAATTTTAGAAAGAATTCTTCTGATAAAGAAAGGAATCTTGTCGTATGCAGTAAGAGTTATTGGCTCTTGATAAATTCTGTAGCCGCCAAAGAGTTCGTCTGCGCCCTCTCCGGACATTACAACCTTAACGTGCTGACTGGCAAGATTAGAAACAAAATAAAGAGCAATAGCCGCAGGGTCGGCAAGTGGCTCGTCCATCTGATATTGGATTTTTGGAAAATTAGTCCAATATTCTTCAGGAGAAATCTCTTTTTCAATGTTTTCTACACCAATAGTTTTTGCAAATTCTTTCGCAAAATGTATTTCATTATATCTGTCGTTTTCACTAACAAAGCCAACTGTAAAGGTCTTGTCAACGTTTGCTGCCTCTGCAATATAGCTTGAGTCAATACCGCTGGAAAGGAAAGAACCAACTTCAACGTCGGCAATTTTATGCGCTTTTACCGACTCTCTTAAGGTTTTATCTACAAGGTCGGCGTAATAATCAAGAGCGCCCTCTTCAGCCTTGAATTCTGGTCTGAAGTATCTGACCTTTTCCATTTTTCCATCTTTGTATGTGAAATAATGAGCAGGAGGAAGTTTAAATACGTCTTTAAAGAAAGTTTCCTCTGTTGGAGAATATTGGAAAGAAAGATAATGAGCTAAAACCTCTTCATTCAGTTCCTTTTTAAAATCAGGGTGGGGAAGGAATGACTTGATTTCTGAACCGAACATAAAGGTGCCATTCATGTTAGCATAATAAAAAGGCTTAATTCCAAAAATATCTTTTGCACCGAAAAGACTGTTGTCATTCTTATTATAAATAACAAAGGCATACATACCGCGAAGCTTATCTACAAGAGATGTGCCCCACTCTTCAAAACCGTGAATAAGGGTCTCACTGTCGCTTCTTGTTTTAAAGGAGTGACCTGCTTTAATAAGTTCTTCCCGAAGGTCTAAGAAATTGTAAATTTCTCCGTTAAAAACCAAAACCAAGGAGCCGTCCTCGTTATACATAGGTTGGTCTCCGTCTGCAAGGTCAATAATGCTTAGTCGTCTGAAGCCTAAATTAACGTTTTCACTCACAAATTGTCCGCTGGAGTCAGGACCTCTGTGAATGATTTTGTTCATCATGCTTTCTAAGATACTGCCGTCATCATTTATTCTATTTGTAAAGCCTACAAATCCGCACATA
>JAZNBQ010000123.1:0-3179 GCA_045587065.1 Acutalibacteraceae bacterium | reverse complement strand
AATCTTCATAATGTATATATAACTATATTTGGAACTATTGGTATATTCGGTGTAATTCTTTTTGCTATCTATATAAACCGATTGGTTATGTCACAACGCGAGGTGGCTAACAGCACACTCTCTAAAAAGATGGCATATGTGAGCGTTTTGTTGTTTATAGTTTATTCCTCGGTCGAGGCAGCTTTTTTTGTGGGTGGGTCTGCTTATGCAATATGTTTTACTGGCATTTATGTATACTTTGCGTTTGGTAAGGTTGACTCGGAAGACGAACAGGAAAGAATGTACGAAGCAAGAAGATATATGAGATGAGTGAAGCGTCCATAAATTATTTATAGGAGTTAATTATGACCATTGTATATTTTTCTAGTGTATTTAATCATCATTCTATGCCGATTTGTGATGCGTTGAATAGCCTGCCCAATGTAACTTGCTATTTTGTGGCAACCAGAGAAGAAGAGGCACAGCGTAAAACCCTTGGCTATCATGGATATGAGCGTGATTATGTGATTGATATGTTGGCATCTGAGGAAAACAGGCAAAGAGCCTATCATCTTGCTTTAGAGGCAGATGTAATGATTGCAGGTGTATTCCCTTATGAATTTCTGAAAGAACGCTTAAAAAAAGGAAAACTTACTTTTCTTTGCCAAGAGCGAATGTTTAAGTACCACGCAAGCATAAAGCAAAAGGCACGTGCATGGTTTTTCAATTTCCGTAAATACAGAAGGTTTAAAAAAAGCCCGTTGTATTTGTTGGCAATAGGAGAAGGAGCTGCCCGAGATTATGAAAGTATTGGCTACTACAAAGGTAAAAGTTTTCAATGGGCATATTATCCCCCGTTTATTGAATATGATGTCGATAATCTGATGGCACAAAAAGAAGGTCCCGCGGTGCAAATTTTATTCGTTGGGCGGTTAATTCCATTGAAGCACCCTGAATATGCACTTCGGGCAACTAAGACTTTGTTGGAAAAGGGGTACAATGTAGACCTTACATATGTCGGCACCGGTGAGATGGAAGATGACCTGCGGCAGGAGGCGGCAGCTTTAGGCGATTCGGTGAGTTTCCTAGGGCCTATGGCACCCGAGCAGGTCCGTAAGGAAATGGAAAAAGCAAATATTTTAACATTTACCTCCAACACAAAGGAAGGTTGGGGCGCTGTGGTTAACGAGGCTATGAATTCAGGTTGTGCAATAGTGGCCGGTAGTGAACCCGGAGCTGTAAAAACAATGCTTAACGATGGCGAAAATGGCCTTGTGTACTGTCGGGAAGAATATGACCAGTTTTATGAAAAATTGGAACAGTTGGTTGCAGACCCTCAGTTGGCACAAAGGCTGGGTGAAGCCGCCTATGAAACAATTTCCCAAAAATATAATGCAACGGTTGCAGCTCAACGGTTTGTTCAACAGGCAAGAGCCTTACTGGACGACGAACAACTGACCGATTTTGATGACGGACCCATGCAAAGAATATAAATGTAGAGAGGGTAAACATATGTATTTCAAAAAAACAAAACCTTTAAAAATACTTTTTTCGAATCCGGATATGTTTCGACATATGTATTTTAAATGGCCATGGAAGGTTGCTATTGCAAAATTCATCAAAAAAGGCCTTAAGCCCAAGTACTATGCCGGAAAGGTGGTTACTGCTGATTACGAAGGTAATGAAAGATTAAAGGAACTTATCTTGTCGGATAAGCCGTTTTTGGTTGGTCGCCCGGGTGCCAGTGAAATATTTCTGTTTATTCAATCGGATATGCTACGTGCCGGTTTTCGCAAACCTGCAAAGGACGAGGACTATAACGGCACATACATCAATACAGGCATATTCCCGAGAACGGTGCAGTTTATAAATAAATATGCACCATATGCAGAGCAAACACTACGTGAATGCGATCTGTTAAATGTAAGTTACTGTGTTATGGAGGATTATATCTATAAGCGGTATATGAAAGAGGATGCGGAGTTAACATATATCAGAGCACTTGATTATTGGCGCTTTAAACAACCTTGGACAAAGGCATTAAAAGGCAAAAAGGTGCTGGTTATTTCTCCGTTTGCCGAAACCATAAAGAAGCAATATGCTATCAGAGAAAAGTTGTATGAGGATACCGAATTTCTTCCTGAATTTACGTTATATACAGTCAAGGCGGTGCAGACCGGCGGCAACGAGAAGGACGAAAGATTTGCCGATTGGTTTGAGGCTTTGGAATATATGTATAACGAGGCTATGCAATATGATTTTGATATAGCCATTTTAAGTTGTGGGGCATACAGTATGCCTCTTGGTGCAAAATTCAAAGCCGCAGGAAAGGGCGCGATTCACATGGGTGGCGTTTGCCAGATGCTTTTTGGTATTAAAGGCAGACGTTGGGAGGATGAACCCGGTGCAGGTGATTTCTTTAATGAGTATTGGACGTATCCGTCCAAGGAGGAGACACCCAAAAGTGCCGGTCTTGTAGAGAATAGCGCATATTGGAACAGAGATGAGAAATAAACTGTTAGATCAGATCAGGTTGATAGCCGCTTTTATGGTGGTTCTGATTCACGCGCCGCTACCTGGGAAAACAGGTCAAGTGTTTGAGGCTGTATCCCGTGTTGCAGTTCCATTGTTTTTTATGATTTCAGGATATTATGCCTTAGGAAAAAGCAAACATAAACTATTGAAAAGTGCAAAGAAAACAGCGATTATGCTGTTTCAGTCGGTGGGTGTTTATTTTGTTTGGGGAGTCTTGTGGTCTTTGTACAAAGGAACGACAAAGGAATACCTTACCAAATATTTTTCTGTTAAGACTCTGGTGGATACATTTGTCTTCAATAATGGCATTCTTCTTGGTCATTTGTGGTTCTTACTTGCGTTGTTATACTGCTACTTAATCTATGCTTTTCTTTTGAGGAAAGTGTCTCCTTATATGCAAACTGTTATCTCGGCGGTTTTACTTCTGGGATTTTTTGTAGTAAGAGAATTGCTGAAAATAAAAGGGGTTTCTGGCCCTGTATACTATTTGAGAAATTTTATGTTTGTAGGTGTACCGTTTTTCCTGATTGGTGGTCTAGTCAACCGCAACAAAGAACGCCTTATAAAATTTGCAACACCGTTTTGGGTAGGCTTAATATGTGTAGGTACTGCAGCGGCGATAGTTGAAAGATTTTATTTAGGCTGTTGCGATTTGTATGTAGGTA
>JAZNBQ010000122.1:0-3431 GCA_045587065.1 Acutalibacteraceae bacterium | reverse complement strand
GGAAAGAATGAGTCTACAAGTCGCACCTTGGTTTCCATTGTTTCTACAGGCGCGAGTCTTTCGCTATAACATCTGATTGCGCGTTTAACCGGCCATTTGAAAGACATTGTAACAGGAATTTCTCTACCACGTTCATCAGTTATAACTGCAACAGTATCTTTTATTGTATATTCGCCTTTTTCCGCAATTGATTTTACGGTATAAACACCAAGAAGATAGAAAGGAATAAAAATTTTATGGGTAAAAGCTCCTTCAGGAACTGTACCTAAATATTCTCCTGCGCGCAGTGTGTCTCCTACCTTTGCAGTTGGTGTGAATTCCCATTTTTTATCAGAATTAAGTCCGTCTGCATAGTTGCCGCGCTCTAAAAACCAACCTGCTTTTTCTGCCAAAAGATGAAGAGGGTTCTGCAGTCCGTCATAAACCTGTCCCAAAAGACCGGGCCCCAGTTCTGCAGAAAGCATTTCTCCTGTGAATTCAACAGTATCACCGCTTTTAATGCCGCCGGTCATTTCGTAAACCTGAACCTGAGCAATATTGCCTCTGATACGAATAACCTCGCTTTTAAGAGCGGTGTCTTTTATTTTAACGTAGCATATTTCGTTCATAGAAACGTTGCCGTCAAATTCTACTGACAGCAAGTTTCCGTTAATGCTAACAACTTTTCCTGTTTTTTCCGTCATTATTAAACCTCCAACCTATCTTTATTTAAGATGGAATCGTAAATGTCTTTGTAAGTGGTTTCTCCAAGGTCTTTATCAAACTGTCTGATTCTAATAATCAGTTTAAGCTTTAGCGCATAATAAATAAGATATTCCTCTGAGAATGAATCCGTTGGTCTGAGCATTTCTAAAAAGCTGAGACGATAATTTAAAAGGAAATTCTCCGCTTCTAAAGGATTTCCTATTTCTACCGCGGTATTTGCAACCTTTAAAAGCTCTTGAGTTAGGTTCTGGTTTTGCAAATCAAAGGGCTTACCCATTTTTTCTCCGCGCACCTTACCTAAAGCCAGTCGCAAAGCTCTTTCTCCGTTATTCCACGCTTCAATTAAAGGAGAATTTGAAGATACTGTTTGACGTGATGGAACAAGAGTCAGAGATTTAATTTCATTTAAAACCTTTTCATCTAAGAATCTGCCACACAACTCCAAAAATCGTTCCTCTGTTATGGGAAGCGGTGTGTTTTCACTTATTCCGTCAAGTGATGGAAGCTGTGAAATTAAAAAATACTCTGCCATTTTACTTCGCCTCTTTCAAAAACTGGGTAACCTTTGGGCTTAAATAATTTGAAAGCATTTCTACAACTGCTTCGGCAGAATAATCATAATATGCACTACCGTTATTAACAGCAATGCGGAAACCGCCGTCGAAGTTATCGTTTGCTCTAAGGGTAACACCTTTGAGCATTTTTTCTTTGATAGCAGCAGTTATTGTTTCGTTAAGAGACTCCAGTGAAGTACTGTTCAGAATAACAGAAATATCTTCGGCATCAGGTTTATTTGCCCAACCTTCAACAACATCAACTATAATTTTTGCAAGATTTTCTGAAGAATAAACGGCAGAAACGTTTTCACTTAAAATCACATTAAGTTCTCTGGAAACGCTTTCTCTGAAAGAAATAAGAAGATTTCGTCCTGCCTGACGTATTGCATCTTCACTAGATTTAACCATACGCTCGTTTTCCAATTTGGCGTTTGATAAAATTTTATCTGCCTCAGCCTTTGCATCAGCTACAATTTTTTCTGCTTTTGCTTCTGCAGATTTGATTATATCATCTGCTTTTTCCTCTGCAGCTTCTACGCCATCCTTTTTAATTTTGTCAATAAGTTCCTGGAGTTGAATTTCCATATTGCATTCTCCTTTTTAGAAATTATTTTGTCCTATAATTGCTCTAAAAAAACAAAAAGAACCAAAATCCTCTGCAGACAGCTGGTTCCTTTCAACAATTTTATAATTTAAGCTATTATATCACACTATACTTTTTGAGTCAAGATTTTTAAGGTAAAAATTGTTATTTAGCCTTATAAAAATAAAAATCTTCCTATACATACGGTGTAGCAGCTGTACAATAGAAAATTTTACTATTTTTTTAAAGATTAGTTCAAAATTACCGTAATATCGTAAAGTGAAATACATTCAAATTTAGCAAGTAATCTCGCCCTTTTAACCACAACTTTATAACCTTTTAGATGCAACACCTTTAACGTTAAGCTAAATTTATCCAAAAAATAAGCCCCAAGAACTTATCATCCTTGGGGCTTTGGGTGTTTTGAACTTAATGGCACGAATGAAATGTGCCTGAAAACAGAGAATTTTCTAAAAAACATAGTCACTTATGCTTGTTGTATCTCTCAAAGCTATAAAAACTTTTTCTTTTGATAAAAGACTTGCTAATTTGTATATTCCGATAACATAGGCAAATTCCGAAGTTTTAAAGTAACATTCCATTTCACCTTTTTGATTATAATCTATCTCGCACAATTTTAGCGAAACCATATCATTTATGACTTTTGCAACTTCTTCCGCGTCGAGACCACACTCTTTTGGTATTACGTTAGCCATAAACAACCAAGTGCTTTTTCTGTTGTTATTAAAAGCGTGATTATATACATATGATAGAACTTTTCTAAAATTACAATCGCTTAATTTGTTAAGGATATTTGCAAAATATGCAGATTCGAATATTTTTTCTTCACCAATTTCCTTAAAATGCTTATCAATAAACGAAAACGTATCATTTATAAAAACGCACCCAGATTCATTTGAAAAACAAGCAATAGATTTCCCCTTTTCAAGCGACAATTTTTGGAATTCATATTGCTCTTCATCTGATTTATCAATATGAGTAAATCTAAACTTTGAATTATCAAAGAAAAATCTATGCAAAATATCAAATGCAATTTCAGGGAAATTGTCAGCTGTAATTTGTTTTATAGTTCTTTCTTCGATTTCATATAATTGGTCAAATGTTATATTTAACGCCTTAACAATCCTTGGCAGTAATAATACATCTGGTAATGTAACATCCAATTCCCATTTTGAAACGGCTTGATTGCTAACACCAACAAGTTGTCCTAATTCTTCTTGTGTCATTTTAAGAGATTTTCTATATAATGCGATTTGACTACCTATACTCATAAATTGTTACCCTCCTTATTACAATTCAATTATAAACCACAATATAATTTATGTAAATGGAGTGTTTTTATATTTATGGTAAAAAGGTAACAATAAAAATCGCAGTTTGGTTGGAAACGCCTTATAAATTAGTGATATTCTGTGCTGTCGCACAGAGTGATATTATGCCTTGCGGCATAGTGATATTTTTGCCTTTGGCAAAAGTGATATTATATTCGCCCTTTAACTCGCGAAGCGAATATCACTTGCGAAGCAAATATAACTGAGCGAAGCTCAATATAACTCGCCGAAGGC
>JAZNBQ010000121.1:0-5287 GCA_045587065.1 Acutalibacteraceae bacterium | reverse complement strand
ATTGGCGGTCAAACTATAGATTTACTTAGCGAAGGCAAGAATGTTGATGAAAATATTCTCAAAGAAATTTGCCACCTTAAAACCGGTGCCTTAATTGAAGCCGCTTGCGTAATTGGTTGCATTTTAGCAGGTGCTTCTGCCCAAGAAATTACAGGCGCAAAAAACTATGCAAATGCACTGGGTTTAGCTTTTCAAATTCAAGATGATATACTTGATTGCATTGGAGATATGAAAAAGCTTGGTAAGCCAATTCATAGTGATGAGGATAATGACAAATCGACCTTTGTATCTTTATATGGTGTTGATAAATGTAAAGATTTGGTAAAGGAATTAACAGATAAGGCTAAATTTTCTTTAGAAATATTTGGAGAAAAAGCTGATGCTTTAAAGGAACTTGCTGATTTTCTTTGTACAAGAGATTATTAAATTAAAGAGGTATTAATAATTGGACTATAAATTTTTGGATAATATTAAAGCTCCCGACGATATTAAACAACTAAATAATAGTCAAATCACTGAACTTTGCAATGAGATTAGAGATGTATTAATTAATACGGTTTCTAAAAATGGTGGTCATTTAGCATCTAATTTAGGAATTGTTGAGTTGACAGTTGCTCTTCATAGAGTTTTCAACTCGCCAGAAGATTCTATTATTTTTGACGTAGGGCATCAGTGCTATGTTCATAAAATATTAACTGGCAGGTTATCGCGTTTTAAGGAAATAAGAAAAGAAAATGGTCTTTCCGGTTTTATGAGGCCGGATGAGAGCGAACACGACCCGTTTGTAACAGGACATGCAAGTAATTCTTTGGCCGCAGCTTATGGAATATACAAAGCAAACAAGCTTAGCGGCAAGGATGGTACCGCTGTTGCAGTAATTGGTGACGGTGCATTAACAGGCGGCCTAGCTCTCGAGGCTTTGAATAATATTGGCAACAGTAGGGGTAATTTTGTGATTGTCTTAAATGATAACAAAATGTCCATATCTAAAAACGTTGGTTCCCTCTCTGCCCACTTAAATAAGATAAGAGTTAAGCCAAGTTATCATACCTTAAAAAACACAACTGAAAAGTTGCTTCAAAATATTCCCTTGGGAAATTACCTTTATAGTTTTATTTCTAAGATTAAAAAAATGTTAAAGGGTTTTATTTATAGGACTAACGTTTTTGAAGGACTTGGATTTAATTATTTTGGCCCAATTGATGGTCACAATGTACAAGGAGTAGAGTCATTACTAAAAATTGCTTTAAAGGAAGATACTCCAAGTATTGTTCACGTAATTACTACTAAAGGCAAAGGCTATTCTTATGCAGAAAATGAGCCTGGTAGTTATCATGGCGTTTCTTCTTTTGATTCTGCCGATGGTGTTAAACACAATAATACCGAAACATTTTCTACAGTATGCGGCAATTTTTTAAACAAAGCAGCAGAGTCTGATGAAAAAATTTGTGCCATTACTGCAGCTATGCCCAATGGCACTGGACTTGATGCTTTTTCAAACAGTCATAAAGACAGATTTTTCGATGTAGGAATTGCCGAGGAATATGCAGTAACATTTGCTTCCGGTCTGGCCAAAGGTGGTATGAAGCCGTATTTTGCCGTTTATAGCTCCTTTTTGCAAAGAGGCTATGACGAACTTATTCATGACACCGCAATTGCAAAGCTTCCTGTGAGATTTCTTGTTGACAGGGCTGGTTTTGTAGGCGAGGACGGCGAAACACACCAGGGCCTGTTTGACGTTGCATATTTATCAACTATCCCAAATATGACCATATATTCTCCTGCGAGTTATAATGAGCTTAGAGGCTATTTAGATTTATCACTTAATTCTAATTCTCCGCTCGCAATACGTTACCCTAAAGGTGTAGAGGATTTTTCTTTTGATTTCGACGGTAAAGATTATACAGTATTTGAAAATTCTGGTTCTTTAGCAATTGTAACCTACGGAACTATTTCCTCTAATGCGATAAAAGCACAAAAACAACTTGACGAGCAGGGTATAAAGGTTGATCTGATTAAACTTAATAAGGTTTTCCCATACTCTTGTGAACTAATTTCAAAATTATCTTCTTACAAAAAAATATACTTTTTTGAAGAAGGCATTTTAAATGGTGGAATTTCACAGCAGTTAGCATCTTCATTAGAAATTCCGTGCAAAATTACTGCAGTTGAGAACGAGTTTGTACCATCAATGAGCGTACAAGCAGCTATCAATAAATATAATTTAAGCAGCGATGCTATTTTCAATATAGTTGAAAGCGAGAATAACAATAATGTCTGATAAAATTAGACTTGATATGGCAGTTTTTGAGCAAGGCCTTGCAGAAAGCCGTGAGAAAGCAAAGGCTTTAATTATGGCAGGGCAGATTTTCGTTAATAACGAAAAATTTGATAAACCTGGAACTACCATTAAATATACTGATAAAATTGAATTAAGAGGTTCTACCTTAAAATATGTAAGTAGAGGCGGCTTAAAACTTGAAAAAGCTGTGGAAAATTTCAACTTGGATTTATCAGATAAAATTTGTGCTGACATTGGCGCCTCAACAGGCGGTTTTACCGATTGTATGTTACAAAATGGCGCAAAAAAGGTATATTCTATCGATGTGGGCTATGGCCAACTTGCATGGAAACTTAGAACCGATGAAAGAGTTGTAAATTTAGAGCGCACTAATTTCAGATATGTGACCAAAGAACAAATTCCTGATTACTTGGATTTTTGTTCCGTGGACGTTTCTTTTATTTCATTATCAATTATAGTTCCTGTAATGAGAACCCTTATGTCTGATGGTGCGACTGCAGTTTGTCTTATTAAACCACAGTTTGAAGCAGGTCGCGATAAGGTTGGGAAAAAAGGTGTAGTACGAGACTTATCTGTACATATTGAGGTTATTGAAAAAATAATCGATATGGTACTTAAAAATAATTTTAGCATTTTAAATCTGGATTTTTCCCCAATTAAAGGACCTGAAGGTAATATAGAATATTTAATTCATATTAAAAAAACTTCAAATCCTGAAAATTTAATTGAGGTTACAGCTAAAGACATTGCAGAATTATCTCATAATGTACTGAAAGGAGAGAAAATATGAAGATCGCAATTTTTCCAAACATGGACAAATTCGGCGTGGTTGATATTACCCTTAACGCGGTAAAGCAACTGCAAGCAAAAAATGTTGACGTTTTTCTTCCAAAAGGCATTGATTTTCTTGACTGTCCAAAACAGTGTGAAGAAGAATTGTATAAAAACTGTGATGTGATAATAACTGTTGGCGGCGACGGAACGTTAATTAATTATGCAAAGGCAGCTTCAGCCTTTTCTAAACCGGTACTTGGAATTAACGCAGGAAGACTTGGATACCTGGCAGACGTTGATAATAATGAGCTTTCTCTTCTGGATAAGTTAACAACTTATGATTATTCAATAGATTCAAGAATAATGCTTAACGTTGAGATTATTAAAAATGGTGAAAAAATTTTTTCTGGCACGGCACTTAATGACATAGTTCTGGGTAGTGGAGGCATTACAAAAATTTCTGATATTAATCTGAATATTTTAGGCGATGACATTAATTATCACGCTGACGGAATTATATTATCTACACCAACCGGTTCTACGGCTTATTCAATGTCAGCCGGTGGACCCATTGTTGAACCATCTGCAAGATGTTTCATTATTACTCCTATTTGTTCTCATTCTATGACAGCAAGGCCTTTAATAGTTAATCAAGAGAATATTATTACATTATCCGTTTCGGATTCCGACTCTTCATCGTGCTTAACTGTTGACGGAAGAGACAAAATACCTGTTGATAATAAATGTAAAATTATTATTACTAAATCAGTTTACGAGGCGAAATTTATTAATTTAAGTGGAAGGACATTTTATAAGACATTATCTTATAAATTTTAGGTTAAATTATGAAAAACAAAAGACAGGAAAAATTATTAGAGTTAATTAAAACCAACATTATTACAACTCAGGATGAGCTTCAGACCAAACTTGAAGATTTAGGCTTTATTGTCACTCAGTCCACAGTCTCACGTGACGTTAAAGAACTTAGAATTATTAAATCACATGATAGCAACGGCGTCTATAGATATATGGTTTCTGAAAAGTCTTCTAATGAATTTTCTCAGAATCTACAACATTATCGCGAATTGTTTTCACGCGCTGCTTATGATGTGCTCTACTCAATGAACACTGTTATAATTAAGTGCTATGCAGGTATGGCGTCCAGTGCTTGTGTTGCTATAGATAATTTGTATAACGATTTAATTTTAGGCTCACTTGCAGGTGATGATACAATTTTTGCTATTACAGATAGCGAAGTGCATTCTATTAAGTTAACAAAAGAACTTAAGAAATTAATCTAGGCGGTATAATATGCTAAAGTATTTACATATTGAGAACATCGCGGTAATAGAAAAAGCAAATATCGAGCCTACTAAGACCTTTAATGTTCTTACCGGTGAAACAGGTGCAGGAAAATCAATTATTATTGATTCTTTAAACGCTGTATTGGGTGAAAGAACGTCAAAAGAACTAATAAGAACAGGTGAGGACAAAGCAACTGTTTCAGCCGTTTTTTGCGACTTATCAGATGTTACTCTTGATATTATTAGAGGAAATGGTTTTGACCTGGACGAAGATGGTAATTTAGTAATTCAAAGAGTCTTGAGCCTTTCAGGAAACGGTATTATCAAAATCAATGGCGTTTCTACTACTGCTACTGTGCTTCGTGAAATTGGTAAATATCTTGTTAATATTCACGGACAACACGATAATCAAATGCTTTTAAAACCAGAGAATCATTATATTTATATTGATTTATTAGCAGATAACTTTGAAATCAAGGATGAATATTATAGATGCTTCAAAAGATTTAATGATATAAGACGCGAAATCAAGAGTTTAGAAATCGACGAAGATAAAAAACAGGAAAGAATGGATTTGTTAAAATACCAGATTTCCGAGCTTGAGTCGTCAGAGATTAAAATAGGCGAAGTTGAAAAATTGAAGGCTACACAACTACTTCTTCAAAACCGCGAAAAGGTTATTAATCAACTTAACGAGTGCGTTATTAATCTGTTAGGCGATGATGAGAATAATGGTGCCATTACACTGTCTCAAATTGCCGAAAAGTCTATTAATAAATTAAATGATGAAAAGTTTGAACAAATTTCAGTAAATATAATTAGTGCTATTGAATCCCTTAATAACGCCGCAGATTTATCTGCAGCATTCATTGATGAATTCTCAAACGGAAAAGAAAATTTAGAAAAT
>JAZNBQ010000120.1:0-15269 GCA_045587065.1 Acutalibacteraceae bacterium | reverse complement strand
AGACTACATTGGTTGATGGTCTTTTAAAGCAAAGCCGCACGTTCAGAACAAATGAATCTGTTGATGACCGTGTTATGGATTCCAACGACTTGGAACGAGAAAGAGGTATAACCATTCTTTCTAAAAATACAAGCGTTATGTATAAGGATATTAAGATTAATATTATCGATACACCCGGCCACGCTGATTTCGGTGGGGAAGTTGAAAGAATACTTACTATGGTTGATGGTGTTTTACTCCTGGTTGATGCTTTTGAAGGATGTATGCCTCAAACACGTTTTGTTTTAAAAAAGGCTTTGTCACTTGGCAAAAAAGTAATTGTTGTTGTTAATAAAATAGACAGACCAATGGCCAGACCACTTGAGGTTGTTGATGGAGTTTTAGACCTGTTTATCGAGCTTGGGGCAGATGATGACCAAATTGATTTTCCTGTTGTATACGCTTCTGGTAAAGATGGCTATGCAACTTTATCTCCTGATGAAGCAGGAACAGATTTGCGACCATTATTTGATATAATTGTTAATGAAATTACTGCACCTGTTGGTGACGGTGATGCTCCATTGCAGTTGCTTTTCTCTAATATTGAATATGATGAATATTTAGGTCGTATTGGCGTTGGAAGAATTGAACGTGGTACTCTTCATGCCGGTCAGTCTGTTGCGCTCTGTCATGATGACGGCACAAATTCTATTGTAAAAATCAGTAAAATTTTCACCTATGAAGGCCTAAAACGTGTTGAAACACAAACTGCTACTTTTGGAGATATTGTTCAGGTAGCAGGTATTGAAAAACTAAACATCGGCGAAACCGCATGCGACAGAGAGCATATTGAGCCATTGCCCTTTATCAAGATTGATGAACCTACACTTTCCATGAATTTTATGGTAAATAATTCTCGTTTTGCCGGAAAAGAAGGAAAGTTTGTTACTTCAAGAAATTTAAGGGACAGATTATTTAAAGAAGTCGAAACAAATGTATCTTTAAGAGTTGATGAAACTGACTCTGTTGATACGTTTAAGGTTTCAGGAAGGGGAGAGTTGCACCTTTCTATTCTTATTGAAACAATGAGAAGACAAGGCTACGAGTTCCAGGTTTCTCCTCCTGAAGTTATTTATAAGACTATTAACGGCAAACTACATGAACCGATAGAGCTCTTAATGATTGAAGTTCCACAGGATTATGTTGGTCCTGTAATGGAACGTCTTGGAACTAGAAAAGCAGAACTTAAAAATATGGGAACACGAGAGGGAGGAACATCTCATCTTGAATTCTTAATACCTGCACGTGGCCTTATTGGTTATCGTTCTCAATTCCTTACCGATACAAACGGTAACGGTATTATGAATCATATCTTTAATGGTTATGAGGAGTACAAAGGAGATATAGAAAACAGACTAACCGGTTCCATAGTTGTTCATGAAACAGGAGAGTCAACCGGTTATGGACTTTATAACACACAGTCTCGCGGAAGATTATTTATTGGACCCGGTGTTAAGGTGTATGAAGGAATGATAGTTGGAGAAAATCCTAAAAACGAAGATATTGTTTGCAACGTATGCAAGAAAAAGCAAGCAACAAATATGCGCGCTGCAGGTTCAGATGATGCTCTTAGACTTGTTCCTCATTCAACACTTTCTCTAGAACAGGCGTTAGAGTTTATTAAAAATGATGAACTTGTAGAAATTACACCTAAATCTATTAGACTTAGAAAGAGAATTCTCGAAAAAGAACAACGAATGAAATTTGAGGCTAAAAACAAATAATGAATTATATTATCTTTGACCTTGAGTGGAACAGTGCCTATTTTCATAAAGAAAAACGATTTCTAAACGAAATCATTCAAATAGGCGCTGTAAAATTAAATAGTAAATTTAATATTATCGATAAATTTGAGGTTACTATTCGCTCGTCTATAACTAAAAAATTAAGTAATAGGTTTATAAATTTAACAAGTATTTCTAATGAGCAAATGCTTAATGGCGTGTCATTAAGCACCGCTTTTGATATGTATAATAAATGGTGCGGGAAAGATATTCTAACAATGAGCTGGAGTAATTCCGATTTATATGCAATTATAGAGAATAGCAACGCACTACTTAAAGGAAAGAAGACTCTTTATTTAGAAAAATATTTAGATTTGCAAACCTTTGTTCAAAACGAGCTAAAGATTAGTGGATTTGATATTACTAATCAAATCTCTCTAAACAGCGCTGCAGAGATTTTAAATATTTCTGTTGACGGATTCTATCTTCATACAGCGCTTGATGATTCCGAGGTTTGTAGTCTTTTACTGAAAAGCACCTATAATAAGGAGCGATTTGAAAAGCTAATCAAGGACGCTACCAAACCTGAATTTTATGCTCGATTGACATTTAAACCATATTATCTGTCTAATCCAAACGATAGCAAAATTGATAAGGCTTATTTTAGATTTCTGTGTCCAAAATGTAATGAACCAATAAAAAAGTATAAAAAATTCAAGTATTACAATAATTGGTTCAGAAGTGACCTTCATTGCTTGAATTGTGATATTAAATATAAAGCGATGATTTCTTTTAAGCAAACATTTGATAAACTTATTGTAAAAAAACGATTGCTACCGTTAAAAAAAGAAGAAGTGAATACAAATGTACATATGCAATGATTGTCCAAGAAAATGCGGCGCTACCAGAACTGATATTGAAAACATTGGTGGTTGGTGTAAGGCGCCATCACTGCCAAAATTAGCGCGTGCAGCACTTCATTTTGGAGAAGAGCCTTTTATAACGGGTAAAAATGGCTCTGGAACGATTTTCTTTAGTGGGTGTTCACTAGGTTGTATCTTTTGTCAAAACTTTGAAATAAGCCAGGAATTAAAAGGTAAGACTATTACGATAAATGATTTGGCAGGTATTATTAAAAGGCTAGAAGGGGAGGGAGCAGAAAATATTAATTTTGTTACTCCAACCCATTATTTCAACGTAATTGAAAAAGCTCTTGAGATTTACAAACCTAAAATTCCGTTAGTATATAATTCCAGTGGTTATGATTTGTCAGAGAATATTGCTAAAAACATTTTTGACGTTTATTTGTTTGACTTTAAATTTTATTCAAATGAAAATGCAATAAAATATGCCAAGTGTAGTGATTACTTTGACGTTGTAACAAATGCAATTAAAACCGCTGTTAAACTAAAAGGAACGCCTATATACGACAATGACGATAAAATGCTTAGCGGTGTAGTTGTAAGACATTTAATTTTACCGCAGGAAACTAATGAAGCGATTAAGATTATTGATTGGCTTGACAACAATACTCCTGAAATTGTACTTTCCTTAATGTCACAATATGTTCCCATGAATAAATCTGCAACTAATGATAAGATTAATAGACTTATTACCAGGCGAGAATATAACAAAGTATTAGAACACTGTTACAACAAGAAGTTTTCTGATATCTATATTCAGTCACTAACAAGTTCAACAACTGAATATATACCGAATTTTGATTTTACAGGAGTTTAGTAACAAAATTTTATTTGACAATAATGATTTTTTAGATTATACTTAATTTAAAGGTTAATTTTTCAGACATTTTCTAAAAGGGAATGTCTGTTATAATTATTGTTCCAATTATACAAAATGAATGTTTTGTATAATTGAGGTGAGTGAAAAACGCCGCGTTTATATGAAAATGTCTTAAATAGCACTTTTTTCTATCTTATTGTAAAGGTTGTGTTTATTTAATGAAAAAAGAAATATTTTATGATGCTCCAAAGTTTTTAGTTGATTTCTTAAATTATGATGAGATTATTAAAAACAAATCTTCTTCTACTGTTAATGAATATTATTTAGATTTAACTACCTTTTTCAGATACATTAAAATGATAAATGGTCTTACTGAAAATGAGCAATCCTTTGATAGCATTCCTATAAATGATGTGTCTATCGATTTATTAAAAACTATCACTTTATCAGATTTGCATTCATTTCTTGTTTATTGTAAAAATGACCGTAACAATAATGCAACTACACGTGCTCGTAAAGTTTCTACGTTACGTTCGTTTTTTAAATATCTCACGTCCCATGCAGGAATCTTAGATGTTAATCCGGCAGAATTACTGGATGCTCCCAAAATTGGCACTACCTTACCTAAACACCTTTCTTTAGAAGAATCTCTTGAATTACTAAATTCAGTAAACGATGTAGATAACCCAAACAGAGCGCGTGATTATTGTATTATTACGTTTTTTCTTAATTGTGGTCTACGTTTGTCAGAGCTTTGCAATATAAATTTATCAAATATTAAATCTGACGGCTCTTTAACAATAATTGGTAAAGGAAATAAAGAACGTATTGTATACTTAAATGAGGCGTGTTTATCGGCACTTGAAGACTATCTTAAAGTCAGACCGGTTGAATGCATACCGGCTGAATATAAAAACGCTTTATTTATCAGTCGCAATAAAAGAAGAATCAGCAATAAAACTGTTCAACACATTGTTTATACAGCTCTGGAAAAATGTGGTCTTGATGGTAAAGGCTTGTCAACTCACAAATTAAGACATACTGCAGCAACATTGATGTATCAACATGGCGGTGTTGACGTGAGAACTCTTCAAAATATTTTAGGGCACTCAAATCTGGGAACTACACAAATTTATACACACGTTTCAGACAATAGCATTAAATCAGCAATTGATGCGAATCCCCTTTCTAAAGCAAAAAAATAGATACCCTCTCCCCTTTAGGAAAGAAAAACCCCCACTAATAATACTAGTGGGGGTTAGTTTTTAATTTTGATGTCTAATATTTTGTTTATTATTTAACGTAAAGCATATTAGTTTATTACCGTCTAAATTCTCCTTGTGCATATCGATAGCGTTAATTTGTCTGTTGTTGTAGGTAGTATAATAGTATACACCACGTGTGGTGTTGCAACAAGAAGAATAAACTGTCATTTCATATTGATTTTTGTTAATTTCAACACATCCGTTAGTCATTTCTACTGAACTTAATATATGAAAGAACTGAGAGATGCTTGATTCATCGGTGTTATTACAAACAGAGTTTGATTTAATAAAGGTTGCCCTTACAAATCTAGACATCGACGATGAATCTCCCGGCAAACCAATAGCTCCCATACCACGAGAATAAATATTCAAATCCTGATTTATAAAACTGTTGATTGGCTCTTTTTTTGATAGCTTCATATAGTTGTTTAAATTAAATATATGATAATCAAAGGTTGGATTATTAGTTAGCACACCAACAGTATTATCATATATTTTTATTTTTGTTTTAACCGACTCTAAAGTGATAGATGATTCACTATCCGTAATAATCCAATGAAGTGGTGTAAGAGCCAGTTTGTCGCTGAAACATTCATTTAAGATATTTATTCTGCTTAACAGAGTTTTAGCTTCACATACAGTGCTGCATTGACACAGAATCCAAGGAATCAGTTCAAAGGGCGTTACATTATCCTTATTATCGCAATAATTATTATAGTGTGCATTATTAGGGAAATTTAGTCCTGCAATGCTTAAACCTTTTTCGTTGGTAGCGTCATAATATAAAGGATAATTGTCGCATACGTATGCCATTCCAATTATTGCATAATGGCTTTTTATTTGGCCCATCTTTCGAAAATCAAGAGAAAAGTTTCGTGGTGTAATTGTTACCATTTCATTGTAAGAATATTCTAAATCCAGATTTCTTCCAAAATAATGGTCTTTTGTTTTAAAAGATATGGCTGTACACATAATAACACCTCATTATTTAATATTAATATGATTAGCGATTTGAAAATTTATATACTGAGTATTAAATAAAAAGCGTCGAAAATAAAAATCGACGCTTTTTGGCGCGCTTGAAGGAATTCGAATCCCCGACCTTCCGCTTAGGAGGCGGACGCTCTATCCTGCTGAGCTACAAGCGCGTATATTACATATTTACTACTTAGCAATTTTACACTAATAATTACTTTTTGTCAATAATATTAGGGCTTTGTTTGTCCTATTTGACAATTCATTTCATATGATATACAATGATATAAAACCTTAAAGGAGAAATACTTTGTTAGACATTTGGAATGCCTTAAAATCTGCCCAAAAACCTATTTTAATCTATGGTACGGGAAATGGCGCAGACAAAATCATTGATGAATTAGAAAAAAACAATATTTCTATTAACGGCGTGTTTGCAAGTGATGGTTTTGTCAGAGAACGTTATTTTCATAATATGAAGGTTTTATCACTTTATCAAGCCGAGGAAATATTTGATGATTTTATCGTGCTTTTTGCTTTTGGTTCTAACAGGCCTGAGGTTATAAATAATATTAAAGAAATATCAAAGAAACACGAAATTTTGGCTCCGGATGTTCCTGTTTGCGACGGAGATATATTTAACCTGTCTTTTGCAAAAAGGCATTCTGATGAGTTAAGAAAGGTTTACGATTTGTTAAATGACAATCTATCCAAAAAAGTTTTTGAAGAAACAACACTTTTTAAACTGGATGGAAAAATTGACAGATTATTTTCATGTGAGTCAGACCCTGACGAGACGTTTTCCAATATTTTAAGATTAAATGATTCTGCAGCTTTCTTAGATTTGGGAGCATATAACGGAGATACGGTTATTGATTTTGCTACACGTTTCCCCTACTATTCTCAAATTATTGCTATTGAACCTGACATAAAGAACTATAAAAAGCTTGTTAATAACACGGCTTGCTACAATAATGTTGTATGTATTAATTCTGCGGTCTCTGATTCTGACGGCTTTATTGGTTTTAGTAATAACAATAGCAGAAGCTCTAAATTCGGTGGTGACAAGCTTATTCCATCAATTTCTATTGATTCACTAAGCCAAAAATATAATTTTGATTTTATCAATATAGATGTTGAGGGGCTTGAATATAAAACCATTTTAGGCGGCAAAAACACAATAACTGAAAAGAAACCAAAAATGCTGGTTTCATGTTATCATAAAAGCGAAGATTATTTCAAGTTGCCACTAAAAATATTGGAATTTAATCCAAATTATAAGATATATATGCGACATTTCCCCTATGTTCCTGCTTGGGATACTGCTTTCTATTTTGTATAGTTGGGATTGTTGCTATTCTTGACAAATATATCGTATTTTTGTATAATATTAAAAAAACTATGGAGATTTTCAATGGAAAGAGACGCTATTTCGGCAGATGTGCGCAGAGGTGGACTCAAAAGCACAACTGAGATTAAAATACTTGTTTTGTATCTGTTAACAAATGTTAATGAACCTTTACCTGCTTCTCAACTTTCGGATTTACTTCATTTAGATGGTATTGCAAATACTTTTGAAGTTAGTGATGCATTCTATCAGCTTGAAAAAAACGGTTTAATCTACGAAGACGAGAAAATTAAAGGTGCTTATAATATTAATGCTAAAGGAAAGGACGCAGGTCAGGCTTTACAGTCCGGTGTACCTTTTACTGTTAGAGAAAAAGCTTTAAATATAGCAAAGAAAATGCTTCTTAGAAACAGACATATGAAGGAAACTGAAATTGTAATTGAAAGAAATGAAAATGGCAATTTCATTACCTGTTCTGCCCTTGAAAACGATAAGGTTGTTATGAGCTTTACACTTAAGGTTGCTGATGATTCTCAAATTTTCAAGATTAAAGATAATTTTCTAGACGACCCTGCATTATATTACAGAACTTTGATTGATATGTTGACAAAATAATTTTAGGGGGAGTTGCTACTCCCCCTATTTTCATAAAAATTTGTTTGGTTGGTGTTGATTTTGAATATTAAAGAGACTTTAAAACTAATTCGTTCAAAATTTATTAGACAAAATATTGATAAAATTTTTGCGTTACTGCCTATTAGTGTTTTCGGTCTGATTCTCTTTGGAATAAACGCGTTGCTAATCTATGCTGTTAGCATATCATCTACTGTTATCTTTGACTATTTGTTGAACACATACATAACTAATAATGATGACTTTGACTATCTGGAATCAGTTGCGGGAGGTCTGTTCCTTGCAATTATGCTACCGCCGACTCTTCCATTATATGTTGTAGTAATTGGTGCTCTTTTTTCAGTTTTTGTAGTTCGTTTATTTCTCAAGGTGGACGGTGGTTTCCTGCTTCCCCCTGTTATTGTATCGAGAATTTTCTTGCAACTTTCTTTTCCGACTCAGATGTCTACATATTTGGAACCAATGTCAGACGTTATTGCTACAGCTACTCCCCTTTCGCAAGGTTACTACAATATTAAAGAAATCATTTTAGGAGTTACTAGCGGATGTATTGGAGAAACCTCTTCAATTCTTATTATAATCGGCGGTTTGTATTTACTTACTGTAAAATTAATATCTTGGGAGATTCCGGTTAGTATATTTGCTTCAAGTTTAATTATCTCTATTGTTATGGGAGAAAATCCCTTGACATACATTTGTTCCGGAAGTCTGTTAATTTCTTGCTTCTATTTTAATCTGGACAGTGGAATAATTCCTGGCAAAAGACTTGGAAAAGTGATTTTTGGTGTTGGTTGTGGATTAATCATAGCATTTATCAGATACACATCTATCTATCCTGACGGTTCTGCTTTTGCTATTGTGATAATGTCACTTTTTGTTAATTTAATTGATAAAATTAAGATACGAGAAAAGAGGGGTTTAAATGAAAAATAGTATTAAAGACATAAACATTGTTAATATCAGCCTTTGCTTAATACCGCTACTTGTTCCCTCTTATTGTTTGATAAATGCAGTCATAATCCTGCTTTCTATGGCAATTTTACATTTTTTGGTTGTAATTTCAATGAACTATATTAATAAGTTTTTAAAGGATAATAGATATTACAATTTGATAGCTCTGGCACTACCTATAACGATTGTCATAATACTTGGAATTGTTTCCACGCTAATTTTTATGAATAAATTTGAATTCATAATAAATTTATTGCCTTACATTTTATCAAGTGAATTGCTTTTATGTCTTCTTTATAGATGCAATTCTGATATTATTAGCGATAATCTTCAAGGTTATTGCCGTATTATGCTAAAATTCGCCGTAGTATTGCCAACAATCGCTTTTGTAAGAGAATTGGTAGGTTTAGTCTCGCTGTTTAATAAAAAGCTTCCTATTGCAAATTTCGAAGGGATTGCATTCTTTAGGCACGCTGCAAGTGGCATACTGTTGCTTGCCATAATAACAGCTGTGTTTACAATTCTTAATAAAAAGGAGGAAAAATAATGTTTATAATTCTTTCCACACTTTTTATTGTTTTTCTCTATAACGATAATCTTTCTAAAATTATCTTTGCAAAACAGATTGAAAAATCAGATTATTATAAGATTTTCACTGGTTTTAGTGCCATACAACTAACAATAGCGTTAATTAATAACACGATAAATCACCTGTTGTTTATTTTAATACCTGAAAATCTATTAGTTCTTTCAATAATGTTTACTTTTTTAATTGTTATGGGTTGCGTTTACTTATTAAAATTTGCAGCAGCTAAAATTAAAATACTGGAATGTTATAATCTTGATTCTAGTATTTATATTTTAATCTTTAACTGTGTTTTGCAATTTGCGTTTAATACCGGCATTTTTGCGACCGTTTTCTCCACAATATTAAATGGTATTGGTTTTACTATTGTAGGTTTAGTTTTGATTTCAATACTCAATAAATTTAAGGAAGTAAAATTCAGCACACTTACATTCATTTTAGTTCTTTCTTCTTTAATGTTAATGATAGTATAAATAAAAAAAGTGAGGCAATGCCTCACTTTTTTATATTCCATTCTTTTATATTTTTCATTTCACTAAAAAGTTGTTTATAGGATTCATAGCGTGAAGGTTGGATTTTTCCGTCCAGAACTGCTTGACAAACGGTGCATCCCTTTTCACCAATGTGGGCACAGTCTGTAAAGCGACAATTAGAAGTATAGTCGGTAAAATCTATAAAACATTCTGCTAAACAATTTTTAAACTCAATATCATTAACATCTGTATCAAGTGAAGAAAAACCTGGTGTATCAGCAATATAACCGCCATATTCATGCTTGAAAAGTTCACAGTGACGAGTAGTATGTCTTCCTCTACCCAATTTATCGCTAACATCTGCCGTAATTAGCTTTAAAGTTGGAAACAAGCAGTTAATCAACGAAGATTTGCCAACACCCGAATTTCCTGTAAAAACGGAAACAGAATCACTTAATTCTTTTTTAATTTCATCAATACCTTCTTTAGTGACGGTAGATGATAAGATGGTTTTTATACCTGCGCTTTTATAAATACTTACCCATTCATCTTCGGGTGCTAAATCGCTCTTATTAAATACAACGATAGGAGTGATTTTTTTATATTCACAAAGCGCGGTTAATCTATCAATAATTAAAGCATTTGGAGTTGGTATAGATAGCGAAGAAATTATAAATAATTTATCGATATTTGCAACAGTAGGCCTGTCCAACTGATTTTTACGTTGAAAAACTTTTGTTACAGAGCCCTTATTTCCATCAAGTTGAACCTGTACGCGGTCTCCCACAAGAGGAGAAACTCCATCAATACGGAATTTCCCCCTTGCTTTACATTCAATTATACCATTATCTGTTTCAACGTAATAAAAACCAGATATTGCTTTAATAATTATTCCGTCAACAGTACTAACCATTAGCTTGTTCATTACTTGAGCTATCAGAAGATGTTTCAGGGGTTGAAATTTCTTTTACGACCGGATAATCGTATTCTTTAACTTGCTGCCACTTACCTGTCTCATCGATAATTTTAATATCTTTAATTGATGCATATTTGATTTGGTTATTGTCAGTATAAGCAAGTTTAACAGTGTATGATACCGGAACTTCATTTATGGTAAAGTCCTTGAAAGTAAACTTGTATCCACTGTTTTGTAGGTCAATCTTACTTGATTCAGTGACACATGTTGCATTATCCCAGATGGAAACGCTAACAACATTCTGAACGAAATCGGTTGGAAGTTGAACCTGTAAATCAAATGTAATCGGACCACTGCTGATTTCAATATTTATTGGTGTACCTTTACCAACTTTTTCGGTGCTTCCAACAGCCGGACTTTGTGCAACAACAGTTCCCTTAGGCTTAGAAGATGGGACAGTCTTTATTTCACCAACAGTTAGTCCATAGCGTTCGATTTCTTTCTTAGCGTTAGATTCAGAAAGACCAACAAGGTCAGGTAATGAAATATAAACAGTAGGAGCGCCGGTGCTAACATACACTTCTACCTCAGTTCCTTCGTGAACGCTGGTAGAACGTGAAGGTACAGTTTTAACTACGGTATTTGCTTCGTAATCTTCATCAGGCATTTCGACAAATTTTACTTTAAAGCCTTCGGCTTCAAGTTGAGTCTTTGCTCTTGTGGATGTAAATCCATAAACATCGGGAACCTTTACAGTTTTTTGTCCCATGCTTACGTAAACGGTAACAGTACCGCCATCTTTAATGCCTTTTCCTGCGTCGGGAACTTGTTTATAGATTTCGCCATAAGCATAATCTTTATTATAGTCTCCCCACTCAATTTTTATGTCATATAGGTTATTATACTCTTCGTGTTTTTCAACCTCTTCATAAGTCATTCCAATAAATGTTGGGCATTCTCCCTCATCCCCTGTGCCGCCTAAGAACTTAGGAATTAAAACACACAAAAGAATTATAATAGCAACAATAAAGGTAGCTGAAACTCCGGCTAATATCGGAATAATAGGAGCTTTTTGTTCATTCTCTTCCGGTTTATCATCGGTTGGAGTGCTATTGCTAGATATAAATCTTGTAGGAGAATCATCTACAAAATAGTCGTAATCAAAGGTAACTGCAGGGTTTTGCTTAAACGCTTCTAAATCACATAGCATCTCTGCAGCAGTTTTATATCTTCTAGAAGCATCTTTTTGCATGGCGTGCATTGTAATTTGCTCTAATCCTAGTGGAATAGACCCATTTATTGTTCTAGGTAACTGAGGGTCTTTTTGAAGCTGCATAATAGCAACAGAAACGGCACTTTCAGCTTGGAAAGGAAGTTTACCTGTTAACATTTCATAGAGCATTACACCAACAGAATATACGTCTACCTTTTCATCAGTGTTATCGCCTCTAGCCTGTTCAGGGCTAATATAGTGAACTGAACCGATAGCTTTGTCAGTAATAGTTCTTTGTTCGTTTCTTGCAAAACGTGCAATACCAAAATCTGTTACCTTAATTGTGTTATCAGGTAAAACCATAATATTTTGAGGTTTAACGTCTCTATGAACAACACCTTTATCGTGGGCGTGCTGTAAACCTCTTAATATTTGTAATGTAAGATAAACAGATTCGTTCCAACTTAATGGATTGTTTTGTTCAATATATTCTTTTAATGTTATACCATCTATATATTCCATTACGATATACTGAATTAAATCGCCGAAACTAACGTCAAAAACCTTAACAATATTGGGGTGAGATAACACAGCGATAGCCTTAGACTCATTTTGAAATCTCCTTAGGAACTCTTCGTTGCCCGTAAACTCATCCTTTAAGATTTTTATTGCAACAATTTTATCATCAACGTTGTCATAAGCCTTATATACAACGGCCATTCCGCCAACGCCGATAATTTCTTTGATTTCATATCGACCGTCAAGTCTTTTTCCTACGTATTTATCCATATCAACCATCCTTTTGCTTTATATGACTAAATATATGTTATTTTTCATTAGTAAATTAATACAACAGTAATATTGTCGTTGCCGCCTGCATCATTTGCAAGTTTTACAAGTTTACCTGCGCATTCGTCTTTTTCTGTATTTTGTACAGTATTTAGAATCGTCTGATTATCCAGATAATTGCTTAATCCGTCTGTACAAATCAATATAACAGAATTTTCAGGTTTTATAGCTATTGTATAATCACACATAATGTCGTCAGTAACACCAATAGCTCTGGTAACAATATTCTTGTTAGGGTGATTTTTAGCTTCGCTTTCATCAATTTCTCCGCTTTCTACCATTGACTGAACAACAGAGTGGTCAACAGTTAGCTGACTTATATCATCTCTGCCAACAAGGTAGGCACGACTATCGCCCACATGCACAATATGAACAAGATTATCAACACAAAAAGCTGCAACTAATGTTGTACCCATGCCACTATATTCGCTTGATGATTTAGAGAGACTGTATATTTCCGAGTTAGCAGTATCTACCGCTGCTCTCAGCATGGTCTCTATTCCTTGTGCATTCATTTTAGAAGTATAAGACTTAATAATGTAGTTAGATATAAGATTAGCAGTTTTCTCACTGGCAATATTACCGGCGTTAGCACCGCCCATACCATCACAGACAACGGCAAAAACAGCTCCGTTATCAAACTCACCTGTATAAAATGAATCTTGATTTGTTGTACGTTTAAGTCCAATGTCTGTCATACTAAACAAAGTCATATTGTATCACCTCTATTACTATTAAAATTCTGTCTTAACTGACCGCAAGATGCGTCAATGTCACTGCCTAGTGTTCTTCTTATTGTTGTATTGACACCGAGTGAAATTAATTTATTAGCAAAAGCTTCTAATGAAGATTTTGTTGGTTTTTTGTATGAATTCTCCTTTACAGGATTTACCGGAATCAAGTTAACGTGACACATAATTCCTTTTAATATGTGTGCAAGTTGTTGAGCACATTCCTGAGTATTGTTAACTCCATCTATCATGGCATATTCAAAGGAAATTCTTCGACCGGTAGCCTTTTGATAGACTTTACAAGCATTAATCAGTTCGGCTATATTCCATACCTTGTTAACCTTCATCATATTAGTCCTTATATCATCAAAAGGAGCATGTAAAGATATTGACAAAGTAATTGGAAGATTATATTTAGAAAGCTCAATAATTTTGGGAACAACACCAGATGTTGAAAGAGAAATGTGTCTATAACCTATATTTAACGAGTCCTTATCATTGACTAATTCTAAAAATCTTAGAACGTTTTGGAAGTTATCAAGCGGTTCTCCCATACCCATAAGAACTATGTTAGAAACTCTTATGTTGTTGTCTTTACCAACCATCATAACTTGAGCTATCATTTCTGCAGGAAGAAGGTCCCTGACAAGTCCATTTAATCCTGAGGCACAGAAACTACAGCCCATTCTGCAACCAACTTGAGTGGAAATGCACACAGAATATCCGTGCTTATATTCCATTAAAACCGACTCGATTAAATTGCCATCATATAATTCATATAAATATTTTATTGTATTGTCAATTTTAGAAACAAGTTTTCTTACAATCTTTACAGTTGGAATAAAATATGTTTCTTCAAGCTTGTTTCTTAAATTTATCGATATGTTGGTCATTTGAGAAAAACTCTCAACGCCTGAGCACATCCATTTATAAACCTGGTCTGCACGAAATTTAGGTTCGCCAATTTTAGAAAAATCTTCTATAAGTTCTTCCTTTGTCATTGAGCGAATATCTTTTTTGTTCAAATAATCACCACTCTTGCTTTGCAATTATGGCTGCATAGAAGCCATCTCCACCATCAATATGAGGAAAAAATGTATGTTCATAAATTAATTTTAAATCTTTGTTTGAGGCAAGTATATAATCAACTACTTCCCTGTTCTCTGCACAATTAAGTGTGCATGTTGAGTACAATAATTTACCGTTATCTGATAAGTATTTAATTGAATTTGATAAAATCTTTTTCTGAATTTCAACCAATTGGGAAAAATCATCATTATTCTTATATTTAATGTCAGGCTTTCTTCTAATTACTCCAAGACCTGAACACGGCACGTCACAGATAATCCTGTCAAAAGTGCCTAAATTATTATTGTATAGAGTTGCATTGCCAACAAACGTCTTTACATTGTTCAGACCTAAACGAGCAGCGCCTTGTTTTATTAAATTTACTCTTTGTGGATATAAATCACATGAAATTACTTCGCCAGAATTTGCATACTGAGCAGCTGTGAAAGTTTTACCTCCGGGGGCCGCACATATATCTAATACCCTACTATTTTCGGTTATATCAAGTTTTTCTATTGCACGTTGGCAAGATAAATCCTGAACATAAAAAAGCCCATCATTGAAATCTTGCAAGTTTTCAAGACTACCAACATTATTTATTCTTATTGTGTTTATATCGTTAGGTAGTGCATCAGAAATATCAAACGCTTTTAAAAGATATTCTTTGTTCGTTTTTAGAGTATTAACCCTTAAAAATGTTGGCGGAGCAGAAATAGAACTCTCCAAAAAAAGCTTTGTTGTATCAATTCCATAGT
>JAZNBQ010000119.1:0-6361 GCA_045587065.1 Acutalibacteraceae bacterium | reverse complement strand
ATAACCTCAATAGCTTTTAAAACGTAGCCAGAATCTATATTCTTTGTCTTAGAAGCAATATTAAATGCCTCGGTTAAAAGTGCATCACCGGCAAGTAGCGCGTTTGCTTCACCAAAAGCCTTATGGCATGATGGTTTTCCTCTTCTGAAATCGTCGTTGTCCATACAAGGTAAATCATCGTGAATAAGTGAATATGTGTGAATGCACTCAATTGCAACCTCAAAGTTGCTTGAACATTTTTCCTTACCACCACACATAGAATAAAACTCTTTTAACAGAAAAGGTCTTAATCTTTTTCCGCCAAGTCTTAAACTGTATTGCATAGCATCGCTGACAACTTTATAGCTAGAATTGTCAGGTTTAAAAAATTCATTTAAAGACTCTTCAAACTCAATAGAATATTTTTTTAAAATGTTTTGAATCATTCTTTGTCACCGTTTTCAGTAGTTATGGTCTCAATTTTTTGTTTTGCATCTTCTAATATTTTAGAACAATAACCGGATAATTTAAGACCTTCTTCAAATAACTTTAAGGATTCGTCCAAGGAAAGTTCTTCCGTTTCAATCTTTTTCGAAATTTCTTCAAGTTTTTGAAAAGCTTCTTCAAAGCTAATTTTATTTTCAGGCATTATTTTTAACCACCTTTTCTATAACGCAATTGATAGAACCATCAGAAAGTCTTAAATCAATTGATTCTTTCTCCTTGACACAGTCAACAGATTTTATGATTTTATTGTTTTTTATTGCAACCGAGTAACCACGTGATAAAAGTTTTAACGGACTCATAGCATCAAGCTTTGAAACTGCTATTTCAAAATTCTTCTGCTTATTTAAAAGAGTACGTTCTGTAGTGTTTCTTATGTTATCTAAAACAACTCGTAGGTTATTTTTACGTGTATCGATAAGATATTCTGAAGGGCGTTTAAAAAAGTACTCGTTAATAATTTTTTCATACAACGCGGCTTTTAAATCAACCATAGCGGTAACTGTGTTACAAATTTTTCTCTTATAATGGGAAACTTGTGCCATCAATTCTTTATAATCAGGCACAGCAAGCTCTGCTGCAGCAGAAGGAGTCGGCGCTCTTAGGTCTGCAACAAAATCGCAAATTGTGAAGTCGGTTTCGTGACCGACTGCAGAAATTGTGGGAATGGGAGAAGCAGAAATTTTACGTGCCAAGGTTTCATCATTAAAGCACCATAAATCCTCTATTGAACCGCCACCTCTACCAATAATGATTAAGTCCAGGTCATTAGTGATATAAGCTTTATCTAAAGCGTTACCAAGACTCTGCGGAGCTTCTACACCTTGCACCAGCGCAGGAATAACAAGCACTTGACATAGTGGATATCTGCGATTTAAAACGTTAAGAATATCTTTAACTGCCGCACCACTTTCAGAAGTAATAACGGCAATTTTTCTGGGAAACTTTGGCAGTTTACGTTTTCTTGCTTCTTCAAACAGACCTTCTTTTGCAAGTTTTTCTTTTATTTTTTCCAGGTTTGCAGAAAATTCGCCATTTCCATCAACAATAATATCGTCAACATACAGTTGATAGCCGCCATCCTTCTCAAATACAGAAATTCTGCCGGTACAAACCACCTGCATACTGTCATTAGGCATAAATCTGAGTTTGGACGCATTGCCTCTGAACATAACACAGCGAAGAGTTGCTTCGGAATCTTTTAAAGTAAAATATAAATGTCCGCTTGCAAAGTGACTTCTAAAATTAGAAATTTCTCCTTTGATGCGAACAAATGAAAGTCTACTATCGCCTTCAAGTAAACTTTTAATGTAAGTATTTATCTGTTTTACCGAAAGAACAGACCCTGCCATTTTATTTATCTACCTTTTCGTTTCGTATAAATGAGCCAAGTATGCCATTCACAAAGGAAGAATCATCAACAGTTGCATATTTTTTTACTAACTCTACTGCCTCGTTTACCGAAACAGAGGTTGGGATTTCATCAAGATATTCGATTTCTGCAATGGCAATTCGAAGGGCGGCCAACGAAACTTTTGATAATCTTTCAAGTTTCCAGCCCTTTGCATATTTAGAAATGATTTCATCAATAGAAGACTTATTGTTCTCTACAGTATTAACAATGTTTACACAATATTCATCCTCGACAAAATCACCATAAAGTTTAGCAGTTTCAAAGAGTTCTGTTATTGTTTCATTTCTAAAAATATTTTCAAAAACGAGAATAAAGGCTTGTTCTCTGGATTCTTTTCTTGTCATACAACACCTCAAAGTAATATATATTTATATATTAATACATTTTTATGCATTTTTCAACCCTAAATATGCAAAATTGCAAAGGCAGACAATATTAGTTGAAGGATAATAATTATCGGAATTCCAATCATAAATTTTTTGTGTTTTGTTTTGTGTCTTATTAATTTCATACAAGCATAAACACCTACTGAAGCACCAAAAACACAAAGAAATATGAGAGTGCTTTCTTTTATCCTCCAATTTCCCTTTCTGGCTGCGCATTTATCTTTTATACAAAGCACTACACCGATTAAATTTATCAACAATAAATAAACTATAAAACAATTAAAAAACATAAATTAACTCTTGCATTTTTAATTAATTTTAACATCTAAATAAAATTTTTACAACTTTAAAATGGTTAATTCTTTTAGTAATAGTTTCTAAAAAACAACAAAAAATAAATACGGGTGATGAATATGAAGAAAAAACACGAAGATATGACACAAAGAGAGTTTTTTAAAGTTGTAAAGACAGACGCAAAAGACTGTCCGGAAAATTTTATCGACTGTTTTGACCAAATAAACATGTACGGCACTTACGAAATACAAAAAACCTCTGACACCAGTAATGTTTTTCCAGCAATTAGCCAAGGTTATTCTAACAGTTGGGAACCGCAAACACCAAAAAAGAAAAAGCCGTAGTAACTACGGCTTTTAAACTACTGTTTCGATTTCAGCTTTAAGCTTTTCAATAATTCTTTTTTCCAGTCTTGATATATATGACTGAGATATGCCCAATTTATCTGCAACCTGTTTTTGCGTCAATTCATCTTCTCCGGACAACCCAAACCTCATTTTCATTATTTGCCTCTCGCGCGGGGATAAATTATTTACCAAGTTGTTAAGCGTTCTCTTTTCATCTTCCGATTCAAGAGCTATAGAAATTTCATCTTCTTCGCTACCCAATATATCAGAAAGCAAAAGCTCATTTCCGTCCCAGTCTACACTTAAAGGTTCATCAATAGAAATTTCATTTTTAAGATTTGCATATTTTCTCAGATACATAAGAATTTCGTTTTCTATGCAACGGGATGCATACGTAGCTAGTTTAATGTTTCTTTCAGGACAAAAAGTGTTAACCGCTTTTATAAGACCGATAGAACCTATAGAAATCAAGTCCTCAATACTTGTAGACGGCGCATCATATTTTTTAGCAATATATACTACAAGTCTAAGATTATGAGTAATTAGTTTTTCTTTTATTTTAGGATTTACTCCATCGTATTTTGATAATATTTCACACTCTTCTTCTGCACTTAGAGGAGCTGGCAGCGATTCGGGGCCATTAATATAAAATACTTTATTCTTAATTTTATGGAGCAAAATCTTTTCAGTGATTTTTTGTCTTAATAGATTAAATAGTTTCAACTTTATCACCTTTTAATACGTTTTCGGGAGTTTTATCTAATGCTTTTGCAGAAATAATTACATCAAAACCATCTGGCAAATTATTAGAAATTACAATTATAGGTTTATACAGAAAGTAAACGTTCTTATCAACATAAATTTTACCACCATCGCACCTTAGTCCGTTAAGCAGCGAAGTTTCGTTTAATGTCGTTACAGGAATTGTTCTGTAGCGACTTTGATATTCATTTATTTTCATAATATCGTTAACAGAATTACATCCTGTGAAATTTTCAAAAAACTCCTTACTGACAAAACAAAGTTCAGAATCAGAAAAATAATCTTTTGCTAAATTTCCGGTATCAATATACGCTTTCGCACTGATAAAATTATTACCTATATTTAGTTCCAGCTCACACTCTTTTTTTATTAGTTTTCTGTTAGAGAATCTATGCACTAATTTAATTGCAAAATAAGTTACCGCAGTCATAGAAATCGCAAGTATGGGAGAAAAATTAAAATAAAAATATGTATTATTAATGATTATTTTTTTTAAATTAAAAAATCGATAAAATAAAAACATTAAGCCAAAAAGGAAAATAGACGAAATAAAATACACAACAATCGTTTTTATATAATATTTTAAATGATTAAAACTAAAGGCACAAAGTATAATAATTCCGGTAGTTAAAAGTCTAAATAATATATCAACAACAAAGTTTTGAGCATCAACAAAAATATAAAAAGAAAAAACGCCACCAAGTAGTGAGGCTAATATTTGTCTGATAGTTTTTATTTTTACTCTCGTAACAACTGCAGTTACACCAATTAAAAAATAATCTATAACGCTGTTGAGAAAAAATAATACATCGGCATAAACTACCAAAACCAACACCTCATTTACAAATATAAGTATATCTCAACAGATTAAAAATAATTGTCATAATAAGATGTCGAAAAAAAATAAAAAGCCGAGAAATCTCGGCTTTTTACATAATTTATTTTGCATAATCAACGGCACGGTTTTCCCTGATAACATTAACCTTAATTTGTCCCGGGTAATCAAGCTCGTTTTCAATTTTAGCTGCAATATCTTTTGCAATAATAACCATTTGGTCATCATCAACAATATCCGGCTTAACAACGATTCTAACCTCACGACCTGCTTGAATAGCAAAAGAACTGTCTACTCCATTAAAGGAATTGGCGATTTCCTCAAGTTTTTCAAGTCGTTTAATATAGTTTTCGATATTCTCTCTTCTAGCGCCTGGTCTTGCAGCAGATATAGCGTCTGCGGCCTGTACAATACAAGCGATTACAGTCTTAGCTTCCACCTCACCGTGATGAGCATGAATAGCATGAACAACATCTTCGCTTTCCTTATATTTCTTTGCAACTTCTACACCAAGTTGAATATGAGTACCTTCTTGCTCGTGGTCAATTGCTTTACCAATATCGTGCAAAAGGCCTGCACGTTTAGCAAGGGTTACATTCTCGCCTAGCTCTGCCGCAATGATTCCTGACAAATGGCAAACTTCTAAAGCGTGGTTAAGTACGTTTTGACCGTAACTTGTACGATAATAAAGTTTACCTAAAAGTTTAACTAATTCAGGATGTAAATTATGAAGTCCTGATTCAAGCATAGCACGTTCGCCTTCGCGCTTAATAATGTTGTTAACATCGTTTTGTGCTTTTGCTACCATTTCTTCAATTCTAGCAGGATGGATTCTTCCATCAGTAATAAGTTTTTCAAGAGCAATTCGAGCAACCTCTCTGCGAACAGGGTCGAAACTTGAAAGAGTAATTGCTTCAGGAGTATCATCAATAATTAAGTCAACGCCTGTAGCAGTCTCTAACGCTCTGATATTACGGCCTTCTCTTCCGATAATTCTGCCCTTCATTTCATCATTGGGTAGTGGAACAACAGAAATTGTGATTTCAGACGAATGGTCTGCCGCACAACGCTGAATTGCATGTGATATAATTTCTCTTGCAATAGCATCTGATTCGTCGCGAGTTTTCTGCTCAAAATCCTTAATTTTAATTGCTTTCGCGTGTGTAAGCTCGCCGTCTAAAACAGTTAAAAGGTAGTCCTTAGCCTGTTCCTTAGAATAACCAGAAATTCTTTCTAGCATTTCTAATTGACTTCTTTTAATCTGTTCACTCTCTTGGAGCTTGTTTTCAACTTCTTTAGCTCTTTTAGCTACGTTTTCTTCCTTGATTTCCAAATTGTCAATTTTTCTATCAAGTGTTTCTTCTTTTTGTTGAAGTCTTCTTTCCTGACGCTGTACCTCGCTACGACGTTCCCTTAAATCTTTTTCGGTTTCTTGTCTTAACTGATGCACTTCATCTTTAGCTTCAATTAAAAGTTCTTTCTTTTTTGCTTCGGCATTTTTGATAGCATCGCTGAGAATACGACGTGCCTCTTCTTCTGCAGAGCCAATAGCTTTTTCGGCTTTGTTTTTTCTAAAACTTCCGCCAAGCAGGAAGAAAACTACACATAAAACAACAACGATGATGCCTAAAATTAAATAAAACATTAAATCGTTGGGCATTTAAAACGCACCTCCTATATATTAAACTACGAATTCGCAGTGCATTGCACTGACAGGGCCGTATATTAAAACCCTAAAATGTTTATATAGAAAACTTACCAATTAAACACTCGCCAATGTATAAAATTAATAAAATCCACACAACATCTATCTTATAATAACACTACATTTATTGAGTGT
>JAZNBQ010000118.1:0-15036 GCA_045587065.1 Acutalibacteraceae bacterium | reverse complement strand
CAATGGGCGCAAATTTTGGAATTATACCACCACTAAGCCAACATATAAGAGATAAAAAAGAACGTTATATGGCATTAGCAGAACGTTCTCTAAAGTTTTTCGAGGAGTGTGAACTATGAAAATCGCAGTAGACGCTTTCGGCGGAGACAATGCACCATTGGAAATAATAAAAGGTGCAGCCTTGGCAGAAAAAGAATATGGCGTAGAAATTGTTCTTTGCGGTGATGAAGAGATTATTACAAACTGTATAAAAGACAATGATATTTCATTCAACAAATTAAATATTGTACACGCTCCTGACGTAATCTCAATGCACGATGAACCAACATCACTTTTAAAGGCACACAAAGAATCTTCTATGGCTGTTGCTTTTAAGACAGTAGCAGACGGAGATGCAGATGCTTTTGTTTCCGCCGGTTCAACAGGCGCAGTTGTCGTTGGTGGCACTTTTATAATTAAGAGAATAAAAGGAATTAAACGTCCTGCACTTGCTGCAATGCTACCTACAGGAAAAGGTCATACAATGCTAATGGATGTTGGCGCAAATGCAGAATGCAGACCTGAAATGCTAAGTCAGTTTGGCATAATGGCCTCTGCGTATCTTGAAAAGGTAGAGAAAATTGAAAATCCTAGGATTGCTCTTCTAAATATCGGTACCGAAGATACAAAGGGCGGAGAACTGCAAAAGGAAACATATAATCTGTTAAAAAACTCACATGTAAATTTTGTGGGCAACGTTGAATCTAGAGAACTCCTTAGCGGAGACTGTGATGCTGCTATTACAGACGGCTTTACAGGAAATATTGCTTTAAAGCTTATTGAGGGTACAGCAACACGACTGTTTACAATGTTGAAAACAGTCTTTACAAAAAATATTTTTACAAAAATTTCTTTCCTTATATTAAAGGATGGACTTAGAGGAATAAAAAGAACTATGAGTGCTGATGAGGTTGGCGGTGCACCGTTGCTTGGCACAAAAAAGCCTGTTTTCAAGGCTCATGGTAGTTCTAAAGCTATTGCCTTTAAAAACGCCATACACAAGGCGGCGCTTTTTGCCGAAAATGATGTAATAGGCACTATAGAAAACAGTTTTTTACAAGAGGTAGCAAATTAAAATGTCAGAAATTGAAGAAATTTTAGGATACAAATTTAAAAATCCGGAACTTCTAAAAAATGCTTTAACACATTCATCATATGCTAATGAAGCACATTCGCACTTTGGTTCTAATGAAAGATTAGAGTTTTTAGGTGACTCGGTACTTTCTTTAATTGTGTCGGAACACCTTTATAAGAATTTTAAGAATCTTCCGGAAGGTGAGCTTACAAAACTCAGAGCGTCACTTGTTTGTGAAAAGTCCCTTTCTGCATTTTCAAGAGAAATGAATCTTGGCAACTATATTTATTTAGGCAAGGGAGAACAACATAATCACGGAAATGAGAGAGCATCTATTCTGGCAGATGCTTTTGAAGCAGTTTTGGCGGCTATTTATCTTGATGGCGGCTTTGATGCTGCTAAAAAGCACGTGATGCGCTTTGTTTTACCAGAGCTAAAAGACCGTGACGACGAGGTGTTTAAGGATTATAAGACCTGTCTTCAAGAGGTTATTCAAAAGAATCCTGAGGAAAGACTAAACTATGTTCTTACAGGAGAAACCGGCCCTGACCACGATAAGCGTTTTACTGTTGAGGTACGACTTAATTCCAATAAAATCGGCATAGGTGAGGGTAAAAGCAAAAAACAAGCTGAGCAAGAAGCGGCGCGACAAGCCTTGCTTCTTATGGGAATAGAGGTATGAGACACGCAAATATTTCTATCTTTGTGCCACATCTGGGTTGTCCCAATAAATGTAGTTTTTGTAATCAGTGTCATATTACAGGAAAAGTTTCACAACCTTACGAGAGTGACATTGACAGAGCTGTAGAAGAAGCGGTAAAATCAAAAAATTACTCAGGTAAAAATACCGAAATTGCTTTTTTTGGCGGTAGTTTTACGGCAATAGATAAGGATTATATGCTTAGCCTTCTTTCTGCTGCATATAAATATGTGGAAAATAAAACAGTAAAAGGGATTCGTATTTCAACACGGCCCGACTGTATAAACGAAAATGTCCTAATTACTCTTAAAACTTATGGAGTTACTGCTATCGAGCTTGGTGCTCAAAGTATGGTGGACGAAGTATTAAAACTGAACGATAGAGGCCATACGGCCAAGGACGTTATTGATGCATCAAATCTAATTAAAGACCACGGCTTTGAACTTGGACTTCAGATGATGACGGGACTTTATGGAGACACTGATGAGGGCAGTATTTATACGGCACAGAAGTTAATTGGTTTAATGCCTGAAACTGTCAGAATTTACCCCACTGTTGTTCTAAAAAATACTCGTCTGGAAAACTTGTTTTTACAGGGACAATATAAGCCTCAAAGTGTTGAAGAAGCAGCAAATCTCTGTTGTAGCTTGGTTGATATGTTTGAAGAAAAAGGTGTTAACGTTATAAGACTTGGACTACATACTATTGATACCGATTCTTATGTAGCAGGTCCGTGGCACTCTGCCTTTGGGGAAGTCTGTCAGTCGGCTAAATATTTTAGGTTAATTATGAACCGCTTGGATAAAAAAGGCGCATACAATGTTTTTGTGAAAGATACAGAAATTTCAAAGGCTGTAGGACAGTCTAAAAGTAATATAAAAAAGCTTAAAAGCTTAGGTTATGATATTAAGATTTTTGGGGATAAAAACCTTAAAAATTATGAGATAAAAGTAAGGGAAGTGGAATAATAAGTGCTACTTACATCTATTCAGATTCAAGGGTTTAAGTCTTTTGCAGACAAAACCACTTTAAAATTTGGCAGAGGTATTACCGCCGTTGTTGGTCCTAACGGTAGCGGTAAGAGTAATATTTCTGACGCAGTACGTTGGGTACTTGGCGAACAGTCTACCAAAAGCCTTCGTGGACAATCTATGGAGGACGTAATTTTCGGTGGTACCGCAGAACGCCGTCCTCATGGTTACTGTGAGGTAACACTTAATATTGATAATGCCGATAGAACACTGAATTTTGACAACGATTCGGTTTCTATTACTCGTAGATATTATCGTTCTCACGAGAGTGAATATTTAATTAATGGCAACGTTGTACGCCTTAAAGACGTTCATGAGTTATTTATGGATACAGGTCTTGGCAGAGACGGTTATTCAATGATTGGACAAGGTAAAATTGATAGTATTATCAGTTCCAAGTCACAGGAACGTCGTGACATCTTTGAAGAAGCGTCCGGAATTTCCAGATATAGATATAAAAAGACTGACGCTGAGCGCAAACTTGCCGCTGCAGAAGATAATTTGTTGCGCCTTCTTGACATTATGAAGGAACTAGAATCAAGAATTGGTCCGCTAAAAGAACAAAGCGAAAAAGCAGAGAAATTCTTGGTTCTTGCCGAAAACAAGAAGCAATTAGAAATTGGACTTTGGCTAAATATCTTAGAAAATTCAAAAAATACAATTAAGGAACATGAGAATAAAATTTCTATTGCTCAGCTTCATTATAAAGAAATTGAAGATAAGCTTTTGGAATTTGACATGCAGATGGAGAAAAACTCTGCTGATTTTGCACGTTTTTCTGCAGAAATTGATGACAGAAGACAACGAATTTCAGAGTATAACGAGAATATTGCAAAGCTTTACGGAGATATTTCAGTTTTAAATAACGATATTCTTCATAACAGAGAAACAATTGAAAGATTAAAACTTGACATTGAAGAAATAAACGGCTCTACAGATAAAAACATGGAAGAAATTGAAGCTAAACGCAAGCTTATCAGTGATAAAACTATTGAGATGGAAAGCTTTAATAAATTTCTTGAAGAAACAGAGAAACAACTTTCAGAGCTTTTACTTTCCAGTGAAGATATTTCAAGAAAAATTGAAAATGAGGTATTGGAGCTTAATAATATTTCTGTTAAATCATCAGATGCTAAGGTTGCTTTAATGTCCTCTAAGTCTTCAATTGAAGAAATTAATTCCAGATGTATCGTTATAGATAAGTTAATTGAAGAAAAGGAAGCAGAGTTTGAAAAATTGAACACCGAGCTTTCTGAAATAAAGAAACTTATCGATAACATTGAAGAAGAGGAAAATTCTTACAATAATTCAATTAAGGGTTATAAATTAAGATACGATTCTCGCAAGGAAAAAGCAGACCAACTTAAGGAATCTGCTCAGAAAATTCGTCTAGACATTGAAGCTAAAAAGCATAAAGCAGAGATACTTCGCGACCTTGAAAAAAATATGGAAGGTTTTAACCACTCGGTTAAGACCGTAATGAGCGAGTCTAAAGAAGGCAGGTTAAAGGGTATTTATGGTCCTGTAACCCGTCTGATATCTGTAGACAAAGAGTTCTCAATAGCAATTGAAACAGCTTTGGGAACAGCTGCTCAGAATATTATTGTTGATACCGATGCTACTGCTAAAAGAACCATTGAAATGCTAAAGAAAACCGGCAGTGGTAGGGCAACATTTTTGCCCGTTTCATCAATTAAATCCAGAGAATTCAAAGAAAGCGGATTTGAGGATGAATATGGCTATGTCGGCATTGCAAGTGACCTTGTAAAATGTGATAATGAATTTTCAGAAATTATCAAGTATTTACTTGGCGGCGCAGTTGTCTGTGAAGATATAGATTCTGCTATTTCAATTGCAAAAAAATACAAGTATAGATTTAAGATTGTGTCACTTGACGGACAGGTTATTAATGCAGGTGGCTCAATAACAGGTGGTTCTCTCATTAAAAACGCAGGTTTATTATCTAGAGGCAGTGATATTGAAAAGCTTATAGAAGAGGTTAATAAACTAACTGATAAGCTTAACAAAACTGAAGAAGATTATAATAATGCCTGTGCAGAACTTTCAAAGGTAAACGGCGAGATTACAACACTTGAAGATTTACTTAAGAAATTAAACGAAGATAAAATCAGAGCCTTTGGTGAGTTAAAGCGTGTGGGTGACCTCTGTGACGCTATGAAGTCACAAAAGGACGAATTGATATTAGAAAAAACTGATGCCGACACAAAGATTAGTAATTTCAAAGCTATCATTGAAGAATCAAAGAAAAAGCTTGACGAATTTGAACTTTTAAAAACCGACCTTGAAACAAAAATATCTGAAATGAGCGGTGGCAGAGACGTAATTTTCCAAAAGCGCGACTCATTAACCACAGAGATTACTGATATAAAATTAAAGGTCATTGAAATTTCAAAGGACATTGAAAATCTTAACGTTAGCGCCAATATTCTTGAACTTAATGAAAAGACTAAATCCGACAGAATGCTTGCTACCGAAAACGAGATAAAACTTTTAGAAGATAAAGAGATATCAATAAAGGAGAATATTGCATCTACCGAGGAAACCATTGCTTCTTTAAAGGCTGCATGCGAGACCTTTGATAAGGAAATTTCTGATTTTATTGAGAGAAGAAACGGTAACGAAGCAAGCGGCACAAAGCTGCGCCTTGAGGAAAAAGAAATAACCTTAGAACGAGAGAAAATCAGCGGAGAACTTGCTCGTCTTTCCGAACGCAGAGAAAATCTTGTTAAGGAAAATTCTGACGTTATAAGACAACTCTTTGATGAATATCAGTTAACTAAGACCGAGGCAGAAAATATTGGCATAAAGATTGAAAACGTTGCAGAAGCTAAAAAGAATTTAGCCGAAGTCAAGTCTAAAATACATAGACTTGGTAACGTTAACGTTTCTGCAATTGAGGAGTATAAAGAGGTTAGTGAGAGATATACCTTTATGAAGGAACAGATTGACGATGTAGAAAAATCAAGAAGTGAGCTTCATAAATTAATCGACCAATTAACTGCTCAGATGAAAGAACTTTTCGTTGTTGGCTTTAACAAAATTGGTGAAAACTTCTCAAAGACATTCTATGATTTATTTGGTGGTGGTACAGCAAAACTTGTACTGACCGAGCCTGATAACATCTTAGAAAGTGGTATTGATATTGTTGCTAAGCTTCCGGGCAAGAACGTACCTAGCCTTGACGGACTTTCCGGTGGTGAGAAAGCATTAATTGCTCTTGCTATTTACTTTGCAATTATGCGTGTTAATGCGCCTCCGTTCTGCTTCCTTGACGAGGTTGATACTGCACTTGATGAAATAAACGTTGATAGATTTGCCGCTTATATGAGCAAAGCAGACTTTAAAACACAGTTTATTTGCATTACACACAGAAGAGGTACCATGGAAGCTGCAGATATGCTTTATGGTGTAACAATGCAAGAGAAAGGTATTTCAAAGCTCTTGTCACTTAACGTGTTAGAACTTGAAAAACAAATGAAAATTGATAACGGGAGATAATAATGAGCTTCTTTAATAAGATTAAATCAGGACTTGCTAAAACCAGAAACTCTCTTGTAGGTTCGGTTAATAATATAATAAATAGTTTTACAAAAATAGACGAGGAATTTATCGAAGAACTTGAAGAAATTCTGATTATGTCTGATATCGGCGTTCATACTGCCGAGGCAATATGTGAGTCCTTAAGAGAAAGAATTAAAGAAAATCGTATTACTGAACCTACTGAGGTAAAAAAACTCCTTAAGGAAATTTTATCAGAAATGCTTGAAGGAGATAGTTCTTTACATCTTGATACTAAGCCTTCGGTAATTATGGTAATTGGTGTTAACGGTGTTGGAAAAACTACTACAATCGGAAAACTTGCGGCATTGTTAAAGCGCGAGGGTAACAACGTAATGCTTGCTGCTGCCGATACCTTTCGCGCTGCTGCCATTGACCAGTTGCAGCTCTGGGCAGACAGGGCAGGGGTTACAATGGTTAAAAACGTAGAGGGTACTGACCCTGCATCTGTAATTTTTGACGCTATATCTTCTGCTAAAGCAAAAAAAGCAGACGTGATAATTTGCGATACTGCAGGACGTCTTCACAACAAGAAAAACCTTATGGACGAACTTGCAAAAATGAATAGAATTATCAAAAGAGAATTGCCTGATTCTTCGGTGGAAGCATTGCTTGTTTTAGATGCTACTACCGGACAAAACGGTGTTAACCAGGCAAGAGAGTTCTCCGGTGTTACTGATGTTAGCGGTATTGTTCTTACAAAACTTGACGGAACTGCGAAAGGCGGCATAGTCGTATCAATAAAGAATGAGCTAAACATTCCTGTAAAATACATTGGTGTAGGTGAACAGATTGATGATTTGCAAGCCTTTAATTCTACCGACTTTATTGATGCATTATTTATTGAGGAATAATTATGAAATATTTTATTGCTACTAAAAATAAGCACAAGCTCTCAGAACTGGAACGCATTTTAAAGCCCCTTGGCATTGAGGTTGTAAGTGAGAATGATTTGGACGAGCCTCTTTCGGACGTTGAAGAAACAGGAACAACCTTTGAAGAAAATGCCATTCTAAAAGCAAAAGCAGGTTTTTTAGCTACAGGACTTCCGTCCATTGCTGATGATTCTGGGCTATGTGTTGACTATTTGGATGGTGCACCCGGTATCTATTCAGCAAGATTTGCAGGAGAACCTACAGATAATGTTAAAAATAATGAAAAACTGTTAAAATTACTTGAAGGGGTACCTGAAGAAAAGCGTACGGCAAGATTTGTTTCTGCCGTTGCTTGCGTTTTTTCACTGGATGACTATTTCACAGTTCGAGGTGAATGTGAAGGTCGTATAGGTTTTGAACCAAAGGGAACAAAAGGCTTTGGCTATGACCCGCTTTTTATCTCCGAAATAGGTTGCTTTGGAGAACTTACCGATGCTGAAAAAGATAGTGTTAGTCACAGAGGTAAGTCGTTAGATAAATTGTATAATAAACTTCTTAATACTATAAAAGGGGTGTAGTAAATGTTAAATTCAAGACAACGTGCTCAGCTTAGAGGACTTGCTAATAGTTTAGAGACTATATTTCAGGTTGGAAAAGGCGGAATAAACGAGCAACTTTTCAAACAGGTTGATGAAGCGCTTGAAAAAAGAGAATTAATTAAACTAAGAGTTTTAGAAACTTCTCCGGTTACATCCAGAGAAGCAGCAGATATAATTGCAAACGAAATTAATGCCGACGTGGTTCAGGTTATCGGCTCTCGTTTTGTTTTATATAAAGAAAGCAAAGATAATAAAACTATCAAACTTGTAAAATAAAATGAAGAAAATTATAGTTTTCGGTGGAACCTTTAATCCTATTCATATTGGACATACAGAAATGCTTGCTGCTCTAACTAAGGTTAAAGATACTGAAAAAATCTTGCTTATGCCTGATAAAATTCCACCACATAAAACCTGTGATATGTTGGCATCTGATACGCATCGACTTAATATGTGTAAAATTCTGGCTGACAGATTTAATAATGTTACTGTATCACTATTGGAACTTGATAGAGAAGGAAAAAGCTATACCATTGATACAGTAAAAGAATTAAAAGCCTTATATCCTGACCATCAGATTTGCATTACAATTGGCGGTGATATGCTTGCAAGTTTCGATATGTGGAAAGATTACGATAAACTTCTGCGCTACTGTAAGATAATTTGCTTTTCTCGTGTGGGAATCGATAAGAATCTTATAGAAGAGAAGGTTAAAGAATTTACCAAACAGGGTGCAGATATAATTCTGCTTGACAATAAAATTACTGAAATTTCTTCAAGCTTTTTAAGGGAGAATATAGGAAATCCAGAAGTTTTACGTAAATATTTAGATGAAGAAATTTTTAGCTATGTTTTTAACAATAATATTTATGGTGAATAAATGAAAATCGAAGAATTAAAAGAATTATTAAAGGGTCGTTTGACCGAAAAAAGATATTATCATTCACTTTGCGTTGCAGATGAGGCAAAGAGATTAGCAAAAAGATATGGAGTAGACGAAAACAAGGCATATCTTGCAGGATTACTCCACGATATTACTAAAAATTCTAGCGAAAATGAACACTTGAAGATTTTTAGTGATTCTGCTATAATACTAAGCGATATTGAAAAAAACGCATTAAAGCTTTGGCACGCCATTTCAGGTGCCGCTTATGTGGAAAAAGTACTTAATGTAAATGATAAGGAAATAATCTCTGCAATTCGTTATCATACAACCGCTAAAGAAAATATGTCGGTTTTCGAAAAAGTACTATATATTGCAGATTTTACGTCTGCTGACCGTGATTATGATGACGTTGACGTTATGAGACGTTTGTGTGATGAATCCTTAGAAAGCGCAATGAAATATGCACTGAATTATACAATAAGAGAATTATGCGATAAAAATGCTGCTATACATCCTGATACATTTATGGCGTATAATCAGCTAAATCTTAGAAACGAGGAAAAATAGTTGAATTCAGAAAAAATAATTAATATTGCAGTTAACCTTTTGAATGATAAAAAAGCTTTTAATTTATCTGCTATTCATATAGGAGAGTTAACAGTAATAGCAGAATATTTTATACTGGCAACCGCGACTTCCAGTACTCACGTTAAATCGTTAGCGGACGCGGTTGAGGAAAAACTTAAGTTGGAAGGTTTTCTGCCTGACCATATAGAAGGCAGAGCTACCGGCTGGATTATTTTAGATTATAACGGCGTTGTTATTCACATTTTCACAAGAGATGCAAGAGAGTTTTATAATCTTGACAGAATGTGGGACGATGGCGATAAGTTAGATTTAGATGAAATGCTAAATACTGCGCGAGAGGAAGATAGTAATGAAATATAATTTTGGTGAAATTGAAAAGAAATGGCAGGATATTTGGGACGAAAAGGGAACCTTTGTTGCTAAAAAGGATTACACATTACCTAAATTTTTCGGCCTTGTAGAATTTCCTTATCCATCCGGACAGGGTTTACACGTTGGACATCCCCGTTCATATACTGCGCTTGATATTGTTGCACGTAAAAAACGTCTTCAGGGTTATAACGTACTTTACCCAATGGGATGGGATGCATTTGGTCTTCCAACCGAAAACTATGCAATTAAGAATCATATTCATCCTGAGGTTGTAACCGAGAACAATATTGCTAACTTTAAAAGACAACTTAAAAGTTTAGGATTCTCTTTCGACTGGTCGGCAGAGGTTAATACAACCGACCCTTCATACTACAAATGGACTCAGTGGATTTTCTTAAAACTTTTAGAAAACGGACTTGCTTATAAAAAGAAAATGGCAGTTAACTGGTGTACTTCGTGCAAATGCGTTTTAGCCAACGAAGAAGTTGTTAATGGTGTTTGTGAGCGCTGTTCAAGTGAAGTAGTAAGACGTGAGAAAAGCCAATGGATGCTTAAAATTACCGATTATGCAGAAAAATTGCTTAACGGACTTGATGACGTTGATTTCATTGATAGGGTTAAGACTCAACAAAGAAACTGGATTGGACGCTCCACCGGTACCGAGATTAAATTTGCGACTACCGCAGGTGACGTTTTAGAGGTTTTCTCAACCCGCGCAGATACACTCTTTGGTGCTACATATATGGTAATGTCTCCAGAGCATCCACTTATCGAAAAGTGGTCTGACAGACTAACTAATATGGAAGCAATTAACGATTATAAAGAGGCGGCTTCCAAGAAGTCAGATTTTGAACGTACCGAACTTGCTAAAGATAAAACAGGCGTAAAACTTGAAGGTGTTAACGCTATCAACCCTGTTACCAATGAGGAAATTCCTATCTTCATTTCCGATTATGTATTAATTTCTTATGGTACAGGTGCAATTATGGCGGTTCCTGCTCACGATACACGTGACTGGGAGTTTGCTAAGAAATTCGATTTGCCAATTGTTGAGGTTGTAGCAGGCGGTAATGTAGAAGAGGAAGCGTTTACTGACTGCGCAACAGGCATTATGGTTAATTCTGGATTCCTAAATGGACTTTCTGTAGATGAAGCAAAGGAGACTATTACAAAATGGCTTCAGGAAAGAGATTTAGGTAAATTAAAGGTTAACTATAAACTACGTGACTGGGTATTTTCTCGTCAAAGATATTGGGGAGAACCTATTCCTGTTGTTTACTGTGAAAAATGTGGCTATGTACCACTGCCTGAAAGTGAACTACCATTGCTTCTTCCAAAGGTTGATTCTTATGAGCCGACAGATAACGGTGAATCTCCACTTGCTAAAATTACCGATTGGGTTAATACAACATGTCCTAAGTGTAATGGAAAAGCAGAAAGAGAAACCGATACAATGCCACAGTGGGCAGGTTCATCTTGGTACTTCCTCCGTTATTGCGACCCGCACAACAATGATGCACTTGCATCAAAAGAAGCCCTTGAGTACTGGGGTCCTGTTGATTGGTATAATGGCGGTATGGAGCATACAACACTTCATCTTCTCTATAGCCGTCTCTGGCATAAATTCTTATATGATATTGGTGTTGTTCCAAATCCTGAACCATACGCAAAGAGAACAAGTCATGGTATGATTCTCGGAGAAAACGGCGAAAAAATGTCTAAATCAAGAGGCAATGTAGTAAATCCGGATGACATTATAAAAGAATATGGTGCCGATACCATGAGATTATATGAAATGTTCATTGGCGATTTTGAAAAAGCTGCACCTTGGAGTTCTTCTTCAATTAAGGGTTGTAAGAGATTTCTTGACAGAGTTTGGGGCTTAGCCGATTCAATGAACGACCAGAAGGGCTATTCTCCAAAACTTGAAAGTGCTTTCCATAAAGCAATAAAGAAGGTTACTGCCGATATTGAAGAACTCAAGATGAATACTGCAATTGCAACCTTGATGGCTCTGCTTAACGATATTCATTCTGCAGGTTCAATCACTCGTGATGAATTTAAAACCTTTATTATTCTTCTCAATCCTTTTGCTCCTCACATTACAGAGGAACTTTGGACATCATGCGGCTTTGAGGGTATGCTAAACGAAACTGAGTGGCCCCAATATGACGAAGCTAAATGTGCAGAATCAACCGTTGAGATAGTAATTCAGGTAAATGGAAAAATCAGAGGCCGTATTGATGTTCCCACCGATATTTCTTCTGAAGACGCTATTAATCTTGCCAAAACCAACGAAATGGTAGCTAGTGAAATCAGTGATAAAAATATCGTAAAAGAACTTTATGTTCCTAAAAAATTAGTTAATATTGTTGTAAAATAAAAAAATTTAAATATTTTTAAAATTTTACTTGCATTTTTAATTTAGTTATGATAATATATTTGTTGTTATCGAGTTTTGAAAGGAGTGACACTGTATGAAACAGGGCATTCACCCAAGTTATGAAAAGACTACAGTAAGATGTGCTTGCGGTGCAGAATTTGAGACCTGCTCCACTAAGAAAGACATCCGTTTAGATATTTGCTCAAAATGTCATCCGTTCTTTACCGGAAAACAGAAGCTTGTTGACACAGGCGGACGTGTAGACAGATTTAACAAGCGTTTTGGCTTATAATGCACATATCAAACCAACCGCAACCACATTATAAGTGGTTGCGGTTTTTTCTTAAACTTTTTGAAAGGAGAGCATCTTATGGAAACCTACAAAACTATCGTTGGAAGAGAAACGTCTGAATTCACAGAGAAGCATTCAAAGTTTATTGGCTACGTTGCACATACCCCCACTGAACAGGAAGCCATCAGCTTTATAAACGAAATCAGGTCAAAGCATAGTGATGCTCGTCATAATATATACGCCTATACAATAAGAGATAACAATATTACAAGATTTTCTGATGATGGAGAGCCGCACAGAACTGCAGGAAAACCTGCTCTTGATATTATAAATGGCTATGAACTTAAAGATGTCTGTGTAGTTGTTACCCGTTATTTTGGCGGAATTTTGCTTGGCACAGGTGGCCTTGTCAGAGCATATTCCAAAGCCGTTAAGGACGCTATAGAGTTAGCTGAAAAAGTTCTAATGGTTCCGGGAGTTTTATACAAATCAAAATGCACCTATAACCAGTATGCAAAACTCGAGTCGGTTATACAAAACTATTCTGGTGATATAAAAGAAACTGTTTTTGAAGACAACGTGGTTATTGAATATTCAATAGACAAAGAAATTATAAATGAATTTGAATCTTCAGTCAGTGAAGCCTTTTCACAAACAGTAGGTTGCGAAATTTGTGGAAATATTTATACAGTTAAAAAAATTAAATAAAAAAAGAGGTTTTTTGAAGATTTTTAACTATATATAAGTAAAGGCGGTGTTATAATGTTGAATCCACGCGAAATGACAGAACAAATTGAAGCTTCAACACTTTCTAAGTATGCAACTCTTTCGGCCAAAACAAAGGGAAGAGAAGTTACAGAAGAACAAGATAATATAAGAACAGATTTTCAGCGTGACCGCGATAGAATTATTCACTGTAAATCCTTTAGACGTCTTAAGCATAAAACTCAGGTTTTCTTGTCTCCTGAGTCTGACCATTATAGAACACGTCTTACACATACACTAGAGGTTTCCCAAATTGCACGTACCATTTCAAGAGCCTTAAGATTAAATGAAGATTTAACCGAAGCTATTGCTCTTGGTCACGATTTAGGACATTCTCCTTTTGGACATGCAGGGGAGCGTTCCATCAGAGATATTATCTGGCCTGATTTTACTCATTATGAGCAAAGTGTCCGAGTGTGCAAGATTCTTGAAAACAACTTAAAAGGACTTAACCTTACCGCTGAGGTTTTAGACGGCATATTACACCACACAAAAGGCGAAAAATCAGAATGTCTTGAAGGTAGAGTTGTTAGACTTTCGGACCGAATTGCCTACATAAATCATGATATTGATGACGCTATACGTGGCGGAATAATTTGCAATGCAGATATTCCTGAAGATATAAGAAAGGTTCTTGGTAACACAAAAAGTGAGAGAATAACAAGTCTTGTTTCTTCTGCTATCGAGAATAGCACAGATGATATTTTGCTTGATGATGAAACTCAGCTTTATTTTGATAAATTACACGATTATTTGTTTGAAAACGTTTATTTTAATCCAAAAGCAAAATCTGAGGAAAATAAGGTAAGCGGAATTATTGAAGGTATTTATAATTATTATCATAAACATCCCGAAAAACTTAGTGGTGAATTTTCAATTATTTGCCAAAGAGAAGGGGTTAACAGAGCAATTACCGATTATATTGCATGTATGACAGACAGATATGCAATAATGGATTATTCGAATATTAGCATTCCAAAATCTTGGAATATTTAAAGAAGGTGAAAAAAGTGGCTATACCAAATTCAGTTATCGAGGATATTAAGCAGCGTAGTGATATAGAGTCTGTGATTTCCTCTTATATAACTTTAAAACGTCGCGGAAAAAATTTAATTGGTTTATGCCCATTTCATGGAGAAAAAACACCTTCATTCACCATTTATCCTGAGAGCTCATCCTTTTATTGCTTTGGTTGCAAAGCAGGAGGAGACGTTTTCACTTTTATAAAACTTATTGAAAATATAGACTATATAGATGCTATAAAACTTCTTGCCGAAAGAGCCGGTGTCACAATTACCGAGACAGGCGAGGCGGACGCCATTCATAAGTTAAAACAGATAATTTATGAAATAAACAGGGAAGCGGCAAAATATTATCATTCGTATTTAATGTCTCCTCAAGGAAAATCTTGTCTAGATTATTATCTTTCAAGAGGCCTTTCTCTGCAGACTATTAAGAAATTTGGTCTTGGTGCTGCTCCTGATCGTTGGGATGGACTGCTAAGACATTTGCAAAATAAAGGTTATTCTACTGAAGATATAGTACTTGCTAACCTTGCTTCTAAAAGTACGAAGGGAACATTTTTCGACCGCTTCAGAAACAGAGCCATGTTTCCTATTATCAACGTCAGAGGAAACGTTGTTGGCTTTAGCGGCAGACGACTTAGCGAAGATAAAACGGTGGCAAAGTATGTTAATACCTCTGATACTAAGGTTTATAAAAAGAGCCAGAATTTATTTGGATTAAATATAGCTAAAAACTATTCAGGAAATTCTCTGATTTTGGTGGAGGGAAATTTGGACGTTATTTCCTTACATCAGGCAGGCTTTATGAACGTTGTAGCTCCTTTGGG
>JAZNBQ010000117.1:0-5369 GCA_045587065.1 Acutalibacteraceae bacterium | reverse complement strand
TTTTACTCCTCTTTTTTATTTATTGTTCATTTGTCTTAAAAAAACAAGAACTGCCAAAACAAGAAGAATAACGGCATAGCCTGTTACCCAACAAAAATGCGGAAAAACTTCGCTAAAAGCACCTGTAATCAAAGCTCTTTCCATATCTACTGCGTGTACAAAGGGAAGGGCGTAAGCGACCTTTTTAAAGGCGCCTCCCACCAGGTCAAGGTCAAACCAGATTCCTGAAAGCCAGGCAGAAAGGTTGGTAAGAAGAGCTCCGCAAATGCCCCCAACCTGTTTATCGTTAAATATACTTCCGCAAAGCAGACCCAAAGCGATATATAAAACACTGACAGGAATGATAAGCAGTACGGCATATAAAATATTAAGGGTAACGTCAAGACCCAATGCTATTGCCGCAAGATAACAAATAACACTTTGTGCAATCGACAACGGAACAATTGGCAGAGTATAGCCAAGTATAAAGTCTACACTGGTCATAGGCCCTGTGTATAAGCGCTGCAAAAGAGCGCTTTTTCTGTCTTTTGAAATAATAGTGGCAGAAAACAGGGTCATAAAAGAAAGACCAAAAACTGTAATACCGGGAGACAAATGCGCTATTTCAAAGAGAGACACAGGAACGTTGGCCTGAATGGCGCTGAGAAGTAAAAGCAAAACCAGAGGAAAACCTAAACCAAAGAAAAGGTTCAAGGGGTCTCGCAAAAGCTCTTTGGCGTTTCTGTTTGCAAAAGTAAAAGCTCTCATTCTGCCGCCCCCTTTACTATACTTATAAATGCTTTTTCAAAAGTGTCTGCCTTTGCCTGTTTTTTCAAGCCTTCTGCCGTATCACAGACCAGAAGTTTACCTTTTTTCATAATAGCAATACGGTCGGAAAGAGCTTCGGCTTCTTCCATATAATGTGTTGTCAAAATGATGGTAACCTTTCCTTTAAGGGCACCTATTAAATCCCACAATTCGCTACGGGCAATAACGTCAAGGCCTAAGGTCGGTTCGTCGAGGAAAAGAATTTCAGGCTCTCCTATAAGGGCCAAAGCAATGCTCAGGCGGCGTTTATAGCCACCGGAAAGCTTTCCTGCTTTTTTGTTAAGGACTTCTTCCAATTTTAAAAGACCAACAAGTTCTTGTATTTTGATTTTCTGTTTTTCTTTTGAAAATCCGTAAATTCCGCAGAAAAACTGCAGGTTTTCAAGAACGGTAAGACCTTCGGCAATAGCGGTTTCCTGAGGGGAAAGGGCAATAAATTTTTTAATTTCAGCAGAGTCTCTCACGATACTTTTGCCATTTAAAAAAGCATCTCCGTGGGAAGGCTTTGCAAGGCAGGAAAGCATTTTTATGGTTGTGGTTTTTCCTGCGCCGTTTACACCTAGAAGAGAAAAAAGCTCACCTTTATTAATAGAAAGGTTCAGTCCGTCTACTGCAAGGGTGTCTTTATACCTTTTTGTTAAATTTTCCAGTTTTATAGCTACCATGTGAGATTACTCCAATCCATATTCCTTAAGCAAACCTTTATAAGCGTGGGTAAGCATACTGCTTATAAGCTCCCAGTCAAGATTTACAAAGCCGGTTGCAACCATAGCCGCAATTCCGTGAACAAAGGCCCACATTTCAAGATGAAAAAGTTTGGTTGAATCGTCGGCAAGACCGGTGTTTTCTTTAACCAAAGACTCCATTTGGTCGCCGAGGTTCAGTGGTTGTTCAAAGGTTTCTTTTGTGCGGTCGCGCATATAAAGGAGTTTAAAAAGCTCTTTTTCTTCCTTGGCAAAACGAATATAGGCAATGCCGCTTGCTTTGTAGGGAGAAAACTCTCCGTTTTTTATTTCATTATCAATGTAGTTTCCACAAAGCTCGTTCGCTTTTTCCACAACGGCAAGACGTAGCTCTTCCATTGTTGCAAAATTAGAAAAAACAGGTTGTGTTGAACAGTTAAGCGCAAAGGCAACGTTTCTTGCGTTGAGAGTGTCAGCACCTTTTTCGCGCACAAGATGTGTTGCGGCGGAAATAATTTCCTCTTTTGTTACTTTTATTTTAGGTGGCATAGGGGACCTCCGTTATATAATTTGTGTTATATATCATATGTTATTTTATCATACAAAGGGTATAAAGTCAACGAAAGAGTTGTTAGGAAAACTAACAACTCTTTCAGAATTTAATTATCATATTTTTTCCAGAAAGCTTTTACGATTTTTTCATAATCCTTCTGTGCTACCAGATAACTCATTCCGTGCTCGGCTCCGGGAACGATTAAAAGCTCTTTTGGAGAGACACAGGTTTTGTAGTTTTCGTAGGTCATTTCAATAGGAACGAAATGGTCGTCTGTTCCGTGGACAAAAAGAACCGGAATCTTGCAGACCTTCATTGCTTCCAGGGTAGAATAAGAGTCTGCCGCAACCTTAATTTGTTTTTCGCAAAGGTCGCTGGCCGCTCTGCTATAGAGACTGTAGGGCAAATGGAAATTGCTTTCAATTACGTGCTTCCAAATGGCGTGAGGAGAGGTAAAAGCACAGTCGGAAATAACACCCTTTACGGTTTTTGGAAGGTCGAAACCTGTTGTCATTAATACAGTAGCTCCTCCCATAGAGATGCCGTCCAGATAAATAGGAATTTCTTCTTTTGTTTTATCGTTAACCCAGTTTACCCAATCAAGACAGTCAAAACGTTCCAAAAGACCGAAGCCCATATATTCGCCGCCACTGTTGCCCTGTCCTCGTTGCTCTGCCAGGAGAACGGCGCAGTCGTTTGAAAACCAAAAAGGAGCGGCGGCGCCAAAGTCCTGCGCCCAATTAGAGCGCCAACCGTGCATAGCAACAATGACTCTTTTGGCCTTTTCCGGACAGTACCAATGGCCTACAAGCTTTTCACCGTCCTGAGCCTCAATTTCTATTACCTGATGGGGTGTCTCTTCAAGAAGCTTTGAGGCATCTAAAATCTTTTTGATGATTTCAGACATATCTCCTGAGGAAAGAAACTTTTCTTTTTCCTTTTCGGTGCCTTTTGGTGCTTCTCGGTTAAGGGCAAGTTGCACAAGATAATTTGTTGTGTAGTTGTGGAGTGCGCCAAGGGCCGCGGCACCTGCCGCCAACACACCTGCGCCTATTAAAAAAGCTTTAGAGGATTTTTTCAAAACGAAACACTTCCTTTAAGGGAATAGTGATATTATTGTATGTCCTACGTTTAAAATTATAACACAGATATTTCTTGGTTGCAAGACAGAGGAAAAGACGAAGAAATCCTTGTCCTTACAAAATAAAAACGGCTTGGGCGTTTTGCCCAGGCCGTTTGCACAATTTGTTTATAATTAATCCTTGTAGATAAGAGACTCAGCGTAGCGAGTAGCGATAACGCCTTCAGGCTCGCCTGTTTTCTTAGACTCAGAAAGGATATGCTCAATGCTGTTGTAGATGTTGTCAACCTTTTCAAGAACAGCTTCCTTGTTATAAGGTCCGTCTACCTCTGCCGCAGCATTGATCACGCCACCGCCGTTGATAACAAAGTCAGGAGCATAGAAGATGCCACGTGCCTTTAGAGCAAGACCTGAAGCGTCGTCTAAAATCTGGTTGTTAGCACCGCCTGCAACTGCCTTACACTTTAAGGTAGGAATGGTTTCAGGATTTAAGATAGCGCCCATAGCGTTTGGTGAGAAAATATCACATTCCTGAGCATAAATTTCGTTTGTAGCAACAACCTTTGCGCCAAACTCTGCAGCAGCTTTATCAAGAGCTTCCTTGTTGCTTCTGTTAGCAACAATTAGTTTTGCTCCGCTTTCGTGTAAAAGACGGCACAAATCGAAGCCAACCTTACCAAGACCCTGAACGGCAATGGTAAGACCTTCTAAATTGTCGGTGCCGAGAGCAACCTTAGCGGTAGCTTTAATACCCTGCCAAACGCCTCTTGCAGTGAAAGGAGATGGGTCGCCACTGTTCATTGGAAGACCGCAAAGATACTTGGTTTTGCGAAGCATTACCATAGCGTCATCGCAGGTTGTGTTAACGTCTTCTGCAGTTATGTACTGACCGCCTAAGTATTCAACAGCCTCTGCAAAAGCTTCGAACATAGCTTCAGTTTTTTGTGAGGGGTCTGCGATGATAACACCCTTACCGCCGCCGTGAGGAAGACCTGCTACTGCGTTCTTATGAGACATTCCGCGAGAGAGACGTAATACGTCGAAGAGGGCTGCGTCATAAGACTCGTAAGGGAATAAACGGCAACCGCCGATAGCGGGGCCGAGGTTGGTGTTGTGTACAGCTATTATAGCTTTAAGACCAGCTTTTTCGTTGTTGACAAACAACACTTTTTCATGACGATAATTGCTCATTTCTGTCATTGCATTCATTTGTTTTTCCTCCTAAATTTATTTCAAATTATTTATATTCTTTACCAAGGGTCAAAGCCTTAAGGTTAAGTTCAACCAAAGCTGCCTTTTTGGGCGGAACAAGTTTTTTAACAACCTCTTCGGTGCCTTCAAAAGAAAGCTCAGAGTTGTTTTCTAAAAGATGTCCCATAATAATCATATTGGCAAGAGTTGCTATGCCTTCACTTTTTGCCATTTGAGTTGCAGGTATGTAGAAAACGTCTACGTCTGTGCGAGTTACCTTTTCTTCAATAAGAGCGCTGTCAACGTAAATCTGTCCGCCCGGAGCAACTGTGTCAACGTATTTCTGAAGAGAAGGAAGGTTCATTGCAACCAAAACGTCAGGGGTTGTAATGATAGGACTTCCAACAGGAGTATCGGAGATAATAACATTACAGTTAGCAGTACCTCCTCGCATTTCAGGACCGTAAGAGGGAAGCCAGGAAACCTGCAAATCTTCGGTAAGGCCCTTATAAGCCAAGAATTTTCCTGCGAACAAAATTCCCTGTCCGCCAAAACCTGCAATAAGGATTTGTGTGGTTTTCATTATTTGCTCTCCTCCTTCTTAGCACTTCTGTCCTTGTAGACACCGATAGGATAGAAGGGAAGCATATCGCTTTCAACCCACTCCAGCGCTTTTTGAGGAGTCATACCCCAGTTAGTAGGACAAGCGGAAACAACCTCAACTAAAGAGAAGCCCTTGCCGTCAATCTGATTCTGGAAAGCTTTTTTAATAGCTTTTTTAGCCTGCATAACGTTTTTAACGTTGTTAACGGCAACACGTGTAATATATTCAGGACCCTCAAGGGTAGCAAGCATTTCAGAAACTCTGATAGGCCAACCGCAGTGGTCAACGTCACGACCGTAAGGAGAGGTCTGAGTTACCTGACCAGGAAGGCTGGTAGGAGCCATCTGACCGCCTGTCATACCATAAATAGCATTGTTTACGAAAATAACGGTTATGTTTTCGTTTCTTGCGGCAGAGTGAACGGTTTCTGCCATACCGATAGAAGCCAAG
>JAZNBQ010000116.1:0-30690 GCA_045587065.1 Acutalibacteraceae bacterium | reverse complement strand
GGTAGAGAAATTCCTGTTACAATGTCTTTCAAATGGCCGGTTAAACGCGCAATCAGATGTTATAGCGAAAGACTTGCGCCTGTAGAAACAATGGAAACCAAGGTGCGACTTGTAGACTCATTCTTTCCTGTAGCAAAGGGTGGTACTTATTGTACACCTGGTCCTTTCGGTGCAGGTAAAACAGTTTTACAGCACACCACTTCTAAATATGCCGACGTTGATATTGTAATTATAGCTGCATGTGGTGAGCGTGCAGGTGAGGTTGTAGAAACTCTGACTGAGTTTCCGGAGCTTACCGACCCTAAAACTGGTCGTTCACTAATGGAGCGTACAATTATCATTTGTAATACTTCTTCAATGCCTGTTGCTTCTCGTGAAGCATCGGTTTATACATCTGTAACACTTGCAGAGTATTATCGTCAAATGGGGCTTAACGTTCTTCTTCTTGCAGACTCTACTTCTCGTTGGGCACAGGCTCTTCGTGAAATGTCAGGACGACTTGAAGAAATACCCGGAGAAGAAGCTTTCCCTGCATATCTTGAATCATATATTGCGGCGTTCTACGAGAGAGCGGGCTACGTGCGTTTGCCTGACGGAAGCAAGGGCTCTGTTACCATTGGCGGTACAGTTTCACCTGCAGGCGGTAACTTTGAAGAACCTGTAACTCAGGCAACTCTTAAGGTTGTTGGCGCTTTCCACGGACTTTCACGCGAACGTTCGGACGCTAGAAAATACCCTGCTATTGACCCGCTTATTTCCTGGTCTAAATATAACAGCGTTATTGATAGGGAAAAGAGTGAATATTGTAAAAATATTCTTCATTTTGGTAGCGAAATTGACTCGATGATGAAGGTTATCGGTGAAGAGGGAACAACCCTCGAGGATTATATAACCTACCTTAAATCAGAGATGCTTGACGCGGTATACCTACAACAGAACTCATTTGATTTGGTTGAGGCAAACTGCGGAACCGCGCGTCAACGCTACGTTACAGATAAACTTATCTGCATTTTAGGCAGTAACTATTCACTAAAAAGTAAGGACGACGCTCGTACCTTCTTTAATCGTATGCGTCAGAGATTTATCGACTGGAATTATAAAGAGTTCCAAAGTGAAGAATTTAAAGAAGCAGAAGCCCAAATTGATGCCCTATATAATGAGGGTAACGGCGAATTAACCTATGATGCTCAGCTTCTACTAAAGGACGGTGAATAAGGATGAACAAAGTATATAACCGAATTGAATCTATTGTTGGTAACGTTATTACCGTCAGAGCAACAGACGTTCAGTATAACGAACTTGCAGAGATTAATACTCGTTTTGGTAAATCCTTAGCACAGGTTAATAAAATCGAAGGAGAAATTGTTTCCTTGCAGGTTTTTGCAGGTGGACAGGGAATTTCCACAGGAGACGAAATTCGTTTCTTAGGGCACGAAATGCGCGTATCTTTCAGTGAGGATTTATTAGGTCGTATTTTCAACGGCTCAGGTGAGCCCAGAGATCGCGGCCCGGCTCTAACCGATAATATGAAAGCTATTGGCGGTCCCTCTGTTAATCCTACCAAGCGTATACTTGCCAACAGAATGCTTAGAACAAACATACCAATGATTGATATGTTTAATACCTTGGTTGTTTCACAAAAACTTCCTATTTTCTCCATTTCGGGAGAACCGTATAACCAATTACTTGCACGTATTGCCATGCAGGCAGAAGCAGACGTAATCGTCCTTGGCGGTATGGGTCTTAAATACGATGATTTTCTGTATTTTAAAGATGAACTTTCAAAAGGCGGAGCACTTAGCAAAACTGTTATGTTTATTCATACAGCATCCGACCCAACTGTTGAATGTATGATGATTCCTGATATGGTGCTAGCGGTTGCCGAACAGTTTGCTCTGCAAGATAAAGACGTATTGGTACTTCTTACCGATATGACCAACTTTGCAGACGCAATGAAGGAAATTGCCATTACTCAAGAACAGGTTCCTTCAAACCGCGGTTACCCCGGTGACCTTTATTCACAATTGGCTGCTCGTTATGAAAAGGCAGTTGACTTTGCAGACTCAGGCTCGGTTACTGTTTTAGCAGTTACCACAATGCCTGGTGACGACGTAACTCATCCTGTTCCAGATAATACAGGCTACATTACAGAGGGTCAGTATTATCTTAAAGGCGGACGTATCGAGCCTTTTGGTTCACTCTCTCGTCTAAAGCAAAACGTAAATGGTAAAACAAGAAAAGACCATCGTGCCCTTATGGATGCTATGATTCGTATGTATTCATCCTATAAAGAAACACTTGAAAAGAAAAACATGGGCTTTTCTATGAACCGTTGGGATGAAAAACTCCTGAAATACGGTGAGCTTTTTGAAAATAAACTTATGGACCTGTCAGTTAACCTTTCTCTTGAACAGGCTTTAGATTTGGGATGGGAAATCTTAGCCGACTGTTTTGAAAAAGACGAAACCGGAATTAAATCAGACCTTACTGATGAATTTTGGCCTAAAGGTTAGGAGGTCTGAATTTTGGCAAAAATCAAATTAACCAAAAATGAGTTAAAGGTGCAAAAAGATGCTCTTAAGATGTACCGAAGATATTTGCCGACTCTAACACTTAAAAAGCAACAACTCCAAACAGAAATTCGTACTATTGAGGCTAAGGCTGAGTCAGTTCGAAAAGAAAAAACCTTACTTGAAAAAGGCTTTGAAGATTGGATTGCTGTATTTAGTGAGAAATCCGCTTTTCCTGAAAACGTAGTAACAGTAAGTAACATTCGCAAAGGCAGAGGAAATATTGCAGGTGTTGATATTCCGGTCTTTGAGGGAGCAGATTTTTCAAGAGGAGATTATGACCTGTACAGTACGCCTTTATGGGTTGATATTGCCGCAAATCATATGGAGAGGGCAATATTACTTGATTTGGAGGCAGAGGTGTTAGATGAACAGGTAAAGCTTTTAGAGTATGAGCTTCGTGCCACCTCACAAAGAGTAAACCTGTTTGAAAAGGTAAAAATCCCTGAAACTCAGAAAAATATTAAGAAAATATCAATTTATATGGCAGACCAACAGGTAAATGCCGTAGTTCGTTCAAAAATATCTAAACGAAAAATTGCGCTTCGTAATGTCGAAACTCCTGAAACGGAGGTGGATTCATTATGATAGTACCGATGAAAAAAATCTCTCTTATAACTTTGGGAGATAAAAAAGAAGATACACTTAAAAAACTTCGTAAACTTGGTATTGTTCATATTATGATAAGCGAGGGCTCAGGCGAAAACCTCAATAAGTATAAAGAGCAAATCGTAGTACTTGAACGAGCATTGTTTTCGGTTGGAAAAACCAAAGGCGTCGCACAAGAAACTGTTGATGTTGAAACCGCACTTAAAAAAGCTTTGGAAATCGACAAGTTAACAGAAGATAAAAATTCTGTTTTAAGTGAGAGAATAAACATTAATAATGAGCTAGAGAGTCTTAAAAATTGGGGTGATATTAACCCTGAAAGTATTAATGATTTAAAATCAAAGGGTATAGAAATAGCACTTTACGAAATGCCCAAGGCAGAATATAATTCTTTGCCGGATTCTTTAAAAACCATAAAGCTTTATACGGGTAAATCTGCGGTTCAGTTTTTGGTGCTTAAAGAAACGGAAGAGCTTCCAACGAATTTAGCAAGTTATGAATTAACTCTTCCTAAAATGTCAACCGAGGAAATGAAAAACAGAATTCTCCGGCTTAATGAACGTATAGCAGAAATTGATAAACAAGTTTTATCTTACGCCTGTTATGCAGACAGTATGAAGAATGCCATTAAAGCATTAGACAAAAAGGTTGAGTTTGAAACATATGCTACAGGCATGGAGTCCGAGGCTATATCTGATGATGAAACTGTTTCTGTAGTATTTTTTAGCGGATTTGTAGAGTCTGAAAAACTAGCACAACTACAAGAAGCATCAAGGGTAAATTCTTGGGGACTTTGCGTAGAAGACCCAACCGAAGAAGACAACGTTCCAACAAAACTTAAAAATAATAAGTTTGTCAGTCTGATTTACCCATTAACTGATTTCTTAGGAACTGTTCCGGGTTATTTTGAGTATGACATTTCCGGTTGGTTTTTGGCTTTTATTCTTATCTTCTTCGGAATTATTTTTGGAGATGGCGGTTACGGACTTCTTATAAGCGGAGTTGTGGCAATTCCAATTATAAAATCCTTGATTTCCAAAAAGAGTGTTGAACCGGCATTTCTTCTAATCGGTCTTTTCGGACTGTCCACAATACTGTGGGGAACGCTTACTTGTACGTGGTTTGGACTTAGTCCTGAGCAATTACCTCAGTGGCTTAAGGGACTGTCTATACCGGTAATTTCAAACGTTTATGCCGATAAGATATGGTACCCTTGGTGGACAAACGGAACCGCAGGGCTAACAACTGCACAAAATTTACAAATTTTGTGTTTCGTTCTTGCTCTTGTCCAGCTTACCGTAGCCCACATTAAATGTGCAATTAGAAACCGAAAGTCTCTAAAAGTTATAGGAGACATAGGTTCTGCAGTTGAACTAATAGGAATGTTCTATATGGTTCTTAGCTTTGTAGTAAACGGCCAAGTTTTCAGTTTTAATCTGATAATAAACGGTATACCTGTAGGAACTATTGCTATTGTTTTTGTTGCTGTGGGATTTGTGCTAAGTTTTATCTTTGCAAATTACGAGGGAAGCGTTATTAAATCAATATTATCAAGTCTTTCAAATATCGTTTCAGTTTTACTTGGTATCTTTAATCTGTTTAGTGACATTGTTTCCTATATACGCTTATGGGCGGTAGGACTTGCAGGTGCCGCAATTTCCGCTACAGTTAATGAACTTGCAGGCCCCTTGCTTGGCAATTTTATGTTTATGTTACTTGCCATTATTCTTTTGGTGTTTGGTCATGGACTAAATATGATACTCAACGTCTTATCTGTTATAGTGCACGGAATTAGACTTAATACGCTGGAGTTTTCATCGCACTTAGGTATGACTTGGAGTGGTTATAAGTTCAAACCATTTGAAGAATAAAACAAGCATTTGATTAAATAAAATAAAAGGAGAATAATTATGAATTTTGGATTATTAGGCACAGCTTTGGTTATGGGTCTTGCCGCTATCGGTTCTGCTATTGGTATTGGTATAGCAGGTCAGTCATCTATCGGAGCTTGGAAAAAGTGTTATATGACCAATAAAGCAGCACCATTTATTCTTACAGTATTTGCCGGTGCTCCACTTACACAGACTATCTACGGCTTTCTTTTAATGCAACAGATGAAAGCTTCAACTGCCGACCCTGGATTTTTATTAGGACTTGGCATAGCATCAGGTATTGCTATGGCAGCTTCCGCTGTATATCAGGGTAAAGCAGGTGCCGCAGGTGCCGATGCTCTTGCAGAAACAGGCAAAGGTTTTTCTCAGTACATTACCGTTGTAGGTCTTTGCGAAACAGTTGCTTTGTTTGCACTTGTTTTCAGTATGGTTGCTTTAGGATAATAAGAAATAAACCCCTGTTTTAAACAGGGGTTTATTTTATTCAAGTTAATACATTGCAACACGTATTTTAATATGTTATAATAACCTTAGTTTAGATTTTGGAGGCAATTATTATGCGATACGTTTTTATGAGGTACCCCGATGGCAAAGCAAAAGCAGTTACGTTCAGCTATGATGATGGAGTTTCCCAGGACAAACGTTTGGCAGAATTGTTTGCTAAATACAATATGAAGGCTACCTTTAATTTTAACTGTGCAAGTATGCGAACTCATAAGTATACTAACGAGCAGTTAATAGAGTGCTTCTTGTCAAATGGTCATGAGATTGCAATTCACGGCGCCAAGCATAGAGCCAACGGAAATATCAGAGCAATTGAGGGCATAAAAGATGTGCTTGATTGTAGATTAGAACTTGAAGAAAGAACTGGTTCTATAATCAGAGGAATGGCTTATCCTGATACAGGAATAACTCAGATGGGTAATTTTGGATGTTTTAACGAGGTTAAAAACTATCTTAAAGAATTAGATATTGCTTATGCGCGTACTCTTGAGGGTGATAATGATTCTTTTATGTTGCCTGATGATTTTTATGCCTGGGTTCCTTCTGCTCATCACGATAACCCACAAATTATGGAGTATATTGATAAATTCCTCAATATTGATTTTTCCGAGAATGCCTATGACGCAAAACGAGTACCAAGGCTTCTCTACATTTGGGGACATAGCTTTGAGTTTGATACAAATAAAAATTGGGAGCATATAGAAAACATTTGTAAAAAATTAAGCGTTGATAAAAACCTTTGGTTTGCAACCAATATTGAAATATGTGATTATGTAAATGCATATAAAAGCTTAAGATATAGTGCTGACGGCCGAATAGTTTATAACCCTACCTTATTTACTATCTGGTTTGATGTTGACGGAAAACTATATTCAGTAAAGCCTGATGAAACTATTGTAATTTAAATATCTAAAAAACCGAACACCTTTGTGTTCGGTTTTTTAATTATTTGTTTAACGGGTCCTGAAATAACGGGATTTTTGGCGGATAAAAGGTAAAGATTATAAATAAGAGACATATAAAACAGATTACAACAAAAGCAAAGACAGAATGTTTACAATAAATAAAACTATTTTTAAACAAAAACCACTCAACAAGAAAGGCTATGCCTGCGGCAATGAAAAATATTGCGATATTAACAAAAGTGCCTGATGTCCCCAAAACGCCATTGTAGGTGTAAAATAAAATTGGTATTAATATCAAACCTATTATAATTCCCAAAAGCTTTACACACCAAAAGTTTTGGTACAAATCAAAAAACTTTGTTTGAATTATGGCGAAAATAAGCATAGGGAAATATAGAAGTTTCATATGTTCCCAGGTGGATTCGTTTATACTTGCAAACGGCGCTACTAAAATACAGTTGTCAGTCCAACCATATAGAAAATGCAGAATAGTTCCCATAAGGCTTGTAAATGCAAATCCGCCAAACTGCCAAAGAGACAAATTTTCTTTCATATATAGCCTCCCACAAAAGTTCAGTATTTAAATTTTATGCATTTTACAGTTCAATATGACTTAAAATTATTAAATAAAAACCATATAAATATGAATAGTTTTACTATATTTTGCATTTTATGCATTTTTTTGACCGAAACTAATTGTTTTTTTTAAAAAAATATGTTATTATAAATCAACGAATGTAAAAGGAGCAAATTATGGATATCTTTTCTATATTAACCTTGATTGGCGGATTAGCGCTTTTCCTTTTTGGTATGGATTTGATGGGCGATAGCCTTAAAAAACTTGCCGGCGGAAAACTGGAATCTACCCTTGCAAAACTGACGTCTACCAGAATAAAAGGTTTTATTTTAGGTTTTGTCGTTACTGCTATAATTCAGTCATCATCAGCAACCACGGTTATGCTTGTGGGCTTCGTTAACTCAGGTATTATGAAACTTGGCCAGACAATAAGTATAATTATGGGCGCTAATATAGGTACTACCGTTACCGCCTGGCTACTTAGTACAGCTGATATTCAGGGCACCGCAATACTTATCAGATTGTTTAAGCCGGAATCGTTTACCCCTATACTTGCTTTAATTGGTTTTTTAATGATGGTCGTTGCTAAAAACGATAAGAAAAAGAACACTGGTTATATTCTTATGGGATTTGCAATACTCATGTTTGGTATGGATGCAATGAGTGGCGCTATGGAGGGCCTTAAAGATAACGAAACCTTCGTTCAGCTGCTTACTGTTTTCTCTAATCCGGTAGTGGGAATTTTATTCGGAACAATTTTTACCGCAGTTATTCAGTCTTCTTCTGCTTCTGTAGGTGTTTTACAAGCTTTATCACTAACTTGTAATATTCCTTTTTCTACCGCAATTCCTGTTATTTTAGGACAAAATATCGGTACAACCATAACTCCTATAATTTCTTCAGTAAAGGCAAATACCGAATCAAAGCGTGTTGCAATGAGTTGTCTTTATATCAAGTTAATTGGCGTAGTTATAGTTGCGGGCGTTTTCTATGGCCTAAATGCTATTATTGGATTTGAGTTTATGCAAAATAATGCAGGTGCTCTTGATATTGCGGTTGTTCATACTCTCTTCAATATTTTATCAACCGTAATACTTCTACCTTTCTGCACACTTTTAGAAAAACTTGCTATAAAAACCATTCCTAATAAGAAGACAGATAAGGAACATGATGTCTTTTCAACTCTTGATGAGAGGTTCTTAAACATCCCTGCATTCGCAGTTGAGAAATGTAAAGAACTTGTTTATGATATGGCAAAGATTTCATATGATTCGTATAAAATTGCTGTTTCTCTCATGGATGACTTTTCTTCAGAAGCATTTGATGAGGTAAAAAGATTAGAAAGCCTTGTTGATAAATACGAAGATAAAACAAGCACCTATTTGGTTCGAATTGCAGAAAGTCAGATTTCTTCTAAAGATAGTAGGGTAGTTAACGAATTGCTTCATTGCATTGGAGATATTGAAAGAATTTCCGACCATGCCCTTAATATCGCCGAGGCGGCAAAAGAAATTTATGATAAACAAATTCAGTTTTCAGATAAGGCCAAGAAAGATATTGGCATTATGGCTAATGCAGTTGATGAAATTCTGGAGATTTCAACCCAAATACTTGTTAATGAAGATTTAGAATCAGCAAAACGAGTAGAGCCTCTTGAGCAGGTAATTGATAGATTAAAGAGAAAAATCAAGAGCGGACATATCACTCGTCTCAGACAGGGTGACTGTACAATGGAACTAGGTTTTGTTCTGTCTGATATTACAAACAACTTTGAGAGAATTTCTGACCACTGTTCTAATATAGCGGTTTGCATTATTGAGATAACAAACGATTCTTTTGAAGTACATGAATATATGAATCAACTTAAATCAAACGGTGAAACAGAGTTTAGTGAAATGTACGAAGAGTATAAGTCAAAATATGCTATTGAGTAGTTTGAAAAAAATATAAAGCCGTGTATTTCACGGCTTTTGTTATAGTGGTGATAAGATATGGTAAAGCACGTAATATTATGGAAATTAAAGGAAGAGCACAATAATGCTGTAGTTAAAGCAGGTATAAAAAGGGAAATAGAAGGTCTGCTTGGCAAAATTCCTGGTCTTATTGAAATCAGTGTTCAAACCACAGGGCTTGCTTCATCAACTGCAGACGTAATGTTATATTCAGTTTTTGAGGACGAGATGTCTTTAAAAAATTATGCTATACACCCTGAACACGTCCATGTCGCAGATACCTTTGTGAGACCTTTTACAGAGAAGAGAATGTGTCTGGATTTTGAGGTTTAATTCCTAAATTATAACATGGGAGATTGTAACACAGTTATTTTTGATAATTATGATTTTAAGAACGAAGCCTACGCTTCGTTCTTTTTATTAATTTCTTGCAATAGTGTTTTTTATATGATATAATGACCTTAAACCGACGGCGGTGGTACGCCGTAGAAATGCAAAAGCATTTAAAAATCTGCGATTTTTGTTTAAGAACATTGAATCTATAAAACCGCCGCATTGCGATGCGGCAAGCGGCTTTGCCGCTACAAAGGCTTCCACCTTTGGTTTTATGATATAATAAATCTAAAGAGGGGATGAATATGTTTAAGCTGTATTTTAAGAAAATATTTTCTACATTAGGTTTTGTTGTTAATTATTTTTTGTTATTTGGTATCATCGGTGTCACATGGTACTTTTTATTATCGGGGAATAAGTTTTATTCAGCAACACGTACAACCATTTTTGCAATATTAGCACTGCTTTTTGATTTGTTAGTAGTTGGAATAATTCGTTATAAAAGCGTGTGCGATAAAATCTGCCCTATAAAATATTCTGGCTTTTGGAAAACATATTTTACGATATTAAAATCAGAAGAAAGCAGAGCTCATGTTTTTGCAGTTGTTTCCATTCTTCTGCCCTTTTTTGTGGCTGTAGCAGTTTCGATAGAAACACCATTATTACAATTTATAGTCGGCACTATTATTTTAATACTACTCTCTGTATTAGTGTTTTTAGCTATCAACACGTTTATATGGAATATAGTGTATAGGCTTGTTTCTTCAGAAAACTTTAAACAAAGAGCACAACACGGTGGAAGAGTAATTGGCAAGGGATTGCAATATTTTGCAATGTTTCAAGCTTCAATTTTTGTATCAATGCTCATACTCTTATTATTTATGATACCAGTTCGACTTGTTGTTGAAAACGAAATACTACAACTCTGGATTTTTGCGGTTTTGAGCTTTGTTATAGAAATTATAGCTATTACATATTGTTTTTACAAAGAAAAAATAGATTTTAAAACTGTCGGTTTCTTAGATTTCATTTCCCCTTGTATTATAGGTGTGTTTTTGCATTTTGTTTTATCATATTTAAACGGCTTTTATATGTATACGGCGGGAGCAAGTGTTTCAGAGTCGGGTATTTTATGGCAAAGCTATGTATCCGAAATATTGATTACCGACCTGAGCGAGGTAGCTCTTTTTAGATTAATAATTCCTTTTGTAGTATTTCTAATTTTCAGAATAGGCGCTGTAATTTTAGGTTATTATTTAGGAAAGAGAAAGCTTGATAAGATAAAACAAGAATTGCTAAAAAAATAATTAAATATTGGGTTTTCAGAGTCCTTCAATTCGTGTCATAAAGTTCAAACTACCCAAAAATAACAGATACTCTTCTGAGTATCTGTTATTTTTTTTCTTTTCATATTAAAATTCAACTATACAGCTACAAAGAAAAATGCTCTGTTAACATGGTGGAAAACTCATTAATATATTTGTTTATGCCGTATTTTTTGTATACATATATATTTCTTTTGTTTTCACCGATATTTTTTAGCGCTATATTTTCTGAGAACTGTCCTCGCCATGAAAGCTCGGGAACAATTGCCAGACCAAGCCCTAATTCGACACATTTTCTTATATAAAAAGGGTCTTCACTTTGTAAGACAATATTGGGATTAAAGCCTTGTTGGTTGCAAATTTTTACGCAGTTTTTATAAATACTGCTACTGCTGTTCATGGTAATAAAGGGCAATTCTTTAAGATTCAAAGGATTTAGGTCGTTATTAAACTCAAAGTTATTTTTATTATAGGCGAGCAAAAACTTTTCTTCTGCCACCTTGGTTTTTGAAAAGGGAAGGGTTAATTCTTTGTCGGTAACTATAATGTCAAACTCGTCAGAAAATTGCTCACTGTTATGTGTGGTTATAAAAGACACTTCAGGGTAGATTTGTCTAAATTTTTCAATTACCTCCATGACGATGCGACGGCAAAGATGTATATTTATTTTTAATCTTTTTATTTCATGTAATTTTTTCAGAGACTTTTCTGCATTTTCAAGTAATTCCAAGGCAGTTGTTGCGTTTTTATAGAAAAACTTTCCTGCAACGTTGAGCTTTATTTTGTTAGCATGTCTTTCAAACAGTTGTGTTTCAAGTTCTTTTTCAAGACGTTTTATAGTTTGCGAAATGTTTGATGGCGGAACTAAAAACTTTTTTGCTGTTATAGAAAAGTTTTGTGTCTGCGCGGCATCGCAAAAATACTTTAACTGCAATATCTCCATAATAAGCACTTCCTTTTTAGGTATTATACTACAGAAAACCATAACTTTCAAGTTATAGTACTATAATTGATTTAATGCTTTACGTTATGGTAAAATAGCAGTAACATAAATTTACGAAAGGGGTATATTTATGGCAGAAATTTTAGAAGTTATTATGATAGTAAGCTTTGGGGCTTCTTGGCCGCTAAACGTTATTAAGTCTTACAAAGCGAGAACAACAAAAGGCAAAAGCCTACCTTTTTTGTGTTTAATATTTTTTGGCTACATAGCAGGTATTGCTTCAAAACTGATGAACGAAGCATATATGATGTCAATTGGTTCAAAATGGTATGTGCTTTTCTTCTACGTGTTGAATTTAATTATGGTAGGAGCAGATTTGTGCCTTTATGTCAGAAACTATAGACTTGACAAGGAGAGTGGAAAATGAAAATCCTATCTATAGGAAATAGTTTTTCACAAGACGCACATAAATGGCTACATAAAGTAGCAAAAGAAAACGGCATGGATGTGGAGACCGCAAACCTTTATATCGGCGGTTGCAGTTTAGAAACACATTGGAAAAAGTTGCAGGAAAATGCTGCAGATTATGATTATGAAATTAACGGAGAGGCCGCAGAAAAAAAGGTAAGTATAGGCCAGGCGTTACGCCTTGAAAAAAGGGACATAATCACTCTGCAACAAGTAAGCGGACTTAGCGGTTTTTATGAAACCTACGAGCCGTATTTATCGTCACTTGTTTCGGTAATAAAAGCGGAACAACCTAGTGCAAAAATATATTTCCACAAGACCTGGGCTTACGAGCACGATTCAACCCATCCGGATTTTGCAAGGTATTCTAGCAACCAAGCCAAGATGTATGAACGTATAAATTGGGCGACTGAACAAGCTGCAAAAACTATAGAAGCAGAGTTAATTCCCACGGGCGAAGTTATTCAAACCTTGCGAGAAACGGTGCCTGATTTTGACTACAAAAGAGGAGGACTTTTCCTCTGTCGAGATGGTTTTCATTTATCCTTCGATTATGGTAGATTTGCGGCGGCTGCAACCTGGTTGCGTACAATAAGCGGCAAAAAAATAAAGATAAAAGAATTTGAAAATTTCAATACAATACTTCTAGAGAAAATTTTAGATGTTGTAAATAAATTATAAATTTGATAAGCAAAAGGTGATAAAATGATTAGCAAATACGATTTAAACTACTCAAACGATATGCTTTTGGACTTGCACTTGCCCGAAAGCGAGGAGTTCGACCTGTTTGTTTATTTCCACGGCGGTGGATTAGTCGGAGGCAATCGCAGAGGCGTTGAGGTCTTTGCAGAGACACTGGCAGAACAAAACGTGGCTACTGCATCGGTAGAATATCGTTTATTCCCAAATGCAAAATTCCCTGATTTTCTAGAGGACGGCGCTGCCGCAATTGCATGGCTGAAAGCAAATATTTCAAAATACGGAAAATGTAATAGAATTTTCGTTGGCGGAAGCAGTGCGGGCGGTTATATTTCTATGATGCTTTGTTTTGATGACAAATATCTGGCAAAGGTTGGGCTTAAACCCACGGATATTGATGCATACATTCATGATGCAGGTCAACCAACGGCCCATTTTAACGTATTAAAGGAAGCAGGAAAAGATAGCAGAAGAGTAATTGTGGACGAAACTGCCCCTCTGTTTTTTGTAGGATTGGCAGAACAATACTCTCCTATGTTGTTTATCGTTTCTGATAAGGATATGTTCGGTCGTTATGAGCAAACCATGGTAATGGTAAAGACCTTAAACCATTTCGGACACAACGAGAACGTAGACCTTAAAGTTATGAACAGTACCCACTGCGCCTATGTTTCTCAAAAAGACGAAAAGGGGAATAGCGTCTTTGGAACAACTATTCTATCATTTTTAAGCAACCACAAATTGCTTTCAAAAGAGGAATAATACTGATTAATAAGCGTAAGAAGAACAAAGAGAAATCTTTGTTCTTTTTTTATAATTCTTGCTCTGTGTTTGGGTTTATGCTATAATCATTTTAGGTGATAATATGAATTTTGTTGCGAAAACTTTTGGGGAGCTATCAAAAGAGGAACTTTATGATATTTTAAAGGCGCGTTGTGAGATTTTCGTGGTAGAACAGGGTATGCGCTGTCAGGACATGGACGATATGGACCAGGTTTCCAAGCACTTCATTTTAAAAGAGAATGATAAGCTTGTAGCCTACCTCAGAGCATTTTATGACGAGAGCGAAAAAGCCGTTAAAATAGGAAGAGTGCTTTCTATAACACATAAAAAAGGCTTAGGGACAATGCTTTTGGATTTTGCCATCAGCGAGATAAAGAAAGTTGAGCCGAATCTGAAAATTTATGTAAATTCTCAAAAACAGGCTTCAGGATTCTATGAAAAAATGGGCTTTAAAGCAGTGTCCGATGAGTTTTTAGAAGAAGGGGTTCTTCATATTAAAATGGAACTGGAAAACTAAAAGAAAAAGAGGTTTGTATATGAAACGATCAGAAATTAATAAGGCTTTAAAGGAATTAGAGGCAATGTGCGAAAAATACAGTTGCTTTCTTCCACCTTTTTGTCATTTCACACCGGAAGAATGGAAAAACGTGGGCCACGAATATGACGAAGTGCGCGAATGTATGCTTGGTTGGGACATAACCGACTTTGGCATGGGAGATTTTAACAAATTAGGCTTTTCTCTTATTACCATTAGAAATGGTAACCGCAGTATGTCAGATAAGTACCCTAAAGTTTATGCAGAAAAACTGCTCTATTTAAAAGAGGGTCAGCGTGCAGCAAATCATTTCCATTGGTATAAAACCGAAGATATTATCAACCGTGGGGGCGGCAACGTTCTTATTCGTGTTTACAACAGTTTACCTGATGAGGAAATTGACTACGAATCCGACGTAACAATTTATTCTGACGGTCGCACCTATACCGTGCCTGCAGGAACAGCAATTAGGTTAACACCGGGAGAAAGCATTCACATTCAGCAAAACCTCTATCACGATTTTGCGGTAGAAGAAGGAAGCGGCGACGTTTTACTTGGCGAGGTCAGTCAGTGTAACGATGACAACACCGACAACCGCTTTAATCCACCTGTGGGTCGTTTTCCTACTATAGAAGAGGACGAAGAGCCATATCGACTCTTGTGTAACGAGTACCCAAAAGCAAAATAAAGGAGAAATATAATGATTGACGTTGTAGCGCTTGGCGAATTGCTTATAGATTTTACTTGCGAAAAGGTAGATGGAGACGGTTACCCAACCATGTCGGCACATCCGGGCGGAGCTCCTGCAAACTTTTTGGCGGCACTTACCAACTGCGGCGCAAAAGCCGCCCTTATTGGCAAGGTAGGAAACGATGCTTTTGGAAAAGCGTTAATTAACACCATGGCAAAAGCAAATATTGAAACCAAAGGTCTTGTTGTGGCAGACGACGTCTTTACAACCCTTGCCTTTGTAACCTTGGACCAAACAGGTAACCGCGAATTTTCCTTTGCGAGAAAACCCGGTGCCGATATGGCAATAACCTTTGAGGAAATAGATTTATCTCTTATTGACGAGGCAAAAGCCTTCCATTTTGGCACCTTGTCCCTAACCCACGAGCCGGCTCGCACCGCTACGATAAAAGCGGTAGAGTATGCAAAGGAAAAGGGTAAGCTTATTACCTTTGACCCTAATTTGCGCCCGCCCTTGTGGAATAGCCTTGATGAGGCAAGGGAGCAAATTTTATGGGGACTAGATCAGGCAGACGTAGTAAAAATAAGTGACAACGAGGTAGATTTTCTCTTTGGATTAACTCCTGAACAAGGAGCCGACTATATTGTTAATAACTTTGCTGCAAAAGTGGTTTTTGTTACCTGTGGCGCCGATGGATGCTATTTTAAAACTGCATCTGCCAAAGGCTTCGTGCCATCATTGGAAAATGTAAAGGTAGTTGACACCACAGGAGCAGGCGATATTTTTGGCGGCACTGCAGTCTTTGGGCTTTTGCAAAAAGATAAAGAGCTTGAAAAGTTGAGCCAAGAGGAGCTTAGCAGTATAGTAAGATTTGCCTGTGTGGCCGCAGGACTTTCTACTAAGAAGCACGGCGGAGTATCGTCTATTCCAACACTGGAAGAAATTAAAGCAAATATATAAATAAAAAGCCGTGAAAGTCACGGCTTTTTTTATTTAGCTTTGTTATTTAAAATCAGTTTTTTGTATTCCCTCGGAGAAACGCCAAAATTTTTCTTAAAGGAACGGCTTAAATGATGCTCATCATAAAAATTTAAAATTTGAGCAAGTTCACAAAGTGAGGTCTCGGGAAAATCTGTCAAATACTGTTTTGCCCTTTCTAACTTATGCCTTATAACAAATTGGTGCATAGGCATTTGGTATGCGGCATAAAAGGTGTTTTCGGCGGTTTTAAGGCTAACGTGAAAATGCTCTGCAACCTCTTTATTAGAGGGAGTTTGAGGGGAACTTAGCAAAAACTTTTTAATTTGCTCTGCCGCACTTAAGGTCGTGGCAGACAAGGAGAGGCCACCAATCTCGTAGAGAAGAACGTTAGTGTAAGCGAGGAAAAGGGTGGGGTCGTTGGTTAATTGAGGAAGTCTTTGGAACAGCTTTTTAATAATAGGACGTTCTTCGGTGCTTAAAAAATTATTAATGGTAACGCTTCTGTCTTGAGTTTTTAAAGAGTTAACTACTCCATCTTCGTCTGTGGGGTAAATGTGAAGATATATTATTTCAGTGTTTGGAGCGCAAGGAGAAACACCTTGATGCGTAATTCCTGCAGGAAGAAAAAGCACACTGTCAGGCTTCATTAAATATGTTTCCTTTCCCAAGGAAATCTCCCAACTGCCCTTAATCATATATATAAAGTCGTGGACTTCAAGATTTCGTTTTTCGTGAATTTTTGGTGTTGGTAGTGAAACAGCACTTGCCCATTGGATTTTTCTTTTATCACTTATACCAAGATTATATATCATTCAAATGCGCCCCTTTTCTTTATTATACACAAAATCTTTTATACAAGTCAATAATTTTGCGTTTTTGTGCACGTTTGTTTCGCGTTTTTACATAGACACCAATACTTCTCTACATTATAATAAAGTTATAAAAAAGTGTATGGGAGGCTTTTTATGCTTAAAAATTTTAAATATACTGACGGACTTTTTGCAAGATACGCAAATTTAGTTTGCGACGTGGTAGTTCCTTATCAAGAAAAGGCTCTTAGAAACGAGATAGAGGGAATTGCACCAAGTTTCGCTTTTGCTAACTTTAAGAATGCCGCTATTTTAAATAAAACAGGCAAAATTCCTCAGGACGGGGAGCATAAAGGAGCATTATATTTAGATAGTGATGTTGCAAAATGGCTTGAGGCGTCAGCCTATTCTCTTGCGGTTAAAGAAAATAAAGACCTTGAAAAGCGCATTGACCAGGTTTGCGACCTTATAGGCCAGGCACAAGAAACGGATGGATACCTTGATACCTATTATACCCTAAATGCGCCCGACAAAAAATTTACATATCTTGCTATGGGTCACGAACTTTACTGTGCAGGACACATGATGGAAGCGGCAGTTGCCATTTATGATGTAACAGGAAGCAGAAAACTCTTGGATGTTATGTGCAAAAATGCCGATATGTTGTATCGTGTTTTTGTTACTGAAAAAAGAGATGGCTATCCCGGTCACCCTGAGATAGAACTTGCTCTTTTAAAACTGTGGAAAGTAACCCAAAACCCAAAATACTTAGAACTTGCTAAACACTTTATTGAGGTTAGGGGAGTAGACCGAGATTTCTTTCCTAATGAGTATAAAAACAACGGTAGAAACGACTACTGCAATAACGAATATTATGTAAGCCATAAACCTGTAAGAGAGCAAAGTGATGCTGTGGGACACGCGGTAAGAGCGGTATATCTTTATACAGGAATGGCAGACCTTGCGGCAAATACAGAAGACAAAGAGCTTGAAGAGGTATGCTTTAAACTTTTTGAAAGTATAGAAAAACGCCGTATGTATATTACTGGCGGTATTGGCTCTACAAATCAGGGGGAGGCTTTTACTACCGATTATCATTTGCCGAACGATACGGCATATAACGAAACTTGTGCCTCTATTGCTCTTATATTTTTTGGCGCGAAACTACTAAAACTTCGTCGTCAGGGAAGAATTGCCGATGTTATGGAAAGGGCAATTTACAACACTGTTTTGGCAGGAGTTGAACTTGACGGCAAAAAGTTTTTCTATGTTAATCCTTTAGAGGTTATGCCCGGAGTTGCAGAAAAGGTTGTTACCCATTGGTGTGTACGACCTCAAAGACCCGGTTGGTTTGGTTGTGCTTGTTGTCCGCCAAACGCCGCAAGACTGTTAGCATCGGTGGCAAAATACGGTTGGGATGAGGAAGACGGAGTACTTTATTCCAATATGTTTATTGAAGGAGAGCTTGAGTTACCTCAGGTAAGCATCGACGTAGAAACCGCGTATCCCTTTGGCGATACATTAAAATACAAAGTAAAAAAAGGCGCTACAAAACTTGCAATACATATTCCTTCCTTTACGCTAAAGAAATTTTCTGTATCTCATAAAGGGGAATTAAAAGACGGTTATTATTACCTTGACGTAAAGCAAGGGGATGAAATAACCATTAAACTAGATATGACCCCACGCTTTAATCGTGCTAACTCTAACGTTACCTCTACCAGCGGTATGGCGGCAGCAACTGTGGGTCCTGTGGTTTATTGCTCCGAAGAAAAGGACAACGGAGACGTTTTTGCCTTTTCTTTTGACTCATCTAAGAAATTAAAGCTAAAGGCGGAAACTCCTGCAGAAATAGGCGGTTTTACCTCTGCGGCAGATGACCTTGGTAAAATTTATACAGTTGAGGCTAAAGGTTTTGAAATGGTCTTAGATAATCCTGATGAACTGTACATTACAGATGAATATAAAGAGGTTAAAAAGAGTGTGAAACTTATACCGTACTTTATGTGGGCAAATCGCGGACTTAACAAAATGCGTGTTTGGATGCCTATAAAATAACAAAAGCCCCTGTTTAAACAGGGGCTTTTAATTTTAAAGCGTAAGAGAAAACTCTTCTATAAATTTAATAAATCGGTTCATATCTGAGGTTAAATTTTCACTTTGCTTCCACACAAGGCTAACCTTGGCTTGCAGTGGTGGGTCAAGGGGGATTCCTACAAGGTCAGGCGTTGACTTTAGAAGAAAATCAAAAACAAATCCAACAGCAAGGCCACTTGCGGCAAGATTTTCAACAGTGGAAACCTGAGCCGTATCTAAGAGTAGATTTGGGGTAATACCTTTTTGCTTAAATCTTTCAAGAAGTCGCTCGGTCTGAAAGAAACTGTTTTTAAAGAGTATTAAAGGTTCGTCCTTTAAATCATCTACACTAACAGTCTTGTTTTTGGCTAAAGGATGTTCTTTGCTTACACAACAAAGGTTATTAAGTGAGGTAAGTTCTTTTGCTTTATACTTGTCTTCAAAAGGTGTACTATGAGGAAGAAAGGCCATATTTATCCTATTGTCATCAAGCTTTTTCATAAGCCCCTTGCGGTCGTCTTCGACTATGTTAACCTTAAAATCAGGATGACGAGCCAAAAAGTTTTTATATATAATAGGTAAAATAAGAGAACTAAACATAGGGGGAACGCCTAAATTCAGTTCCTTGGTTTCACTTAAAGAGGACATGGTTTTAACCAAATTATCTGCATTTGAAATAAGTTCTTTTGCAAGGTCTAAAAGAATAGTTCCTTCTTTGGTAAGAAGCATTTTTTTGTTTTCGCGAGTAAAAAGCAGTGAGCCAAATTCGTTTTCAAGCTTTATAAGGGCGTTGGAAACCGAAGGTTGAGAAATATTAAGAGTCTTTGCCGCCTCAGTTACGCTACCGTATTTGCAAACCGCCTCAAAATATCGTAGTTGGTCTAAAGTCATAAAACACCTCTTGTTATAGTTTTAAACTATTAACATAAATAAAAAATATATTTTACAAATGTATTATAGTGTTTTATACTAATTATATCAAGGTTTATTTACAAAAAAGGAGCTTTGTATTATGAAAAAATATAAAATAGCCGTAATTCCCGGAGATGGAATTGGTCCTGAGGTTATTTCAGAGGGCGTTAAGGTCTTAAAAAAGGTGGCAGAGCTTGACGGCAGCTTTGAGTTTGAGTTTACCCAGTTTCCTTGGGGATGTGAATATTATTTGGAAAAGGGAGAAATGATGCCCAAAGACGGCATAGAAACTCTCTTAGATTATGATGCTATTTTCCTTGGCGCAGTGGGTGCACCGGGAGTTCCCGACCATATCTCTTTGTGGGATTTGCTTCTTAAAATCCGCAAGAGCTTTGACCAGTACGTAAACTTAAGACCTGTTAAACTAATAAAGGGCGCCCCCTGTCCATTAAAGGACGTTAAAGAAGAGGACGTTGATATGGTGTTTGTTCGTGAAAACAGTGAGGGCGAATATGCAGGAAGCGGCAGTTGGCTTTTTAAGGACAAACCTAACGAGGTTGTAATTCAGGACGGCGTTTTCTCAAGAATGGGATGCGAAAGAATTATTAGATATGCTTATGAACTGGCAAAAAAAGAAAACAAAACCCTTACAAGCATAAGCAAGGGAAATGCCCTTAATTATTCTATGGTTTTCTGGGACCGGATTTTTGCAGAAGTTGGCAAGGATTACCCAGAGGTAAAAACATATTCTTATTTGGTTGACGCTGCAAGTATGTTTATGATAAAAGACCCAAAACGTTTTGAGGTTGTGGTTACTTCCAATCTTTTTGGCGATATTCTTACCGACCTTGGCGCCGCAATAGCAGGAGGAATGGGACTTGCTGCAGGAGCAAACATTAACCCTGAAAGAAAATTTCCGTCAATGTTCGAGCCTATTCACGGCTCTGCGCCTGATATTGCAGGACAGAACAAGGCTAATCCTTTGGCTACCGTATGGTCTGCAAGTCAGATGCTGGATTTCTTTGGCTATGAGAATTGGGGCAAAATTCTTATTGACTGTGTTGAGGAAGTTCTTTGTGAGAAAAAAGTTCTTACTGCAGATTTAGGTGGAACTAATTCCACCAAGGAAGTAGGAGACGAGATTATAAGAAAACTTGAGGTAAGGGGAGCTTAACATGTTTGAAAGAAGAAAAATAGAAAACCCACAAGAAGGCAAAATGAAGCCCTTTAAAATTATAGGAAACGTTTATTTTGTGGGAACTTTTCAGGCTTCCAGTCATTTAATAGATACAGGAGATGGACTCATCTTAATAGACACAGGCTACGCCAACACTTTGGATTTGGTAATAGAATCTATTGGCGAGTTAGGTTTTAATCTTAAAGATATTAAATATATTATTAACACCCACTGGCACGGGGACCATACCCAAGGAACTAAAGGTATGGTTGAACTGACAGGAGCAAAAACTTTAATTGGAAGATATGACGAGGAAAAGGCGAAAACCTTTTTTGACCCCGATATTTTAGTTAAAGACGGTGACACCCTGTCCCTTGGAAACACAACCATCTCTTTTTTAGAAACACCAGGTCATACCAAAGGCACAATCTCTTTTTTCTTTGAAACAAAGGATGGCGGTACAACCTACCGTGTAGGTATGTTTGGCGGTGCAGGTGCTAATACTATGGTAAAAGGACACTTTGACTACGAGGGTTGCAGAGAAGATTACAGAAACTCAATTCATAGACTTAAAAAAGAAAACGTAGACGTATTTATTGGCAACCACGTTTGGAATAACGATACCGAAACTAAAGGAAAACTTCTTCTAGAAAAAGGAGAAAACAAGTTTATAGATAAACAAATCTGGAGCGAGTTTCTTGACTTTTGTGAGAAACGTTTAGACAATAAAATATTACAAGATAAATAAAGGCGGCTGGCGGTTGTTTCTCACATTCTTGCAGCCTTTACAATACCGTTAATTTTTGCAATAATTAAATAAAAAATAAAACCGAGCCGTTAGCTCGGTTTTTCTTTTTATTCTACATCTTCAAAAAGTTCCAAAAGTTTCTTGTTTACCTTTTCAGGAGAGAACTGTTTTAATTTTAGCTCACCGAAATGGATTCTGCTCTTAATGGTGGCAGTAAAATAAATTTTGTCATTATAAATGTAGTAAACGTGGTGGTCGCCGCATTCGAAAATAGTTGCGATAGTATTGATAGGTGCGTTTTTGCCGTTGTGAGCATTCTTTATGGTACGGATTTTAGAGATGTTTGAATATCTTCTGCCGAAAGGCTCCTCGAGAGTGTTAAAGAGGAAGATTTCGTCGTGATATACAAAGAACATTGGACGAGAGTTTCCGTCTTCTATCTTGTATGCATTGGTCCACGCGCCTGTTTCAAGGTCATATCTTATAAAGTGCAGGTAAGGGGTAGTCCAAACTTGACGGCAGGCAATATACATTTTGCCATCGTAAATACCACTTGCAACCTCGCAGCTTCCTTTTTCGTTTTCTTTTACAACATCAACAAACACGATAGTCTTAAAATCCTTGGTTTTAACAATCATACCGCTTTCGTTATTAGAATCAATAACAATAGTGGTATAATATTCGCCCTTATATTCGTTCCAATGAGAAACAAGCATTTGAGAAGGACCAACTGCAGCATAGCCCTCTTTTACATAAATGTCATTCATTGCAGAGTAATTGTAAGGAGTAACATCGCCTTTGTAATCAAGGCCTAATTGATAACAATCAATAAATTCCTCTTTTGTTGTATCAAAAATGTTTACATATAAGCCCCACTGCTGGTCTTCTTCACTGTCAAGGCCAAAGATAAGATATAATAAATCTCCCATTAAAACTAAGGACTGAGAAACGATTCCGGACTTGGCTGTATGACCGGCAAAGGTAGATCCAATACCGCCTACGCGAATGTGTTTTACATCTTTAGTGTAGTCAAAATCTTCTGAAAGAGCTTTTTCAAGAGGGAAAATAGCTATGGTAAGACCCATGTTTTTTGCTCTTGTATCGTCATCGTGTCCACCTGGGTTGTGCATAAAAGCAACGTAACAAGTGTCCTTGTGAATTACCAGTTGAGCATAGTGACCAAACTCATCGTGAAGCTGTCTTAAGGTCTTTTTTGTTTCGGTTGTAAGATATGCCGAATTTAGAGACTTTGCAAAAGCATCGTGATAATTGTCGTTAGCAAATTTTTTGAAAACGCCATACAAATCGTTCATAAATTTTACCGCCTTACTATAAAATTTTAGTAATTTCTAAGAACATTATAACTGTTAAGAAACAAAAGTCAACAAAAATATTAGCACAAACTAAAGTTTACTGAAAAACCCCTATTCTATAACGTCACAGACGTGGCAAAAGAATAGGGGTTTAGTTTACTGTCTTTCCTTAATAAACTCGCCAATTGCTTTTATTGCAGCGCGTAAATCTTCTGTGTTAGGAAGAGCAACAATTCTGAAATGGTTATTATCCTTGCAGTAGAATCCGCTTCCGGGAATAACCAAGATTTTCTTTTCTTCAAGAAGCTTCATGGCAAACTCTTTGTCGGTGTTAAAGCCTAAAGCGGCAGTGTCAATTTTTGGGAATAAATAGAAAGCGGCGTTGTTTGGAACAACAGATAAACCGTCAATTTTATTAAACTCTTCAACTGCAGTTTTTCTCTGCTCGTAAAGTCTTCCGCCCGGTGACATCATTTCTATAGTATAAGCGCTGTCATCTAAAGCGGCAGGAATTGCAAGTTGCATTGCGGCGTTGGAGCAAAGACGAATAGAAGCAATTGTTGTAAGCGCGGTAACGAGCTTTGCTTTATTTTCTTCTCTTCCGCTAACAACAAGCCATCCGCATCTGATGCCGCAAATGCAGTGGGATTTTGAAAGACCGTTAAAGGTCATAATGGTTACGTCGTTTCCTAAAGTAGCGGTGCAGGTGTGCTTTGCTTCAGCAAACACTAAACGGTCATAAATTTCGTCAGAAAGAATAATTAAATTTTTCTCTTTAGCAAGGTCATAAACTGCCTTTACAACCTCTTTTGAGTAAACTGCGCCTGTTGGGTTGTTAGGATTTATAAGAAGAATAGCCTTTGTTTTTGGAGTGATGTTTGCCTTAATGTCATCAAGGTCAGGCTGCCAACCTTTTTCTTCGGGGCAATCATAAAAAACTGCCTTTCCGCCGCAAAGTCTAATCATATTAACCCAAAGGGAATAGCAAGGAGTTGGAACAAGGATTTCGTCTTCGGGACTGCAAATAGCAGTAATTGACATATAAGCGGCTTCGCTTACGCCGTTGGTTATAAAAACGTTGTCAGGGCAAATGTCTTTAATGCCGCTTTCTAAATGATAATTACAAATAGCCTGTCGTGCGGCTATCATACCTCTAATATCGCAGTAGCCAAGAGACTTATCAATGTTATCGGTAATGGCTTTTTTTATAGAGTCAGGCATTTTAAATCCAAATGCCGCAGGATTGCCGGTGTTTAGTTTTAACACCTTTTCTCCTTTTTTCTCCATATCTAAAGCTTTATAATAAATTTCTCCTCTAATGTCAGAACGAACGTCTGATAAACTTGTTGAAATCATAAAATACACCTCCGGCGGTTTTTTGTATTGTAACATAAAAAACAGATATAATCAAGACGGTTGCCTCTTTTTTAATATATTGTGCAACAAATTCAAAATTATAGTTAATAAAATTGTTGATAATTCTTCAAATTGTGTTATAATCTGTGCGGAGACTTATCTGAAACAAAGGTGATTTGTATGGAAAAATTATTAAAAGCGGCAAAAAAGCACAGCAAATTAATTTTAGACGCAGAGCGCTATATCTGGCAAAACCCTGAAACAGGTTTTAAGGAATATAAAACGTCTAAGTATATGGAAGAAATCTTTAAAGATTTAGGGTATGAACTGACTCTAGCAGGTAATATACCCGGCTTTTATACTACTATAGATACAGGAAAAGAAGGACCTACCATTCTTATTTTAGGAGAAATGGATTCTATCATCTGTCCTGAGCACAAAGAGGCAGACCCCGATACCGGCGCCGTTCACTCTTGCGGACACCACGTTCAGTGTGCCGCCCTTATAGGAGTTGCCGCCGCCCTTAAAGAGCCTGGCGTTTTAGAAGACCTTTGCGGAAAAATCAAACTTTGCGCAGTTCCTGCAGAGGAACTTTTAGAGATAGAATATAGAAGTAAATTAAAAGAGGAAGGCGTTATTAAATACCTTGGCGGTAAAGGGGAATTCCTATACCGTGGCTATTTCGACGACGTTGACCTGGCTTTCCTTGTTCATGCATCAAGCAACTTTAACGTTAAAATGGGCTCGGTTGGATGTATGGCAAAGAAAATCTCCTTTAAAGGCAAAGCGGCACACGCGGCAGTAGGCTGGGAGGGAGTAAACGCCTTGTATGCGGCAAACTGCGGCCTTAATGCCATTAACGCTTTAAGAGAAACCTTTGAGGAAAAAGATATTATAAGAGTTCATCCCATTATTACCAATGGAGGAGTAATGGTAAACGCTATTCCTGAAACGGTGGAAATGGAAAGCTACGTAAGAGGAGCAACCTTTGAAGGAATTGCCAAGAATAATAAAAAAGTAAACAGAGCCTTGTGCGGTGCGGCACTGTCCCTTGGCGCTAACGTAGACATTAACGACTTCCCCGGCTATGCGCCTCTTATGAACGATAGAAACTTAATTGAGGTAACAAAAGAAGCGGCTAAATTGGCGCTGCCTGAACGCGAGTTTGAGCACGACGACACAATGAACTCAGGAAGCACAGATTTGGGAGACCTTTGCAGCGTTATGCCGGCAATTCAGCCGTACATACCGGGTGCTATCGGTACCGGCCACGGCGCAGATTATTACATACAAGACCCTGTAACTGCCTGTGTGGGAAGTGCGAAACTCCAACTTGGTATGATATATCTTCTTCTTTCTGATTCTGCTAAAAGAGCTAAAAAGGTTATTGCTGAAGCAAAACCGCCTTTTGCATCTAACAAGGAGTATTTCCACTATATAGATTCCCTTACTTGTAGCGGCGACAGAATAGAATATTTAGATGACGATAAAGTAAATGTAAGTGTAAAATAAAATACAAATCGTTATTTAATGCCCTTTCCCTTGACATAAAAAGTGAGGGGCAGTATAATTAATTTAGAGGTGATTTTTATGAAAATTTTAATGATTGGTGCACACCAGGACGATAACGAGTTTGAACGTGGCGGACTTGCTTATAAGTATGTAAAACTCGGTCATGAGGTGCGCTTTTTAAGTATGTGCAACGGAAACGGCGGACATCACATTATGACTCCTAAAGAGACTTCCGAAAGAAGATACGGCGAGTCACAAGCAGTTGCAAAATTACTTGGCATCACCTATGACGTATGGGATGTCGACGACTGCACATTAGTTGCAGATTTAGAGACCAGAAGAAAGCTTATTCGTTACATCAGAGAGTTTAATCCTGATATGATTATTGCTCATAGACCTAACGATTATCACGCAGACCACAGAGCATCAGGACAGTTGGTTCAAGACGCTTCTTACATACTAACCGTTCCCCACGAGTGTCCTGACGTTCCTGCAATGCGTTTTATGCCTGTAATTGTTTATAGCGAAGATAGATTTTCAAATCCACCTTTCAGACCTGACGTTGTAGTTGATATTGATGATGAGATTGATATGAAGCTTAAAATTGCAGACATAAATGTCTCTCAGGTTTACGAGTGGCTTCCTTACACCTATGGCGAAACTGTTCCTGAAGGAAAAGAGGAGAGATTTGCTTGGCTTAAAGGTATGGAAGTTACTGCCGACACAACCGACGAAGAGGTTATGAAGGCAGAGAGAGGCTATGCTCCGAGATACGCTAAAATTGCTGCTCGTTTCAGAAAAGAGCTTATTAAAAAATATGGCGAAGAAAAGGGCTCAAAGGTTCGCTTTGCCGAGGCTTATGAGCTTTGCGAATATGGTAAGCAGATAACCCAAGAGCAAATTAAAGAATACTTCCCATTCTAAGTAAAGTAAAATGAAAAAGAAAACGATTGGAATAATCGGCGGAATGGGACCTCTTGCTACGGTGGATTTGTTTAATAAAATAGTTTTAAACACAAAAGCCGAAAAAGACCAAGAGCATATACGTGTTGTTGTAGATAATAACACAAATATTCCCGACCGCACCAAAGCCATTTTAGAAAAGGGCGAAGACCCTGTTAAAGAGCTTGTAAAGAGCGCAAAGAGACTTTCTAAAATGGGGGCAGACTTTTTAATCATGCCTTGTAATACCGCGCATTATTTTCACGAAAGAGTGCAGAAAAAGGTTAATATTCCTGTTCTAAATATGTTACAGATTACTCTTAACGCTCTTAAAGAGCAGGGAATTACAAAAGCGGGACTTTTGGCCACCGATGGCACAATACAAAGCGGCATATATAAAACTACCTTTGAAGGCAGCTCGGTAGAACTTGTTTCTCCTGGGGCAGAAGGTCAAAAGGCTGTTATGGATATGATTTATAAGGGCGTGAAAGCAGGGGTTAAGGGTTTTGATGCCACCCAGGTTAAAAAAGCAATAGAGGATTTGGAAAGTAAGGGTGCACAGGTTATGATTCTGGGTTGCACCGAGCTTCCTCTTGCAGTAAAAATGTATAATTTAGACTGCAAGGCTGTTGACCCAACTCTAGAACTTGCAAAAGCGGCAATAAAAACCGCAGGCGGAGAAATAATATAAAAAAGGCAATAAAGGCAGGCACAAAACAGTCCTGCCTTTTTACATAGGAGAGCGAAAAAATGAGTTTTAGTTTCGGAGTCTTGGAATTCCACATAGAAGAAGATAAAATTTACCTGACGAAATGCGGAAATTTTAAAAAGGTTGACGAGCAAAAGATTACCTCTTACGGCTTTGTTCATCTTCAACTTGCCGGAGAACACAAAAACTCCCATCACGGCATAAAAATGTCTAAATCCTCTGAAGGAGATAACCTTACCTATATAAGTCATAAAATAGAACAAAACACATTAAAAATTGTTCAGAGGTCTTCCTTGGCTCAGGTGGAAAGCACCTTTATCAAATATGACGACAATAATACAATAAGGTCCTTTACAAAGGTTACCAACATAAGCGATGAGGTAATAACACTGGATGAGGTTTCTTCCTTTAAATGTATCGGACTTGGCGACATAAAAGACGCTAAAGATATGTATTTGTATAAATTTTATCAGGGCCATCATACCGAGTGTCAGCCGAGAAAACTCTCCTTTTTTGATTTAGGACTTATAAGATTTGCAGGTGTGGGCAGCAAGAGGCTTTATTCAGGAAGCGTGGGCAGTTGGTCTACAAAAGAGGAACTTCCTCAAGGAATTATAGAGTATGACGGCGGCTTTACAATGTTTCAGATTGAAAGCAACCATTCCTGGTATTATGAAATAAGTGATATTGGTACCCAGCTTTATCTTTATCTTGGCGGACCTAACGTAAACTTCGGAAACTGGAGTAAAAATCTGGCCAAAGGCGAAAGTTATACCACTCCTTGTGTGGCATTGAGTTTTTCCCATTCTCTTGACGGAGTAATAGGGGAAATGACAAAATACCGCCGACAAATAAAGGGAGTTTGCTCTGCGGACAAAGATTTACCTACAATATTTAACGAGTATATGCATCTTTCCTGGGATAGCCCTGAGGCAGAGGCTACAAAAAAATATGCGCCCATAGTTTCTAAAATGGGAATAGAATATTACGTTATTGATTGTGGTTGGCATAACGAAGAACCGGGTAACATAATTTACCCCTATGTTGGCCAGTGGAAAGAAAGCAACGCGCGTTTTCCTGAAGGCGTCAGAAAAACAACCGATTATATTCGTAGTCTGGGTATGAAAGCAGGTCTTTGGATTGAACCTGAGGTTGTGGGCAAGGACTGCCTAGAAATGCTGGAGTTTTATGACGACAATTGCTTTATAACACGAAACGGCAAAAAAGTTTGCACCATGGGAAGATATTTCCTTGATTTCAGAAATGAAAAGGTTAGGGAATATATGACTCAGGCTATCAGCAGAATGGTAGAGGAGTATGGCGCCGACTATATAAAAATGGATTATAACGAGGATTTAGGGTCAGGAACGGATTATCAAAGTGACTCACTGGGAGAGGGATTAGAACAGTCTGCCAAAGCTTTCTTGGATTGGATTGATGTTTTGCGTGAGAAATACCCGTTAGTCATTTTTGAAACCTGTGCCTCAGGCGGACATAGAATGGATTATCTCACATTGTCTAAATTCCCCTTGGTTTCCACGTCAGACCAGACAAAATATAAATGGTATCCATATATAGCAGGAAATGTGTTATCTGCAGTTCTGCCTGAACAGGCGGCAGTCTGGAGTTACCCTGTTGACGGTATGGAAGAAGGCTTTGAGGCAACGTTTGATTGGGTTGATAAAAACGTTTCCAATGAACAAGTTATTATGAATATGGTAAACAGCTTCCTTGGAAGAATGCACCTGGCAAGTCATCTGGAACTTTTAAGTGACGAAAAACAAGCTTTGGTAAAAGAGGGAGTTTCCTATTTTAAAGAGCTTTCCAAAGCAAAGGAAAGTTCCTTGCCGTGTTTCCCAATCGGCTTTACAAACTTTGGAGACAAGTTTGTTGCAAGTGGCTTTAAAACCGACGATACTATCTATCTTGCGGTTTGGAATTTAGGCCAAAAGGGAGAAAAAACCGTTGCCCTTGATAAAAATATTTTATCTGCAAAGGTTGCATACCCTGCCTGCAATAAGGTAAAATTAAAAACCAAGAAAAATTTAATTAAAATGAATTTCACAGAAGATTATCAAGCAAGATTTCTTGAAATTAAGGTATAATAAAAAGACGTTCCCAAGGGAACGTCTTTTTTTATATGTATTTAATTATCTCTGCTGCTGAAGGTCGTAATGTACATCGTAAGCCTTTTCTTCATCAGTAAACTTATGACGTGTATCAATTACTGCACCATCATTGAACTTTCTGCACTCTACGTCCTCGGTAGTACCCATAACAGTGATGTTAACCTGTCTGCGACGAGCAATAACGTGGTCCCAGTCAATGAAGTAAACGTGAGCGAACTGGCCGCCGTCTACAACACCGTCTTTAATGGTAAGGGTTTCACTTCTGCCGAAGAAGCAGCTGCGGAGATGTCCGTCAGTGTTCATGCTGGAGTAATCGCCGGGCTCGTTTACCCATCTGCCGTACTGAGCATGGATTGGGCCTGGATGACGATACTGATGTTCCTCTGCAAAGTCAGGAATCATCTTTCTCATAATATCGAGAAGGTCATGCTGTAAGAACTCAAGGTCGAAGCTATCGATATCGTGTGAACACTCTTGAACCATTACAGAGCAGGTTGTGTGGTGAGAAACAACTGCAACAGTACCGTTTTTGATACCGGAAGCAGCAACAATCTCTTTAACCTCTTTAGAAATGTCGTGGAAGGTTGGAATCCAACCACGGGATTGAAGCTCTAATTCTTTCTGATAAACTTTAAATTCCATTTTTATATCCTCCTAAAAATTTTAATAAAATTTAAATTACTTATTAAGTCTTTCTCCTACTGCTCCGCCCGGATGAATGAGAGCAAATTGCTCGTTTTTGTATCCGCTTTCCTCAATGATAGCAGTTTGAAGCATGTGGAAAATAACTGCCAGAGAGGTAGAAGAGGTAGTGCCCTGAGAGTTGTATTTATCGGTCTCGCGATTAACGTATTGCTTTAGAACCACGTCTGCACCCTTTGCAAGAGGAGATTCAAGATTTTCGGTTACGGTAATAATCTTTACGCCCTTGGCCTTGCAAATGTCAAGAATAGGAAGAAGCTCGCCTGTTTTGCCGCCTCTGGAAGCAAAGAGAATAACGTCGCCCTTTTGTAAGAAGCCCATTCCACCGTGAATTGCTTCAGCAGGGGAGATGAACTTTGCAGGTTGCTCTACGCAACACATAAGATGAGCAAAATGTTGACAAATAATACCACTGTGGCCGCAACCTGAAGCGCCGATTCGCTCAGCCTTTAAAAGAAGGTCCACTGCCTTGGAAAAGGCTTCTTCGTCAAAATATTCTGCCATACCTTGTATACATTGGCTTTCAATATCATAAACT
>JAZNBQ010000115.1:0-6658 GCA_045587065.1 Acutalibacteraceae bacterium | reverse complement strand
TTATAATTGTGCAACTGACCGAAATTTTGTAAAGCAGGGTAGTCCCACTGCCTTAAAACCTCATAAACACCTATTGCCACACTGTTAGAGAGGTTGAGACTCCTGGCGTCGCTTACCATAGGAATTCTCACACAGTTTTCCCTGTTTTTCAGCAGTAATTCCTCAGGAAGTCCTTTTGTTTCTTTCCCAAAAAAGAGATACGCGTTATCAGGGTAACTAATCTGGGTATGTGTGTGTAGAGCCTTGGTTGTAAAGTAGAAAAACTCTCCCTTGTTTTTGGCAAAAAAGTCTTCCAGATTATCATAATAGGTTATATCTAAAAGATGCCAATAATCGAGACCTGCTCTTTTTAGCTTTTTATCGTCAATTTTAAAGCCCATAGGCCCTACAAGGTGGAGTCTTGCTCCTGTTGCGGCACAGGTTCTTGCTACGTTGCCTGTGTTTTGAGGAATCTCCGGCTCTACCATTACAATGTTAAGTGTTGCCATTTTATATACCTAATTCTTTTCTTGCCGTTTCTACAATTTGGTCCATTTCTGCCATCTTTTCTTCCATTTCGCTCACAAGCTTAAACTGTGTTCTGGCGCGAACTAAATTGTGGTCAGGGTATGCGATTTTAAAATAGGTATCTCCGTTAAGATAGTCGGCTAAAAATCTCATTCCGCATTCCAAGGTTAAAAGCTTTGCGCTAAAGGGGAGAAGGGTAATTTCTTTTTCGGTCAGAGCCGTTCCTGCCGCCTGTAAATAACCCTCTACGTAGCTTTTAAACAATTCCAGACTTAAATGAACTTTGCTCAGGTCTCTTTCGTCCTCTGCGGCAGTGGATGCGCCAAAACGAATGCTGTCGCCGAAATCATAAAGGCTCAGTCCCGGCATAACGGTATCTAAATCCACCACGCAAATACCCTTATTTGTCTCATTGTCAAAAAGAATGTTGTTTAGCTTTGTATCGTTGTGGGAAACCCTTAAAGGAAGCTCTCCCTCGTCTATAAGATTTACAAGAGTCATGCAGTCGGTTGCTCTGTTAAGTACAAACTCTATATCTTCAATAGCAGATTCCTTTCTGCCTGCGACATTTTCGCAAACTGCCCCTACAAAATCTTTAAAACGAGATACTGTATTGTGGAAATTAGGAATGGTTTCATAAAGCTCTTCTACCGGAAAATCTGCAAGTTCTTTTTGGAACTCACCAAAGGTTATAGCGGCATTTTTAAAAACTTCGGGACAGGAAATCTCGTTGAAGCTATAGGTGTCCTCTATGTAGTTATAAAGACGCCAACATCCACCGTGACTGTCTTTATAATAGTTCTTTCCTGCTTTGGTTTTGTATACCGTAAGGGTTTCGCGCATAGTGTCTCCGCCTCTTGAGGCAATGCGCTCCCTTAAAAAATTGGTTACCTTTACTATATTCTCCATTAGCTGGTCAGGGTTTGTAAAGACCTTTGTGTTTATACGCTGAAGAAGGAATCTTTCGGTCTTTTTCTCTTTGGTTTCAAATTCTACTACAAAAGTGTCGTTAATGTGTCCGTCTGTTATAGGTGTGAAACCTATATACTTGCCAAAAGAAGGAAACGCTTTAATAATGCTGATTATGGTAGCGTAGCTTGTTAAACTCATAAAAATGCTCCTTTTTCCCATTTTGTATATTTTAACACACTCTCGGCAAAATATCAACTCTGCTTGACAAAAAGGGTATATTATAATAAGATAGACTTACCTGAAAGAAAGTTTTTCGGCGGTTTTAATAATTATGTCTTTGAGTGCATATTCTAAAGAAAAGCCAAGGAAATTCTTTCTTTTTAAGGGTTGCTGTTATGAAAAATTTACTTAAATTCCATAAAAGCATAATGTTTATAGTAAAAGGCCTCATACTTTCGAGCCTTGTTTTTTCTTTTATAGATACCTGGCAAAATCATTACCCTAAAGCTCTCTTTTCTAAAAACGGAAATTATTTGGTTGTTCTTTCTTACCTGATTTTTCTTCTTGTTTTTATTCAGCTTTACGGCGGATTCAAGTTTGGCATTTTCAGACTGCACGAGGTAATTTATAATCTTTTTTTAGCAACGGTTGTTGCCAATTTTATGATGTTTCTGGTGCTTTGCCTTATTGCCAGAGAACTGCTTTTACCTGTTGCCTTTATTTTTTGCACAGGATTTCAGTTTTTTCTTATTTTGTGTTCCGCATACTGTGGAAATCTTATTTATTTCAAACTTCATCCTGCAAGGAAAACCCTTGCCATTTTCGGCGACGACGAAGAGGGCTTTAAGCTTATAAACAAGTTTACCAAGATTCCCGAAAGATTTAAAATCGAAAAGGGGATTGCCATTGCAGGAAAACACATAGACGATATAAAAAGACAGATTGACCGCTTTGACGCAGTTATTATTACTGATATTGAAAAAGGCATAAAAACAGAACTTTTAAGATACTGCTACACTTTAAAAAAGCGTACCTATCTTCTTCCCTCAAGCACCGAGGTTGTAATTAGCACCGCCAACCCTATTCAGATTTTTGACACTCCTGTTCTTTTGTGCCAAAACTGTGGGCTTTCGGTAGAACAAGCAGCTGTAAAACGTTTTTGGGACCTTGTTTTTTCCTTTTTGGGACTTGTTTTTTTCAGTCCTGTTTTCCTTTTAACCATGATTTTTATAAAGCTTGACGACAAAGGGCCTGTTTTCTTTAAGCAGAACAGAGTTACCAAGGACGGAAAGATTTTTAACATTATAAAGTTTCGCAGTATGGTAACTGACGCCGAAAAAAACGGCGCTAAAAAAGCTGAGGAAAACGATGACAGAATCACAAGGGTCGGAAGAATCATCAGACCTCTTCGCATAGACGAGCTGCCTCAGCTGATTAACATTTTTCTGGGGGACATGTCCCTTGTGGGTCCAAGACCGGAAAGACTGCAAAACGTTTACGAGTATAATCTTTTATACCCTGATTTTAATCTGCGGCACCGCGTTAAAGCCGGCCTTACAGGCTATGCGCAGGTCTACGGCAAATATAACACCGCTCCTGCCGACAAGCTTAAAATGGACCTGATTTACATTGAAAAATATTCTTTACTTTTGGACCTTAAGCTTTTGGCTATGACCTTTAAAATTTTATTTTTAAAGGAAAGCACCCAAGGCTTTGCAAATAGTGATAACAAAAATTCAGAAAAGGATGATAAAAAATGAGTTTTCATGCAACGTTAGTAGTAATGGCGGCAGGAATGGGCAGTCGCTTTGGTGGCCTTAAACAAGCTGAGCCTGTAGGAAAAAACGGCGAGGCAATAGTTGATTATTCTGTTTACGACGCTATGGCCGCAGGTTTTGACAAGGTTGTTTTTGTTATTAAACACGCCATTGAAAAAGACTTTAAAGAGCTGGTTGGAAACCGCATATCTAAAAAAGTAGAAACACTTTATGCTTTCCAGGAAACAGGTGATTTACCCGCCGGTTTTGTTTGCCCGGAGACTAGAGAAAAGCCATGGGGAACAGGTCAGGCAATTCTTGCTTGTAAGGATTTAGTTCACGAGCCTTTTGCCGTAATCAATGCAGACGACTATTACGGAAAAACTGCATTTAAGGTTATGTATGAGGAACTTAAAAAGCAAACCGGCGACTACTGTATGGTAGGCTTCAAGCTTAAAAACACTTTAACCGAAAACGGCTACGTTTCTCGTGGTGTTTGTGACGAGGAAAACGGCTATCTTTCCAACGTTTTAGAGGTTACAAAAATTAAAGACTGTCAATATGAAGACGAAAACGGCAAACTTGTAACCCTGGACCCTGACACCTTAGTTTCTATGAATATGTGGGGTCTTACACCTGACATTTTCAACTATCTTGAAAAAGACTTTGCAGAGTTTTTAAAGGAAAACATAAACGAGCCTAAAAAAGAATTCTTTATTCCTCTTGAAATAGACACTCTGATTAAAGCAGGAGAAAAGAAGGTAAAGGTTTTATCAACCCCTGACCGTTGGTACGGCGTTACATACAAAGAGGACAAACAAAGCGTTGTTGATGCTATTGCAAAAATGACCGAGGCAGGTATGTACGACTAATTTAAAGTAATAATAAAAAGCAGTCGATAAAAATCGACTGCTTTTTTGTTTTTATAAAAGCCAATATTCTTCCTTTTTCTCTTGGGGTTTTTCCTTTTTGGGCTTTCTTGTAACGGGTGTTCTTTCCTTTACTGCTTTGTCTTCTGCATTTTTAAAGGAATATCTGAAAAGGTCATATTCTTCCTCGTCTATTATAAAATCTTCAAAATCCTGTTTCTTTTCCGCCCACACTGAAAAGGCTTTCTTTTGCTTTGAGTCAAGCTTTGGAAGAGAGAAAACTATATTGCCGTCTTCCTCTTTTATTTCCAGTCCGTAGAGGTCTTCCATAGCAAAAAGGGTATGTATTAGTCCTAATTTGGTTTCAATCTGAGGCTCGGACAAAGCGTATGGAGAAACCTCTAAAACTTCTGCCATATCATTAAGCAAATTTGCTTTAGGTGTTCTGTTATTGGATTCATATTGTGCTATTCGTATATCTGCGGTCTCCCTTTCAAAACCTACGGCTATTCCCAGCTCTTTTTGGGTTAAACCTCGTAATTTCCTTATCTTTTTTATTCTGTCACCTGAAAGCATAGCCATTCCTCCTTGCTCTTTTGCAGTATAACAGATTTGTTTAAGTATGTCAATAAAAAAATAAAAGACGCGCAGATTTGCGCGTCTTTATAATTTAATTTGTATAGTATACGTTAAGTGGGGCTCCGTCACTATCTTTGCAGCTATCGAAGCTTTTTACTATTGCCTTTACCAAAAAGTCTGCTTTTGCTTTTACTTCCTTAGCCACAAACTTTTCTGTAGGTGTGTAGTTTATTATAGCGTTAAACATTTCTCCAAGGGTTATGGTTCTGTCTTCCTTGTCGCTTATTTTACAATCCTTGTTATAGAACCAGATTTCTTCGTCGCTGCTTTGTTGAGTATATTTGTCGTTGCCCGGTTTCTTATATTCACTTGGTGTAAGCTCACTAAAGGGCGCCAACACACTCTCAGGCATATAATTGTCTAAGATGTGTGCGATTTGGTGACAAAACAGCTCTGCAAAGGTTTCGTCGTCTGTTCCAACGTCAATGAATATAACGTTATGATTATAAATCTTTGTAAGTCCTGCATTTTTGGTATAATCTACACCCTTGGTGTCGAGACCTTTGCAAAGGTATACCCAGATTTCACGATTGTCGTTGGCCTCTTTTAAAAGTTCGGTAGGAACAATGGATAAAATCTTTTCGGCCATAGCAAGTTTTGCCAGTGCGTCTTCTTCAGAGGCAATCTTATAGGAGAAATCGGACTTAAAATCGCTTCCCATTTTGCCGTATAAAAATCTTACGCCGTAATCGAAAGCAATTCTATCGGTATCGGTTTTGTTCTTTCCTTCCTGATTAAAGGTTGTAGAATAAATTGTAGAGTCAAAAAGTCGGTTATAAACCACGCCGGAGGTTTTTTCGTCCTCACTCATTTTGAGTAAACGGTAAACGTTTTCTGAAGAATCGTCTTTTTTTATTGCCGCAAAGATATAATCGTCGCCTAAAAACTGAGCGTCTATAACAGTTTCGTCTTCGCTTCCTATTTCTTCGGTTATTGTTCCGCTACTAAAGGTATAGCATCTGAAAAAGTCGTTAGTCTTTGTAATAAGCCTTGTTTCATTGGCGTAAAGCGGCTTTTCGTCAGCGTTTCTTTTTTCAATCATTATTTTTTCCTTGCCTGTATTGAGAAAAGCAATTGTAAAATAATTCTTCTCTGTAGCAACACCCACAGGGCCTAAAAATTCTCTGAAAGTTTCTGTTCTTGTTTTTGTTACCTTTAAATCATTAAATGCAATACTATAGCTTTTTGAGTCTGAGCATTTTATATATACTGCATTTTCATCATAGGAAGGATTTCCTTTTATATCAAAGCTTTCTTTTGTATTTGTTGTTTCTTTTGACGATAAATTATATTTGTAAATTATATTGCTGTCGGCCTTTTTGTAAATTATATTCTTTCCGCTTCTTTCAAGGAAAGCAAAGCTTAAAGCACCCTCGACAAGCTTTATTTCACTTTTTTTGCCGCCGGTTCTTTCATAAACGTAAAGAGTCGCGGATGAAAGCTCTACTGCATAAAATTCGTCTTTCATAAGGACACCGTAATTCCAGTCGGTGCCGTTTAGTGTTGTGGTTGTAAGAACTTTATTTTCAAAAACAGAAAAATGAGTTACTGATAAAGCATTTTCTTCAAAAGAACACAGATAAGCAGTTTCGTCTCCTGCTACAATTTTTATATTACTTCTGTTTTTTGTTATTTCTGTTCCCAACTCATATAAGCCAACCTTTTCTGTTTTTTCTATACTTTCAGAAAAAACAACCTTTGTTTCCTCTATGTCTTTGGGGTCTTCCTCTAAAGTCGGATTGTTTTTTCCTTTACATCCGGAAAAGAGAGCAAGAATCAAAACTAACGTCATAAAAAAGGAAAACAGCCTTCTGAAATTCATTTAAAAAATCCTCCATTTTAGTCTTTTTTCATCATAACAAAAAGTTTTTTTATTGTCAATAGCATAAAATATGTTAAATTGTATATATAATATATATTTATTATAAATATTTATTAAAGTTGTCATTGAAAATTGTTAATAAGTATGCTATA
>JAZNBQ010000114.1:0-7308 GCA_045587065.1 Acutalibacteraceae bacterium | reverse complement strand
ATAATGGGTGCACCCTAAAATAAGGGTGTCTACGCCTTTTTCTTTAATGGGGTCTAAATATCTTTGCGCCGTGGTTTTTACCACCGGGTCTTCTTTTGAAATCCATCCTGACTCTACCAGCGGAACAAAAAGAGGACAAGCAACCGAAACAACCTCTGCATCAGGCAAATGCTTTGAAATATATTTTTCATAAGCCTTATTGTTTATAGTTGCGGCGGTGCCAATTACGCCGATTTTTTTATTTTTTGTTTTATTTACTGCATCTTTAGCGGCATTTTCCACTACGCCCATAAATTTTACAGGCAAATCCTTTGCCGTATCAGAGGCAACCGCACTAACCGTTCCACAGGCAGCAATTATATATTTAACATCTTTAGAAAGAAGAAACTTTTCATCCTGAATGGCGTACTGTTTGATAATTGCATTGCTTTTTGTACCGTAAGGCACTCTGCCGGTATTGCCAAAATAAACAAAGCTCTCATTTGGCAATTCTTTTTCCAATTCTTTTAAGACAGTAAGTCCGCCAAGGCCGGAATCAAAAACTCCTATGGGCCTGTTATCTGCCATGCTTCTACCCCCTAGTTAAGATATTTCTTTGCAAGTCTATCTACCTGGAACAAAACCTTTTCCTTGTCTATATTTGTATATTCGTTGTTTCTCATTACCCACTTGCCGTCAACCATAACAGAAGAAACCTCTGTACCATTTGCCGAGTTGGAAAGAGAGGACACGATATTGTTGTGTGGGAACAAAGACAGTCTGTCTAAATCAATTAAAACAAGGTCTGCCAAAGCGCCCTTTTTGATTTCGCCCAGTTTTCCTTCCATGCCTACTGCCTTTGCGGCATTGACAGTTGCCGTATCTATAACTGTGGAAGAAGGAAGGACACTGGAGTCAAAATTCACGCCTTTATGAATAAGGGAGAAAATCCCCATTTCTCTGAACATATTAAGGGTATTATTACTTGCGGCGCTATCTGTACCAAGGCACAGGTTAACGCCTTTATTCAGCATTGTCACAACAGGCGCAACCCCATTGCCAAGCTTTAAATTACTTGCAGGGTTAGTAACCACAGAAGCATTTTTAATCTTTATAATATCAATTTCTGAGTCGTTTACCTTTACACAGTGGGCAAGTAAAGTTTTATTGTCCAAAAATCCCATATCTGCCAGATATTCAATGGGACGTTTACCGAATTTTGCTATACTGTTTTTTATTTCATTATCGCTTTCACTTGCATGAATCTGCTTTAACATGTTACGGCTTGCCGCTTCATCTCTTATCTGTTCTAAAAGTTTTGTTGAGCAAGAGTATATGGCATGAGGAGATAAAACAAATTTTATTCTCTCTCCCTCAAACTCTTCTTGTTCTGCAAGAGCCTCGTCAAATCTGCTTTTTCCGTCACCGTAAAGGTCTTCACCTACTACGCATCTGCCTATATAGGCTCTCATTCCGCTTAAATCCACTGCTTTACAGGACTGATTTTTAAACATATGCATATCCATAAAACAGGTAGTTCCGCTACTGAGCATTTCCATAGTGCCAAGAAGGCAGCTATAATATGCAAATTCTTCTGAAAGCTTGTTTTCTGCCGGCATTATTTTGCCAAAAAGCCAATCGTCAAAGGCTAAATCGTCGGCAAAATTTCTCATTGCTGTCATGTATAAATGAGTATGATTATTAATAAGACCCGGCATTACAAGTTTGCCCCGAGCATCCACTGTTTCTTCGTTATCTTGGGAATCAGAGGCCGATGTTATTTCTTCAATTACGTTATCTTTTATTACAACGTCGGCATTTTTTGTCTCATAGCCGCTATCTGTTTTTATTAAAACAAGGCCGTTTTTAATTCTTATTTTTTTCAAGCGACTCACCTCTGCCTTAGAATTTTTATCATTGTTACTGCCGCAAAAACCATTTCTGCTAATGCATAAGCTGCCGAAACGTATGCCCCTGCAAAAAGGTTGAATATAACCCACATTATATTGCAGCAAATTACCACGGCTCTTAAAACTATCTCACTTTCCTGCCATATTGCATAGGTAAAAAGCAGAGAAGTGATTATAGGTATGACGGAAAACCAACTATCTATAGCAAATACACCCAGAACTACGCTTAAAATTAAAAAAACCAACAGTTCTTTTTTGGTGTTCTCCTTACCAGTTTTCTCCTTATATATAAAATAAACATATTTGAAAGAAGACACTCCGTTACTAACAGTACCGGCAAGTTGTCCAAGTAGCAAATACTGTGTTCCGTAAAGAAGATTAACTAAAAGTTGCAAAAATAAATATACGCTTTTTCTTTTAGCAAAATAACTGGCACAAGCAATAATGCATATAACTACTGCTATACATTGGGCAATAAAAAAAGCAGTCATTTAATCTCCCTTCGAGTTTTACACATAATAACCCATAATATTGATAAAAGTATAGCACAAATGGGGTTTTTTGTCAATAAATCCAGCCATTTCATCCGTAGTTGATTTTTAATGATTTTTTTGATATAATTAACCTCAGTTTTAAAGAAGGTGATATTATGTTAGATGCAATTGTCGCAAATATAAGCAACGCCTTATACAGTTATATTTTAATTATTTTACTTGTTTTAAGCGGTCTTTATTTTACTGTAAGAACTCGTTTTTCTCAGTTCAGACTATTTAAAGCACAACTAAAATCTGTAACCGAAAAACCTAAGGATAAGACCTCTGTTTCCTCTTTCCAGGCTCTTATGGTGTCTACCGCTTCAAGAGTGGGTACAGGAAACATTATAGGCGTTTCAACCGCTATTTGTCTTGGTGGGTTCGGTTCGGTTTTTTGGATGTGGATTATTGCTATTATCGGCAGTTCTTCTGCTTTTGTGGAAAGCACCCTTGCCCAAATTTATAAAAAAAGAGGACCTGAGGGAAGTTACGGCGGTCCTGCATACTATATTGAAAACGGACTTGGAAGCCGAGCCCTTGCGGTTGTTTTTTCTGTTTTCCTTATTATAACCTATGGCTTTGGTTTTAATATGCTCGCTTCCTACAATCTGCAGTCTTCTTTTTCAGCTTATGATTTTTATAATCCGTTAACCTCTCCTTGGATTATTGGTCTTGTTCTTGCAGTGTTAGTTGGTTACTGTATCATTGGCGGCGGAAAAAGAATTGTTAAAATTACAAGTTTTATAGTTCCTGTTATGGGTATTGCCTATATAGGCGTTGCCCTTATAATAACCCTTCTTAACATAGCCTCTCTTCCTAATATTCTGGCAAGAATTTTCACAGAGGCTTTTGACCTTTCTGCGATTTTCGGTGGATTTGGCGGTTCCTGTGTAATGTATGGAATTAAAAGAGGTCTTTTCAGCAATGAAGCCGGTGTAGGTTCTGCTCCTAACGCGTCGGCATCGGCAGAGGTAAGCCATCCTGTAAAACAAGGCCTTGTTCAGATACTTTCTGTGTTTATTGATACCATTTTGGTTTGCAGTGCCACTGCATTTTTCTGCATATGCTCAGGGGTTGAACCCACTAAAGAGCTTTCAGGCGCTCCTTACATTCAGGCAGCTATGAAGGCAGCTTTAGGAGATTTTGGCCCAATATTTATTACTGTATCTTTAGTATTTTTTGCATTTACAACTCTCCTTGGAAACCTATTCTACGTTGATAAATGCTTTGCTCACATACTACGAAGAGAACCAAGTAAAACCTTTATGCTTATATATCGCATAATTGCCTCTCTTGCAATTTTCATTGGCGCAGGACTCAGTGCCGACCTGTTATGGAATATTGCAGATATAACCATGGGCGGTATGACCCTTATTAATATTCCGGTTATTATAATCCTTGGCAAATATGCTTTCCGAGCTTTGAAAGATTATGAAAAGCAGCTTAAAGCTGGTATTACACCTGTATTTAAGGCAAAAGATATAGGCCTTGAGCAAAAAACTGATTACTGGCAGTAAAAGAAAAAACAAAAATCCCCTTGTTAGATTTGGTCTAACAAGGGGATTTTTTTATTTAGTAAATTTATTAAGCAGAAGAATAACCAGTACAATTAATCCGATAGCTACGAAAATGCCTAACATTCCCACGCCTAAATATTTAGTGCTTCCTAAGAAACCGATTTTTTCTAACAACATATTCCATTTCCTCCCTTATTACATAAAGAAATTAAGAATCATTCCGCCTGCAATAACCGACGCGATTTGTCCTGAAACGTTAACGCCGATGGAATGCATCATAAGGAAGTTTTGGTTGTCTTCGGCCTGTCCCATTTTATGAACTACACGGCCTGACATTGGAAATGCGGAAATACCTGCGGCACCAATCATAGGATTGATTTTTTCTTTTAAGAAAAGGTTTGCAATTTTTGCAAAAATTACACCGCCTGCGGTATCGAAGATAAATGCAAAAAGTCCAAGTCCCATGATAAGAAGAGTGTCTAGACTTAAGAACTGGTCTGCCTGCATTTTGGTTGCAATAGTAATACCAAGGAAAAGCGTAATAAGGTTTGCAAGAACCTTTTGTGCAGTTTCTGAAAGTTGGTTTAAAACACCGCACTCACGAAGTAGGTTACCAAACATAAGGAATCCTACAAGAGAAACCGATGCAGGAGCGATTAGTCCTGCTATAACTGTTAGAAGTATCGGGAACAAAATTCGTGTCAGCTTAGAAACCTTTGCAGGTGAATAAGGCATACGAATAAGTCTTTCCTTTTTGGTGGTTAAAAGCTTGATAACCGGTGGCTGAATAATAGGAACAAGCGCCATATAAGAATATGCTGCAACCATTATTGCGCCAAGATAGGTAGAATCCAGTTTTTGCGCTACAACTATTGCAGTTGGTCCGTCTGCGGCACCGATAATTGCAATAGATGCGGCATCGTTAATATCAAAGAAGATAGATGCAAGGCATAAGGTAAAGAATATGCCAAACTGTGCTGCCGCACCAAATAACATTAACTTAGGATTTGAAAGAATAGGGCCAAAATCTATCATCGCACCTATTCCTATGAATAAAAGGAGCGGAAACAGTTCGTTTGCTATACCTGCGTCAAAAAGAACGCTCAAAGCTCCTTTTTCCTCTTCCCCATTCTCCAGCATCTGTGTGATAGCCCCTGAGAAAGGCAGGTTTACAAGTATTGCTCCAAATCCCATTGGAAGAAGGAGTGTGGGCTCCATATCTTTTTTTATGGCAAGATATATTAAAATACCGCCAATTGCCCACATTACCAACATTTTCCAGTTAATTGCAAGAACGTTTTGGTAAAGAAAATCAAACAACTCTAAATCCATTATTGCCTCCGAAAGTTATTTGTTAATTGCAGCCGATGTATCTTTTTGAATAACGTCGTGTGCGCCACCTTCAACTATACTCGTTGCTGAAACAAGGGTAAGTTTTGCTTTTTCCTGAAGCTCTGCTATGGTTAAAGCGCCACAGTTACACATTGTAGATTTAACCTTGCTGAGAGAAAGATTTACGTTATCTTTAAGTGAACCGGCATATGGAACATAAGAATCTACGCCTTCTTCGAAGGAGAGCTTTTTATCTCCGCCTAAGTCATATCTCTGCCAGTTTCTTGCTCTGTTAGAACCTTCGCCCCAATACTCTTTATAGTAATTTCCATTTATTGAAATTTTATTTGTTGGGCTTTCATCAAATCTTGCAAAGTAACGGCCAAGCATAATAAAGTCAGCTCCCATTGCAAGTGCCAGGGTCATATGATGGTCGTGAACAATACCACCATCAGAGCAAACAGGAATATAAACACCTGTCTTTTCAAAATACTCGTCTCTGGCTTTGCAAACATCAATAAGAGCGGTAGCTTGTCCGCGGCCGATGCCCTTTGTTTCACGAGTGATGCAGATAGAACCGCCGCCGATACCAACCTTAATAAAGTCTGCACCTGCTTCTGCAAGGAACATAAAGCCTTCTCTGTCTACTACGTTTCCTGCTCCTACCTTAACGGTGTTACCATATTTGTTTCTGATAAAATCAATAGTAAGTTTCTGCCACTCACTAAAGCCTTCAGAAGAGTCGATACAAAGAACGTCTGCACCTGCTTCTACAAGAGCAGGAACTCTTTCTGCATAATCGCGAGTATTTATACCGGCGCCTACTACGTAACGCTTTTCACTGTCTAAAAGCTCAAGTGGGTTTTCTTTGTGGAAATCATAGTCCTTACGGAAAACCATATATTTAAGTCTGTTATCTTTATCAATTATTGGAAGAGAATTGATTTTGTGTTCCCAAATTATATCGTTTGCCTCTTTTAAGGTTGTGCCCTCATAAGCATAAACAAGAGATGAGAAAGGAGTCATAAACTCCTTAACCTGAGTGTTAGGGTCTAAACGACTTACTCTGTAATCTCTATCTGTTACAATACCTAAAAGTACGCCGTTGGCTGTACCATCATCGGTTACTGCTATTGTATCGTGACCTGTTGCCTCTTTAAGCTTTAGAATGTCTGCCATTGTTGCGTCTTCCTTAATATTGGAATCGCTTACAACAAATCCGGCTTTAAAGTTCTTTGCACGGGCAACCATAGCTGCCTCGTCTTCTATAGACTGAGAACCATAAATGAATGACACTCCGCCCTCTCTTGCCAGAGCTACTGCCATTTTATCTCCGGATACCGACTGCATAATTGCAGAAACAAGAGGTATATTAAGAGATATTTCAGGTTCCTTGCCTTTCTCAAATTTAACCAATGGTGTCTTTAAAGATACGTTTGCAGGCACGCACTTGGAAGAAGAATATCCGGGAACTAAAAGATATTCATTGAATGTATGAGATGTACCTTCGAAAAAATAAGCCATTTAATTTCTCTCCTTAAAAAATACTATTATCATATTAGTATAATTTTACATTAAGTCGAGGCTTTAGTCAACACAAAATATTGCCGATTTAAAGGTATAAAGTTGGCTTTTTATTGTATATTTTATATCATATATAAATAAATGAAAATTTTTCTTGCAAATTATTTTATACTGTGATATAATCAATAGGCTGCCCAAGTGGCGGCTAAAAAACACACATTTCGTCTGTTTGTGAAAGGTGCCTTTATTTTAAGGTTAGTGCACAGGCGATGACGAAATGGAGGAAAAACCTTAGGAGGAAATAAAAATGTCAGTTATCGCAATGAAACAACTTCTTGAAGCCGGTGTTCATTTCGGACATCAGACAAGACGTTGGAACCCAAAGATGGCTCCGTACATCTTCACAGAAAGAAACGGAATTCACATCATCGACCTTCAGAAGACCGTTAAGAAACTTAACGAGGCTTACACTTTTGCTCGTGATATCGTAGCAGAGGGTGGCGATATTCTTTT
>JAZNBQ010000113.1:0-12708 GCA_045587065.1 Acutalibacteraceae bacterium | reverse complement strand
GTGGGGTGTGCCTGTAAGCTTTGACGACAAGCATGTAATCTACGTATGGATTGACGCTCTTTCAAACTACATTACAGGTATGGGTTACGACCCTGACGGCTCTTCTGAGCACTATAAAAAATACTGGCCTGCCGACCTTCACGTTATAGGAAAAGACATCGTTCGTTTCCATACTATTTACTGGCCAATTATCTTAATGGCTTTAGGTGAGCCACTTCCAAAACAGGTTCTCGGTCATCCTTGGGTTCTTGTTGGAGAAGACAAAATGAGCAAATCTAAAGGCAACACCATTTATGCCGATGAACTTGCTGCTCGTTTTGGATCTGATGCAGTCAGATATTATCTCCTTTCTGAAATTTCTTTCACCAACGACGGAAGCATCACTTACGAAAGCTTTATAAACAAATTTAACACAGACCTTGCTAACACACTTGGAAATCTTGTTAACCGCAGTATTGCTATGACAAACAAGTATTTTGGTGGAAAGGTTAAAGCAGGAGAGCCTACCCAGGACTGTGACAAGGATTTAATTGCCTGTGCAAAGAAAACGGTAGAAGATTACTACAAGGCTATGGATTTATATCACAATGCAGAGGCTTGTGAAATCGTTATGAATTTTGCTAAGCGTTGCAATAAATATATTGACGAGACTACTCCTTGGGCACTTGCTAAGGACGAAAGCCGTAAGGATTATTTAGAGACTGTGCTTTATAATCTTCTTGAGAGCATTCGTGTTTTAGGTAGACTTCTCTTACCTGTTATTCCTGACTGCTCTGAAAAAATTGCTGCTCAATTATCTTGCGATAACGATAGCTTTGATTTTGGCGCAACAAAAGAATATAGTGTTGGCGAGGCTTCACCTTTGTTTGCGCGTTTAGATGCTGCAAAAGTACTTGAGGAAATTCAAAAGGAAGCCGAAGCCGCTAAAGAGGCCGAGAAAAAGGCGACTCAAAACGTTACAACACTTGCAGAAATTTCTATTGAAGATTTTGCAAAGATTGAACTTAAAACTGCATACATTAAGGCTTGCGAGCCTGTTAAAAAGGCTAAAAAGCTTTTAAAACTTACCCTTGATGACGGTAGCGGAAAAGACCGTACAGTAGCATCAGGTATTGCCGCTTGGTATACTCCTGACGACCTTATTGGTCATACTGTAATTCTTGTTTCTAACCTCAAGCCTGCAACTCTATGCGGTGTTGAAAGCTGTGGTATGATTTTAGCGGCAGATGCAGGAGAAAATGACGTTAAGGTTATTTTTGCAGACGGCATTCCTGCAGGTAGCAAAGTACGATGAGTTACCCCGTTCCTGAATTTTTTCCACAGACAGACAGCATCTTTGACACCCATTGTCATTATGCAAGTGAACAATATGAAAATTTCCTCGATGAAATTTTCTCTCAGTTTAAGACCTATGGGGTTAAAGGGGTAATTAACTGCGGTTGCACAGTTGCAAGTTCAAAGAGAAATATTGAGCTTGCAAACAAATACGACTGTTGCTATGCTGCGGTTGGATTTCATCCTCAAGACATAACCAACGAACCTCTTGATTTTGAAGCTTTAGAAAATCTGCTCAAATGCCAAAAGGTTGTAGCCTTAGGCGAAATTGGTCTTGATTATTACTGGAACAAGGAAAATAAGGAAAGTCAAATTGAGGCTTTTATTTCCCAAATTAAACTTGCAAAAAAATATGATTTACCAATAATCGTGCACGACAGAGATGCTCATGCCGACACACTGGAAATTTTAAAAAAATATAAGCCAAAGGGTGTTGTTCACTGTTTTTCCGGCAGCGTGGAGATGGCAAGAGAGATTATAAAGCTTGGAATGTATATTGGCGTCGGCGGCGTTGTTACCTTCAAAAATGCCCGTAGACTTGTAGAGGTAGTGGAAGACGTTTCTTTAGACAAAATTCTTCTTGAAACCGACGGACCTTATCTCTCTCCGGAACCTTTCAGAGGAAAACTTAACAACTCTTTTCTTATACCCTACGTTGCAAAAAAAATTAGTGAAATTAAAGAAATTCCTTTAGATAACGTATATGAAATTACAAAAGCTAACGCTATAAAACTCTTTTCCATTTAAAGAATAATCACCTCGTTTTCAGCCATAATAAAACTGAAAGCGGGGTGATTTTTGTGAATAATCAAAACAACCAAAACAACAACCAAAACAACAACCAGAACAAGAATAACAACCAGAATAAGAATAATCAGAACAAGAACGATAACAAGAATCAAGAAAACAATCAGAACAGATAGTTTTAAAGCCGTCTTTCGACGGCTTTTTTTAATTTGCTATAGGCAAATGAACCGGAGGCGTTTGGGTAGTTATAACGTCTAAATTATAACCGTGAGAGAGGCAATATTCTATAATAGAAGGAACTGCCGCTACTGTAGCACGTTTGATATCGTGCATTAAAACAACTGCGTGTTTTTTACCTGAAATCTGGCTGATTACTGTATTTGTTATTTTGCTGACACTGGTTGTAGAGGTGTCTCTGCAATCGCTGTTCCAATCAAAATAAACATAGCCCTCTGCCGTCAATTTTGAGGCTATTGCCGAAACTACTCCTTTGGCGTATTTTTTACTTACCGTATTATTGGCGCCACCAGGAAACCTGAAAATTTTGGTATCTATTCCTGTTTGATTCTTTATTAGGTTATGCATCTTATTAAAATCGGAAACATAACTGTCTACACTTGAATAAACAGACCACTGATGAGTGTAGGTGTGAACGCCTATGGCATGACCTTCTCTGTGGGCTCTTCCAATAAGGTTTGCGTACTGCGGAAACTGATTTGTAACGAAAAACGTTGCCTTTACGTTATAGCTTTTTAAGATGTTTAAAAGCTCTGCAGTATATGGCCCCGGACCATCGTCGAAGGTCAAATAAACAGTTTTGCCGTTAGGCTCTACAGTTTTATAAGCATCTGCATAACCGGCTTTATAAACCGCAACCTTTCTTGTTGCCTTTGTTTTGTTGCCTGATGAATCTTCCACAGAATATGTAACCATATATATACCTGATTTAGACATATTGGGAAGTCCTGTAACCTCAACCTTAGAGGTAATATTTCCGTCGATATTATCAGTAGCGGTATAGCCCGGGTCTGAAAATTTTGTGCCGGATTTTACGTACATTAAAGAACTACCCTTTAAAGAAAGCTTAGGTTTTACATCGTCTACATAAACTATTTTTATTTCGCCAATGGTGGTATTACCTGAAGAATCGGTAGCGGTAAGTTTTAAGATATCTCCCTCAACTTCTTTTTCTACCTTCTCTGTTATATCGCCGTCGAAATTGTCTTTTGCAGTGAATTTAAAATCAATTTTGTCTGCAGTTATGGGTTTTTTACTTGCTCCTACGTTTACTGTTGTTGAGGTTACTATAATATCAGGCGGTATACTGTCTTCTACTGTAACGTTTCTTGTAACAGTTTTGCTTTTACCCCACTTATTTGCGCTATAGGTTACCGTATATTCGCCTATGGTTTTTGTGTCAACGATATTTTTGCAAGAAAATTCCAAAGGAAAATTAAACCAGAGACAGCTGAAACCTGCGTCTACTCCCTCATCAATGTAATCGGTATTGACCTCTACAAAAACGGATTTTTCTCCTTTTAACTTTATATTAACATTCACTGTAAAAAAATAGCACAACATTGCTAATAAAATAATTGACCCAAAGACTATGCCAATTACTTTAATAGCCTTATATTTTTTCATTTTATCACCTATTTTAAAATGTACCATATTGTTATGATTTTTTCAACCTAAAATCGACATATTTTTTATGGAATTAATTGTAAAAAACTCCTGATTTTTATCAGGAGTTTTAAATTTATTCTTTTACTAAAACCTTCTCTATTCTTCCTATTATAAGATTATGGTAATCTTTTGAGGGGTACCACTTATCAATAATTTCCTTGTCTAAAAAGCCTTCTTGGGAAAGGGGCTGAACAAACTGCTTTTTTACAACTAAAACCATTCTTGCCTCACCAAAATACACGTATTTATCATTGACAATAGGTGTTAGTCCTGTCTCCTTGGTTTTATCAACATCTCTGCCGCTTTTACTTCCGCATACTTTATGGATGTCCTTATTATCTCCGTAAAAAGAAATGGTGAAATAATCCTGAGCGTCTATAAACTCCATTGTATATCTCTGAGGTCTTACAACTACGGCTACACTGTCTTCTCCCCACATTTCTCCCATAAAACCCCAGGAAGCAGTCATCATATTATAGCTCTCTTTGTTTCCTGCGGTCAGAAGCATCCATTCATCTGCAATACACTTTATTAAATTGTCTTTAATCATCTTAGGTTCAATAGTTCTAAACATTGTCATATCCACCTTTATTTATATGCTTTATTTATTACAAATATACCATATTATTTTTCTTAGTTCAATACAAGAAAAAATTAAATTAAATAGTCTCTTTCCTCTTGTAATTTGTTAAATTTTTTGGTATACTGTTTTTGTATGAACAAAATACAAATTTCGGCAAAAATCAAAAGGAGAAAAACACTATGAATTATTCTTTAGAAGTTCAAAACATGTGTACCGTTGCCAAGGGCCCTCACCACGGACCTGCTCCTATTCCCGAAGAAGGCAAATGGGTACAAGCAAAAGAAATTAAAGACATCTCCGCTTACACACACGGTGTTGGCTGGTGTGCTCCTCAGCAGGGTGCTTGCAAGCTTTCTTTAAATGTTAAAGAAGGTATCATCGAAGAAGCTCTTGTTGAGACTATCGGTTGCTCAGGTATGACTCACTCTGCAGCTATGGCAGCAGAAATTCTTCCCGGCAAGACTCTTTTAGAGGCTTTAAACACCGACCTCGTTTGTGATGCTATTAATACCGCTATGCGTGAGCTTTTCTTACAAATCGTTTACGGTAGAAGCCAGTCTGCTTTCTCTGAAGACGGCCTTGTAATCGGCGCAGGTATGGAAGACCTTGGTAAAGGTGAACGTTCAATGGTTGGTACTATGTATGGTACTAAGGCTAAGGGTGTTCGTTACCTTGAAATGACCGAGGGCTATTGCACAAGAATGGCTCTTGATGAGAACAATGAGGTTATCGGCTATGAGTTCGTATCTCTCGGAAAGATGACCGACTTCATTAAAAAGGGCATGGAGCCTAATGAAGCTTACGAAAAGGCAAAAGGTACATACGGAAGATTCAATGATGCTGCAAAGTACATTGACCCCCGTAAAGAATAATTGAGGAGGTAATGTATAATGGCTAAATTTGAAGGTTATGAAAGAAGAGAAGCAAAAATTCTTGCTGCTCTTAAAGAATTTGGAATTAACTCTATTGATGAGTGTAAGGACATTTGCGATGCATACGGCATTGACCCTTACAAAATCGTTGAAGAAACTCAGCCTATCTGCTTTGAGAATGCAAAGTGGGCTTATACTGTAGGTTGCGCTATTGCTATTAAGAAGGGCTGCAAAAAAGCTGCTGACGCCGCTGCTGCTATCGGTATTGGTTTACAGGCTTTCTGTATCCCCGGTTCTGTTGCAGAAAACCGCAAGGTAGGTCTTGGCCACGGTAACCTTGGTAAAATGCTTTTAAGTGAGGAGACCGAGTGCTTCTGCTTCCTGGCAGGACACGAGTCTTTTGCCGCAGCAGAAGGTGCTATTAAGATTGCTCTTAACGCTAACAAGGTTAGAACTAAGCCCTTGCGCGTTATTCTTAACGGTCTTGGCAAAGATGCCGCTTACATCATTTCAAGAATTAACGGATTTACTTACGTAGAGACCGAGTTTGACCCATATGCAGAGGAAGTTAAGGTTATTTCAGAAAAAGCTTTCTCCAACGGTCCTCGTGCAGACGTTAAGTGCTATGGTAGTGACAACGTTCCTGAAGGCGTTGCTATCATGAGACTTGAAAAGGTTGGCGTTTCTATTACCGGTAACTCCACCAACCCAACTCGTTTCCAACATCCTGTTGCAGGCACCTACAAAAAGTGGTGTAACGAGAATGGTGTTAACTACTTCTCTGTTGCTTCAGGCGGTGGTACAGGCCGTACCTTACATCCTGACAATATGGCTGCAGGTCCTGCTTCTTACGGTATGACCGATACTATGGGCCGTATGCATGGTGACGCTCAGTTTGCAGGTTCTTCTTCTGTTCCTGCTCACGTTGAGATGATGGGTCTTATCGGCGCTGGTAACAACCCAATGGTTGGTATGACAGTTGCTTGTGCAGTTGCTGTTGAAGAAAACGCAAAATAATTTTTATATTGAAAAAGGCTTGAAAATTTTCAGGCCTTTTTTTGTTGAAAAAAATACTACAAGGTAGTATAATGCACTTAAAGAAACATACGGAGGTTCTTTATTATGAAAGAATTATCAAACACCCCTTTAGTTGACCCATTTAAAGATTATATGGATTATTCTTTAAGAGCAATGCAATTTGACACAATTAATATTGATAATTTGAGTGTTGATGCGCTTTCTTCTTTTGCTAACGAAGACGGAAGTTTTACAAAAAGTTTTGCCGTTAATTTAAAGGCCGATGACCTTACATCTGAGTTTTTTATTATTTCATCTATTGCTAAGTATGAAAGTGAAAACGGTGCTATTCCTACTGCACAGGTTCGCATAGTAAACGACGATGATATTACACTATTCTATTCTCCTGTTTATGAAATCGGTTACAAGGGACAGGTTTATAGAAGAGAATGGCGCGTAGTTCCAACCATTGGGCCTTACACTACAGTTAAAATTTCTTTTATAATTCCTGAGGGCGTACGCCTTTATATTAATAATATTAAAGTAAAACAAAACTATGGCTACAGAGAAAAGGACATTGGAATTCGTTACCATGGTCACGGCGGTTTTGTTAATTCTTATGGAATGCAGCTTACTGCAGAGGCAGGTTTTACCAGTTGTATTACCGTTCCTAAATTTACAAAAGATGGTATCGGTGTTTGTATGCACGATGATGTGACTGTTAGAACCGAGCTTGTTGAGAATGACGGAACAGTGATTGCAGAAGGTGGTCCACACGACAAACCTATTTCCGACTTCACATACGATGAACTCATGGAATTATGCGCTTCTTGGAGAAGAAGAAGTGAAATTTTTGCCGATATCAGAGTTCCTACTATGGATGAATATTTCAGAATTTGCTCTATGACCGGAATGCAACCTGTCTTTTCCGTTCATCCCGCTCTCACTAAAGAGCAATGGATTTATGTGAAAAACCTTCTTGTAAAATACCGCTTACTTGAGCATTTCTGGCTTAAGAGTTCTGACCCCGATACCAACAAAATATGCAACGAAGTCTTTGGCAATGAAATTGCCGGCAGAATTCTTATTCAGGGTGGTGCGGAAACTTGGGACCCTGCCGAAAAGGTAAAAGAGTGTGAAATCGATGCTGAAAAGCAAACTGTTGTTATAGAATATTTTGGCCATGCAGTTACCGAAAAGAAAATTGTTACTGCAAAAAATGAAGGCTACTTAGTTTCTGTTGCTGCAATGCTTGGCGGCGTTAGCGGTCCACATATGATGAAACTTATTGACCTTGGTGTTACCGAATTTACTCTTGACCACCATATGTCAATGGGACTTGCATGGTAAGATAATATAAAAAATACCGCATATGAAAATATGCGGTATTTTTTATTTGTTGCAATATTTTTGCTTTTGTGATAAAATACTTTTGCGACGCAAACTGAATAATTGACTCTAGTGAAGGGAAAATACCTTGGTAAAAGGTGTTTCCCTTATCCTTCGCTGGAGTCGGTTTGCGTCGCAACAAACTGAGGGGGCACTTTTTCGGCACACTCTTCGGGGTGTGCTTTTTTATTGAGGTGTGTTTATGTTTAAAGATTTACCCACAAAAAGAGTTGTGATTGCAGGGTGCAGAGATTATAACAATTATGATGAAGCGAAGGAATATATAGATTTTTGCCTTAGCAATATTAGAAAAGAAAACGAAATTGTTATACTTTCAGGATGTGCAAGTGGTGCTGATGCCATAGGAGAACGCTATGCAAAGGAAAACGGATTTTTGGTTGAAAAACACCCTGCCGACTGGAAGACCTATGGCAAAAGTGCAGGACCCAGACGGAACCAGCAAATGGTAGATATTTGTGATTTTGTAATCTGTTTTTGGGATGAAAAAAGCAGAGGTACAAGGTCTATAATTGAATATGCTAAGAAATATAAAAAGCCTATCAGGATTAAAATAATACTAAAATAAGAACTGTTTCTTTTTTTACACTTTTGTTTACTATAAACACCTTGTAAACTACTATTACTTATGGTATGATTTAAGAAAACTGTTGGAGGTATGTTTTATGAAATTTGTATCTTTTAAAGACCCAAATTTTAAATTTTTTGGTGTTTGGCAAGAAAACAGTGAGGACGAGCTTGTATCTTACGGAACTGTTTCTTTTGCGGAGATAGGATTTGAGGGAAAGGAACTTGAGGTCGCAGGACATACCGACAAAAACGTTTATTTCTATATTGATAGTGAAAGGGTTACTCCTGAAAATACCGAAACAGGTTATAAATTCACCTTGAGCGATGGCAAACACACTTTAAAAATATCAACTATTAACCTCCAGTCTTTTCATTTTAAAGGTATTTTTGTAAGCGATAATGCAGAACTGTTTACTACTCCTAAGAAACCATACATTCACTTTATAGGCGACTCTATAACAGCCGCCTACCCAGGTTATGCTTCTGCTTCTGCTATGAAACTTGGTGTTGATTTTTCTGTTGTTGCTAAGGGTGGTATGTCTTTGGTTGACGGTTGGGGTTGGTACAAACCTTATAACCTACTTTCTAACAGACACGGTATGGAAAGCGCATATTTTGGCTTGGAACTAATGGGAAACTCTCCCACCCTTACGCCATATAAATTTGAGTATTTTAGAATTCCTGATATTGTGGTTATCTTTCTCGGAACTAATGATTATCTGGACTGTGCGACAGACGAGTCCAGAGGTAATATAAACATTTTTACTAAGCATTATCTTGAATTTGTTAAAAAAATACGAGGCCTTTACCCTGATGCTCCTATACTTATGCTACAGGCACTTAGTGACAAATACTGTCGCAGACGCGGTATCAATGAAGCATTTGAACTTATTAGCAAAGAGGTTGAAAACGTTTCTTTAGTGTCTTCGGACACATGGGACGTTGAGCTTATTTATGACGTAACCCATCCTTCAGAAACCGGCTATGCTTATATGGGCGACCGTATGGCAGAGGTTTTAGAACAGGAACTTAAAAAACTTAACTTTTAAGATATAAAGAAAGCGCTACATTTCTTTGAAAATGTAGCGCTTTTTTTATTTTGCTTTAGATTCACAATAGATGCAACGATAAATCATATTTTCTCTGTCGGTAAGCTTAAAGACGTGGTCTAACTCTTGTTCGGTAGAGGTTATGCATCTTGGGTTTTTGCAGGTAATAAGATTTGTTATTCTCTGTGGTGGCTCAATTTTTGCAAGTTTTTCGTTTTTGCTATTCTTTATAATATTAACTGTAATATCAGGGTCAATAAAACCTAAGACATTAAAATCAAGGTCAATTGCCTCATCGATTTTTATAATATCTTTCTTACCCATTTTTTTACTGTCAGCATTAATAATGAGAGCAACGGTAGAGCCTAGTTTATCAAGATTTAGTGCCTTATAGAGTTCCATGCCTTTTCCTGCTTTTATATGGTCAAGAACTATACCGTTTTCAATAGGATTAACTAGCATTTACTCCACCTCCAAAAGTTTGAGAATAAGTGCCATACGAATATATTTACCGTTTTTGGCTTGTTCAAAATATTTTGCACGGCTATCTTTATCTACTGCTACGGCAATTTCATTTACACGTGGCAGCGGATGCATAATGCAAAGGTCTGATTTTGCATTCTTAAGCTTTTCAAGGTTTAAGATATAACTGTCCTTAAGCCTTATATAATCCTGTTCGTTGAAGAATCTTTCACGCTGAACTCTTGTCATATAGAGTATATCAAGCTCAGGCATAGCGGCCTCTAAATCGGTAGTTTCTACGAACTCGATATTTTTAGTCTCTAAAACCTCTTTCTTTATATACTCAGGTACGGTAAGCTCTTTTGGAGAAATAAGAACTATTTTTACATTCTTATAGCGTGAGAGTGCGCCAATGAGGGAATGTACTGTTCTGCCAAACTTAAGATCTCCGCAAAAACCAACTGTAAGATTTTCAAGTCTGCCTTTTTCTCTTTTAATAGTAAGAAGGTCAGTGAGAGTCTGAGTTGGGTGGTTGTGTCCGCCGTCTCCTGCATTTATTACAGGAATACCTGCATTATAACTAGCCACAAGTGGCGCGCCCTCTTTTGGATGGCGCATTGCGATAATATCTGCATAGTAGCCTACCACTTTTACGGTATCTGCTACGCTTTCTCCCTTGGAAGAGGATGAGCTTTGAGCCTCGGAAAATCCAAGAACGTTTCCTCCAAGCTCGTACATAGCCGCTTCAAAGGAAAGTCTTGTTCTTGTTGAAGGCTCGAAAAAAAGGGTTGCTAGTTTTTTACCCTGACATTTATGGGCGTAATTTTGGGGATTAGCCATTATGTCGTTTGCAGTATTAATAAGGCTATCTATTTCTTCTACAGAAAGGTCAAGTATATCAATAAGACTTTTCATTTTATTATTCCTTTGCTCCGTAAGTTTCAAGATATTTCTTTATTCTGTCAACGTTTTCTTTATTTGCAGGGTCTTCTTCTAAATATTCTATAATGTCATAGACATCAACTACTGAATATACAGGGAAACCATATTCCTCCCCTACCTCTGCTATTGCAGATTTTTCAGTCTGGCCTTTTTCCTTGCGGTCTACCATAACGAAGGTTGCGGCTACCTTGGTGCCTTTTAAGGAAGAAAGAATTGCCATACTTTCTCTGATAGCGGTACCTGCGGTAACAACGTCTTCTACAATTACAATTTCTTCGCCCTCTTGTGGCTTATAGCCTACGAAAACTCCGCCTTCACCATGGTCCTTTTCTTCCTTTCTGTTAAAGAAGAATGGTACGTCCAAGCCCTCTTTTGCAAGAGCAACTGCTACAGATACTGCAATGGGAATTCCCTTATATGCAGGGCCGTATAAAACGGCTTTCTTTTCTCCTAGTTTTTCTTTATAGGCTTTGGAATAAAACTCTCCGAGTTTTGAAATCTGCGCGCCGGTTTTAATGTCTCCTGCGTTAATAAAATATGGGATTTTTCTACCTGACTTAGCGGTAAAATCGCCAAACTTTAAAACGCCTGCATCTTCTAGAAATTTTATAAATTCTCTTTTATACTCTACCATTTTTATTCTCCTAATCTACAAATTCACTAACGCATCTGTTATACGCTGCAACAGGATCTTCTGCGGCGGTAATAGGACGACCTACTACAATATAGTCTGAACCGATTTTCTTAGCCTCGCTTGGAGTCATAACGCGCTTCTGGTCGCCTTTATCTCCGTCTGCAAAACGAACGCCGGGTGTTACTGTTAAGAAGTTTTTACCACAGGTTTCGTGCACCTTTTCTGCCTCCAGAGGAGAACAAACTACTCCGTCAAGACCTGCCTTTGCGGCATTTGATGCATAGTGCATTACTACTTTATCAATAGGCTCTTTTATGAGAAGGTCTTTTTCCATTCTCTCCTGGTCGGTACTTGTTAGCTGAGTTACTGCGATAAGAAGTGGTCTTGTACCATCGGCACGTGTAAGTCCTTCTAGAGCTGCTTCCATCATGGAAATTGTTCCTGCGGCGTGGAGGTTAGTCATATCAACATCTAAGTTTGATAAAACTGACATTGATTTTTTAACGGTATTAGGAATATCGTGGAGTTTTAAATCAAGAAATATTTTATGTCCTCTTTTTTTGATTTCTTTTACTATTTCAGGACCTGCTGAATAGAAAAGCTCCATTCCTATTTTTACATAAGGCTTTTTATCTGTGAATTTATCAAGGAAGCTAAGGCAAGCCTCTTTTGAACTAAAATCACATGCAATTATTACGTCTTTTCCCATTAGTGTGCTCCTCCTATTATATCTTTTAAACTATTAATTTTATATTTTTCCATGGCTTTTGGTAATCCCTGGACAATATCTTTTGCGGCAAAAGGATTAACAAGGTTTGCGGCACCTACCTCTACTGCGGTAGCGCCTGCAAGCATCATTTCTATTACATCCTCTGCAGTTGACACGCCGCCCATTCCTATAATTGGTATTTTCACTGCTTCATAGCACTGATACACCATTCTAAGAGCTACAGGGAAAATGGCAGGGCCTGAAAATCCGCCCATTTTATTGGCAACCACCGGTTTTTTGGTTTTAAGGTCTATTCTCATACCAAGAAGGGTATTTATAAGACTGATTCCGTCTGCTCCTGCTGCCTCGCAAGCCTTTGCTATCTCGGTAATATCGGTAACGTTGGGAGAAAGCTTAATATAAACAGGCTTTTTTGTTACTGCCTTTACTGCTTTTGTTACAAGTTCGGCATTTTTAGCAGAAGTTCCAAAAGCAAGTCCCCCACCATGAACGTTGGGGCAAGAGATATTAACCTCGAACCAACCAATTTGGTCTTGGCTATCTAATTTTTCACAGGTGTAAGCGTAGTCTTCTACCGAAAATCCGCTGACGTTTGCCATTACAGGCTTTGAAAAGCACTTTTTAAGCTTAGGAAGTTCCTCTGATATAACCTTTTCTACACCGGGATTTTGAAG
>JAZNBQ010000112.1:0-8094 GCA_045587065.1 Acutalibacteraceae bacterium | reverse complement strand
AGGGTATCGGTCTTTGCCGTACTGAGCACATGTTCTTTGAGGAAGGCAGAATCGATGCATTCCGTGAAATGATTTGCGCTGACAGCGTAGAGGCAAGAGAGGCTGCACTTGAGAAGATTCTTCCTATGCAGCAGAGCGACTTCGAGAAGCTTTACGTAGCTCTTGAAGGTAACCCTGTTACTATCAGATTCCTTGACCCCCCGCTTCACGAGTTCGTTCCCACCGAGGAAGCCGATATTGAGAAGCTCGCAAACACTATGAACAAGAGTGTTGCTTACATTAAGGACGTTATCAACGGACTTCACGAGTCTAACCCCATGATGGGTCACCGTGGCTGCCGTCTTGCAGTTACTTACCCTGAAATTGCTAAGATGCAGACCACCGCTGTAATTCGTGCAGCTATTAAGGTGGCTTCGGCTCATCCTGACTGGAACTTAGTTCCTGAAATCATGATTCCTCTTACCGGCGAAGTTAAAGAGCTTAAGTACGTTAAGGACGTTGTTGTTGCTACTGCTGATGCGGAAATCGCTGCTGCAGGTTCTGACCTTAAGTACGAAGTTGGTACTATGATGGAAATCCCAAGAGCTTGTCTCACCGCTGATGAGGTTGCAACTGAGGCTGAATTCTTCTGCTTCGGTACCAACGACTTAACCCAGATGACCTTCGGATTCAGCCGTGACGATGCTGGTAAGTTCTTAACCGCTTACTACGATGCTAAGATTTATGAGAACGACCCATTTGCTAAGCTTGACCAGAACGGCGTTGGTAAGTTAATGGATATGGCTGTTACCCTTGGTAAGAAGGCTCGTCCTTCCATCCACTGCGGTATCTGCGGTGAACACGGCGGAGACCCTGTTTCTGTTGAGTTCTGCCACAAGATTGGCCTCGACTATGTATCCTGCTCACCATTCCGCGTGCCTATTGCTAGACTCGCTGCTGCTCAGGCTGCAATCCGCGATCAGAAATAAGAAATCCTAAACAAACCCTTTATTCATGCGTGTTTGCTAGATTTCAAACTCTGAAAAAACACTGAGTTTTTAAACTTAAAAAGCACCCCATTTTCAACCGAAAATGGGGTGCTTTTCTTTTATAATCTTTTTGCTTTTTAAACTCAAAGTCCGTTTTATGGGACACTAACTATGTTAGAATTAAAACATAAAATAGAAAAGGAGTCTTGAAAATGAAAATCAAATGTGGATTAATAGGAATTTTTGTGGCGTTATTATATTTCCCTCTTGGAGTAATTTTAGCGTTAGCAAAAAAATATAAATAAGGAGTTATAAAAATGTTCACTTTCTTTGGTTTGTTAAGTCTTTTATACGGCGTTCTTTATTTCTTTGGAATGTAAGGAGTGATTCAGAATGAAAGAAAGAGAAATCGGCACAGGTGCATCTTGCTTTTTGGTTAAGGACAAGAGGATTATTGGTGATTGGTCATCAACCGCTATACATGATTTTCTTGAAAGCGAAGGCTTTGTAAATTGGGGCAAAGCAAAAAGCCAAAATGACGTTGATTGGCTATATATCAATATTTATTCAAAGGTGTATTCTAAAGGTATGTATGGCGTCGGATTAACTAAAGTAGTCGGCGACCACGCCATTACTTTCAACGAGTTTTTTGCCATTTATAACATTTATAAAAAATATGAAGGTTTGGACGTATTAAAAATGACTCAAGCCTAACAAGACGAATTCGATGAAAAACACCCATATCAAAAGATGCAAAAAATCATCGGCTGCGAAGAACTAACCCACGACGTGTTAGATAACTATATAAGCACAGGTTGGTGGACCAGAGAAACTATTTTGATTTAAATGGTGGTCAAAAGACCGTAAAAATACTTGAGGGGACACCTAAAACAATTCGTCTCCGAAGAGTATATGATATTAGATAACAAAAAACCTCGGATTTCTCCGAGGTTTTTGTTATAGCATTGTTTTAATAAGTTCTTCAAAGGGTTTCTCGCTCAGATATTTAGGAGCAATGTCAAACACGGTCATACAACCGCTTTCGCCTTTTTCATTCAGGCGGTGGGCGGCTCTTGCGTATGCGGTAAGAACAGATGCTGTAAACTCAGGATTTGAATCAAGTTTTAGACTATACTCAATGATATGCTGATTTTCAACGTTTAAACCGGTTTTTCCGCTTCTGATAACAAATCCGCCATGAGGAATACCGCTATGATTTTCTCTCATTTCTTCCTGGGTAATAAAGTGAACTGTTGTATCGTAATCGGCAAAATAGTTAGGCATTGTTACTATTTCTTTTTCAATTCTTTTAAGGTCTGCGCCTTCTTCGGCAACAACAAAGCACTCTCTTAAATGCTTTTCTCTAACAGTCAGGTCAGGTGTCTCCCCTGTTCTTACTGCTTCTAAAGCAGAATCTATTGGAACTGTATACTGTTTAGCATCAGCTACACCAGGAATTCTTCTTATTGCATCAGAATGGCCTTGGCTTACGCCCTTGCCCCAGAAAGTATAATCCTTACCGTTAGGCAAAATAGCCGATGAATACATTCTGTTAACAGAAAACATACCCGGATCCCAACCAACCGATATTACGGCAACCTTTTTTGAGCCGAGTGCCGTCTCGTTTACCTTGGCAAAATGCTCGGGGATTTTAGCGTGAGTATCAAAGCTATCAACAACGTTGAAATACTTAGCAAGTTCCGGTGTTTGCTTTGGTAGGTCGGTAGCGCTTCCGCCACAGATTACCATAACGTCAATTTTGTCTGCCCATTCCAACACATTGTCGGTGCTTACCACCGGCACGTTAACAGAATTTGTTTTTATGCTCTCAGGATTACGGCGTGTAAATATTGCAACAAGTTCCATATCTCCTGCCGCATTTACTGCAAGTTCCACTCCCTTTGCAAGATTTCCGTATCCATAAATACCAATTTTAATCATATTTTTCCTTCCTTATCAGGGTGATAATGCAATTTACTTTTTATATTTTACTACTTCTATAATATTTTTGTCAACTGTTATAATATTTGTTTTTAGACTGAAACTTACATTTTTTCATACCAAAAATCCATTGAAAACACACCTATATTCTGTTAAAATGTGTGTAAACAAACACAAACTATCCGAGCCTTTATTTTAAGCAGCTTTTTCGGTTGTCTTCTGCATCAGATTTTGTTTGTTTTGGGAGGTTTTTTAATGAAAAAATTTAATCTTAACGGCAGTTGGAATATGTCAGGCGGGGGTTATGACTGTAATGGTAATGTTCCGGGCTCAGTTTATTCCTTTTTACTTGAAAATAAACTTATGGAAGACCCTTATTACCGCACCAATGAAATTGCTGCAACCGATATTTTAGAAAATGATTTTGAGTTCTCAAGAAACTTCCTTTTTGAAAAGCCGAACTTTCCTGTGCTATTGCATTGCGACGGCCTTGACACATTATGTGATATTTACATAAATAATAAATTTATTGCTCACACTGATAATATGCACTGCAGTTATGAGTTTGACGTAACTGAGAATTTAAAAAATGGCGAAAATTCCATAAAACTTGTTTTTTCTTCGCCAAACAAGTTTATACGTGAAATGCACAAAAAAAATTATGTTCCAGGAAATGGTGACACTCTGTTCGGACACGCACATTTAAGAAAAGCTTCTTGTATGATGGGTTGGGACTGGGGTCCTCGTCTACCTGATGCAGGCATATGGAAAGACATTTATCTTGTAACTGTTGATAGCGACCGCATTAAAGACGTTCATATTACACAACGCCACGAAAATGGAAAAGTTTTTGTTACACCTTCTGTAAAGACAGAAAAAAACTCTGCCGAAATAGCCGTAACAGTTATCGCTCCAAGCGGTGATAAAATTTCACTTCCTGCTAATACCGAAAGTGAAATTGCAGATGCAAAACTTTGGTGGCCTAACGGTTTTGGTGAACAAAATCTTTATACCTTTAACATAGAACTTATTGAAAACGACGCGGTTGTTGACTGCGATTCAAAACGTATCGGCCTTAGAACTTTAAAACTTATAAGAGAAAAAGATGAATGGGGCGAAAGTTTCTGCCACGAGGTTAACGGAATTCGCTTTTTTGCCATGGGTGCCGACTACATACCTGAAGATAATATTTTCTCCCGTTACAGCAAAGAACGCACATATAATCTTATAAAACAATGTCGCGACTGTAACTTTAATGCTATTCGTGTTTGGGGTGGCGGTTTTTACCCCCACAACTATTTCTTTGATGCTTGTGACGAATATGGTCTTATTGTTTTCTGTGATTTAATGTTTGCATGTATGGCAATTCCGAGTTATGAATCTATACATCACAGTATTGCGCAAGAGGTTCGCGAAAATCTTATGCGCATTCGTCATCACGCTTCTTTAGCAATTATTTCAGGAAACAATGAGATGGAACAAGGCGTTTCTTCATGGTGGCGCGATGCCGGTCAAGATGACAGAAAAAGGGTTTATATTAAAATTTTTGAACGAATGATACCCAAAATCGTAGATGAAGTTTGTCCTTATATCCCCTACGTACCTTCTTCTCCCAGTTCCGGAGGAGGATTTGTTGATATTCAAGGTGAAAAAGCCGGAGACTGTCATTTCTGGCAAGTTTGGCACGGCGGCAAACCATTTAGCGAATATCGTAATCACTTTTTCAGATATTTAAGCGAGTTCGGATTTGAATCTTTCCCTTGTGAAAAAACAGTAAACACCTTTACTCTGCCTGAAGAAAGAAATATATTCAGTCGCACCTTTGAAATGCATCAACGTTGCAAGGGCGCTAACAAAAAAATACTGGGTTATTTAGGAGACACCTTCCTCTACCCTGCTGATTTTGGCACCTTATTATATGCTTCTCAACTTTTACAAGCAGAGGCAATTAAGTACGGAGTAGAACATTTACGCCGCAATCGAGGCAGATGTATGGGTGCTCTATACTGGCAATTAAATGATATTTGGCCTGTTGCTTCTTGGGCAAGTATTGACTATTACGGAAGATACAAAGCCTTACAGTACGTGGCTAAACGTTTCTTTAATCCTATTATGATTTCCTGTGCGGAAATTGGTGAAACTACAACTCGCCCTTATGTTATAATGCAACGCGATGCTTTTGATTACACTACTGAGGCTAAAATAGTTGTAGCAAACGAAACCACAACGGATGTAAAAGGTATCGTAAATTGGGAACTACGTTCAGCAGACAGCAAAATTATATGCAGTGGCAAAGAAGAAGTTACTGTTCCTGCTCTTAACACCGCAGCTCTTGAAAACATTGATTTTAACAAAACCGACGTTGAGAACAACTATTTAAGTTTTTCCTTTGTTGTAAACCAAGAGGTTATCTCTGAGGGCACAGTATTATTTACTGCACCAAAACACTTTAATTTTATAAAACCAAATCTTCGTTACGAAATAAAGGGAGATGAAATTACAGTTTTTGCCGACGCTTATGCAAAGAGTGTTGAAATAGATTCTCCTGATAGTGACTTTATTTTAAGTGATAACTACTTTGACCTAAACGGTAACAGCAAAACTGTTAAGATTCTTGAAGGAAAGCCTAAAACCATTAGACTTCGCAGTGTATATGATATAAGATAAAAAAATCCCCTTGGCTAAACCAAGGGGATTTTTTTACTTAAATTTTAAAAGCTTTTTCAGTAGGCAGGGCGAAAACTATGCCGTTTGCGGGAGAAGAAATTCCAAACTGGCTGTTTACGTCCTCCATTATTTGTTTACACACCTTCAAAGGTGCTAAAATACAAAGCATTTCTCTTTCTTCGCTAACCTGTGTGTTTACAAACTCGGCATACTGCAGGGCATCGTCAAGTCTTCCCTTTATTACTGTTCCGCCTGTAGCACCTGCTTTTCTTGCAACTTGCATTACGTCTTCACTGTAACCTTCATTTACCGATATTACTATTAAATTGTTGTGATGTTCATTTTGCATATTGCCTGTTCCCTTTTCTTTATTTTGATTATTAAAATTAAGTATTTCGCACAAAATTCTACTTGATGCCCAAAGGTCCAACACAATCATCAAGCCGCCGTATTTAGAGTAGCTCTCAAAAATCTCTCCGAAATTAGATATCATATTTCTTATATCACTTTCAGAGCCCAGACTGATTACTATATCTTTATCGATAGTTCCAAGACCAAATATGTCCATCATTTCGGTAGGGGCGGTGCCAAAACCAACCATTTGAAAATTTGTTTTTATATTTTGTTCTGTAAGCTCTTTAATTAGCCTTTTTCCACGGCCTTGTTCAACTATTGAAAAGAGGAGCATTATTCTTTTTTCCATTTACTTTGCCCTCCTGTCAAAAAATACAATATCATCTTTGAGCATACTGATTTCGGTATGGAATTTCTTAACCTTATAGGTGTGTTTTCTTCTCTCATACAGTCCTAAAGTCTGTATTGTAATAAGCGGCGCCATTGCAATTAAGGCAACTATACCGAAAGCATCGGTCATTACGTTTCCTCCTATTGCCTCACAGGCCCCCATTGCAAAGGGCAACATAAAGGTAGATGTCATAGGTCCACTAGCAACGCCGCCTGAGTCAAAGGCGATACCTGTATATATACTGGGAACAAAATAACTGATAACTAAAGAAATTACGTAGCCGATAATTAAAAATGGCATTATGGGAATGCCGAAAAGAACTCTGAGCATTGCGATACCTACAGACAACGAAACACCTACAGAAAGCGCAACGGCAACCGACCTTTGAGATATTGCGCCATTGGTTATTTCGTTAACCTGTCTTTTAAGGGAATGTACTGCAGGCTCCACCGCAACAACAAAGTAGCCCATAAGCATACCGATAGGAATAAGCAAATATTTAAAGCTGCTTCCTGCAATTTCTGCGCCGATTAGTCTTCCTGCCGGCATAAATCCAACGTTAGCCCCTGTTAAAAACAGGACAAGTCCGACATAAGTATAAACAAAGCCAAAGGACATTTTCAATATGTTATGTATATGATACCTTTTAGTGATAATCTGAAAAGCCACAAAAAGTAAAACTATGGGAATAAAGGCAACGGCAATTTCTTTTGCGTATAAAGGTAAGGCTTTTGCAAACTGTGTAAATGCCTGAATGGAAGTTTTTACTTCCTCTATTTCATAAATAGATGTTGTGGGTTGCGGTCTATAGAAAATACTGAGCAAAAGCACAGAAATAATAGGTCCTATGCTGCAAAGCGCAACTAAGCCAAAGCTATGCTCACTAGTGTTTTTACCTTTTTTACTTGCCGCAAGACCTGCACCGAGAGCCATTATAAAAGGCACGGTGATAGGACCGGTAGTTACTCCTCCTGAATCAAAAGCGGTAGGAATAAACTCTTTAGGCGCAAAGAAGGCGACGGCTATAACAATACCATAAAAAATGACCAATAGTCGTCTTAAAGGAATATTTTTCTTGTTTCTTACAAAGGTAATGGAAAGAAATATTCCCACACCTACACCTACACAATTAATAAGCAAAGAGTTTGGTATTGTTGGAACCTGTTGCGCCAAAACCTGAAGGTCAGGCTCGGAAACAGTTATAAGGAAACCAAGGATCAGACAAATGAAAAGCGGAATTAAAAGTTTTCCCTTTTTATTTAAAGTTTTACCAAAACCATCTCCCAAAGGCTCCATAGAAATGCTTGAACCCACTGTGAAAAAGCTTATTCCTAAAATAAGCAAAATAGTTCCAAATAAAAACAAAACAAGAACACCTGCTTCAAGGGCAACGCAAGTGACCGAAAGGATTAAAACTATTAGTGCAATGGGTAAAACCGACCTTAGAGACTCTTTAACAGATGCAAAAATGTGTGTCATGCAGGCACCTCGGAACATTTACTGTTTATTTCATATTAAGTATATCATAATAAAATTTTCTTTTCAACTTAATAGCGAAGAAACAGTCTATATTTTTGTTCTCTATAAATTGTTTAACTTCGGCAAGGTGTTTCTTTTTTCTTAGTTTTATGCTATAATAACCTTAAACCGACGGCGGTGGTACGCCGTCGAAATGCAAAAGCATTTAAAAATCTGCGATTTTTGTTTAAGAACATTGAATCTATAAAACCGCCGCATTGCGATGCGGCAAGCGGCTTTGCCGCTACAAAGGCT
>JAZNBQ010000111.1:0-3223 GCA_045587065.1 Acutalibacteraceae bacterium | reverse complement strand
TTAAAACCCTATAATGATGAAGACAAATTTAAAAGCATACTTCATTACCTTGGAGATAAAATGAAAAAATTTTAAATTTTCACCTAACCAACCTCTAATTTTGCCGACTATATAGGCGTAACAATCATGATTGAAGCAAAGGTGCAAAATGAAAACAAACGAAATTTTAAAACTTATCGGTGATAAAGAGTTCCTTGATAAGATATATCAATTCTCATACCGAAGATGCAATACCTCCTATGAGGCGGAGGATTTATGCTCGGACATAATTCTCGCAGTAATATCTGCCGTACATAATCAGGAAAGTATAGAAAACTTTTATGCTTTTGTTTGGACTATCGCTCGGAGAGTGTATGCCGATTACTCTGAAAAGAGAAATCAGACACGACAAACCATTAGTATTGAAAATAGCGATTTGCTATTGGCAGCAAAAGAAAATGAAATTGATAGCTTTATTAAAGAAGCCACCGAGCAGGAACAGATAAAGAAAATCTTTGCAGAGATTTCTTTTCTATCCAAAGCATACCGAGAGGTTATGGTACTGTATTACCTTGATGAAATGAAAGTTAAGGATATTGCCTTAAAACTCGGTATCAATGAAACAACAGTAAAACAACGTTTGTTTTCTGCACGTAATACTGTCAGAAAAGAGGTTGAAACTATGAACGAAAGAAATTTATCTTTAAAGCCAATCACAATGGATTTTATGGGCTCGGGCTCTGTGACGGGCAATAGTCCGGCTTCGGTTGCATCCAGAACATTCTCGCAAAATCTAATTTATGCTTGTAAAGATACTGCTAAAAGTGCCAAAGAACTTTCGGAAGAACTATGTGTTCCAATGATATATGTAGAAGAGGAATTAGAAATCCAGCTACACGGTATAAACGGAACTTTCGGGACACTTCGTAAACAGGGCGACAAATACATCTCAAATATCATTATTGTTGATGAACAGGATAGGATTGAGGTTTCAAAGCTTTACGAAAAGTATACTGACAAGTTTTGTGAAACCCTTCAGAAGTATTTGAAGGATAATGAGACTAAATTGTTGGAACTTCCTTTCGTCAATAAGCCAAAAGATATTAAGCAACTATTATGGGTGCTTATTGCCAACGCCTCCTGGGGATTTGTAAGAGAAACCGAAAAAATAATGGATGAGATTTATTTTTCTGATGTTAAAGAGGCAATATCTTCCTCAGGCAGAAAGTTTACCTGTGGTGCAATAGCACGAAAAGAAAATGAACAGAAGCTTCCATATGGATATGGTTGCGATTGTAATAATGCCAGAGATTTTTGTGGTTATTCATATGTTGAAATCAGAAATATTTACGGGCCCAAAAAGGATGCTCTTTATAGAGTAGGACATAACCTAACACACGAAATAGGTATTTCTCTTTTGCTCAAATCAATAGGTGGACTTCCTATCGAATCACTAACTGAAGAACAAAAAGAACTTGCGGCTAAAGGATTCGAAGTCGGGTTACTGCGCAAAAACGATTCGCTTTTAGAACCGGCAATAATAATCATTGATAATAAAAACAGTGAAGGATTCTTTAAGTGCCTTGATGAGTTATATCCGTTGCTTGCACCGTATTGTGAAGAATTGGCACTAGAAGTATCAAATCATATAAAGAAACATATTCAAAAGCATTTATTAGATGAATACAAAACTTATAATATGGCGGCAAGTGCATCCATTGTAAGTTGCGTAATTGATAAATGCATAGAATTAGATTTACTAAATGAACCGGAAAAACGAATAGGTTCTGAAGGTGTGCTGTTGGTTGTTGAAAAGTAAAAGTTAAGAATTTTTGTGTGTGGTGAAAAGTCAAGGCAGGAATAACCCTCATACTTTCGGCAGTCTTACTGCTTAAAAACAGAGTTTTTAACAGCATCTTCGTTAGTATGATTTTGGGTGTGTCGGTATGATTTTTGTCATACTATTATTTTTCTAAACGAATTTATTTAAAGATTAAAAATATTTGATTTTAGATAAAGAAATTATGTTGTCGCCAAAACCGCTATATGATATAATCAAATCATAATGGTATAGGAAAGGTGAAATTAAGTGAAAAATTCTAACTGTCCTTGGTGTGGGCATAAAATTAATCGTTTTAAAGACCAACAGGGTGTTAGAAAAAGAAAAACACCCTTGCATTTAAGATTTGCACAATGTAGTCATTGCTTTCATTATTACGGTCAAAATACAAAAAGCAAACGCAATGTAATCGCTTTTATAGCTATAGTTTTGTCGCTTATTTTAAGCGTTTGTTTTCAAAATGCTTATATGTTGCTTTTGATTTTCTTCTTTCTTGGTGTTGTAGTTACAAGTCCATTGGAAAGAATGACACCCGATGAAAATATTTTTGAAGATGTAAAAAATTACAAGTGGAATATAAACACTGATAGTTTATCAAAACGCTTATCCTATTATAAAGAGGTTCCTAATGGATTTTTTGATGAGGATTTAGTTATTACGGAAGATAACAAGTACGGTATATTTTTTTATAACATTTGTGAGGTTAGAATGTGTAGCTATCAGTCTGCAGTTGCTATATTTTCTTCTGACAATTTAAACGAGCCGGTGGTTGATTTAAAACCAATATCCCCATATCTTGCGGGTTCAATTCACGGATATAAAAGATACTTTTACGCACCTTTTTCTGATTGTATCATAACCGTTTGTAATATAAATAAGGAATATCCGTTTTTACTTATAAAACCATCCGAAAAGACGTTTGCCTTTATACCCTTTGATTACACGTCAATATATTATTCACTTAAAGAAACGGAGAAAAATAAAATCATTCTTGAAGATGAATTTTTAAGTGAATTAAAACATCTCGAAGAAAAGGGATATGTAAAGCAAACCGGAAAGCAGTTTTCATTAAGTGCTTTAAATTGGTATGATATAACAGAATTTGAAAATATTGAAAAAATATATTTGGATATAAAAGATGATTAAAATGATTTGTGTTACAGTTTGACACAAGCATATAATACACTTAAAGGTCGGTGATGATATGAAGAAGATTTTATTTGTTATTAACATTTTTCCGTTCTTGGCATGGCTTTTGTGGTTTGTTGGTGCGGCAGGACTTGTTTGCGCTTTTTTATGGTTTTCAATAGTTTCGTTTGGCGAAATGTCTAAACATCCTATTGAATATCCTGTTAGTATTTTACTTGGTATTGTTTGCTTTTTTGCCTTTGTTGTTTTAATTGC
>JAZNBQ010000110.1:0-15163 GCA_045587065.1 Acutalibacteraceae bacterium | reverse complement strand
CTTCTAAATGGAACAAAAAGGAGTGTTTTTATGAATAATCTATTTTCTAATAACTTAAAGAAATTAAGATTACAAAAAAATCTTACTCAAGAGCAGGTTGCAGAAGTTTTAGGCGTTAGTACTCAAACAATTTCTCGATGGGAATGTAATACAACCTGTCCCGATATTATGTTACTACCGGGAATTGCACGACTTTATTGCGTGACAGTTGATGACTTATTTAAAGAAAACTCATCGGCATATGAAAATTATGCTCAAAGGCTTGCCAGTGTTTACGAAATCACACATAAAGCCGAAGATTATTTAACTGCAGACATAGAATTTAATAAACTTAAGAAATCAGGTGATTATACACTTGAAGATTGTCGAATACACGGAGTAATTCATTCGTCAATGATGTGTTCTTGCAAACGGTTAGCAATTAAAAATTTCAACCATATCATCAACGAGTTTGAGAAAGAAAATAACATTTCACCTGAAAACAAAATTTATTGGAAAACCCGATATCAAATAATACATTACTATATTGAAATAGGACAATCCGAACAAATATGCCAATGCCAAGAAAACAGATTAAAAAAATATCTCGATAATTATATGGAATGGACTGTTTTAATTTATGCTTATTATTATGCCGGTAAATACAATGAGGCGTATGAATGCTTTATAAAAGCGAACAGCAAATTTTCTGATAAGTGGGAAATCTATGATATTGCAAGTTATGTTTGTAGAGCATTAAAAAGGTTTGATGCCGCAATAAAATACAGCGACCTATCATACAAACTTAATTCTGAATATCTTGATGCTGTATATTCAAAAGCTTTTTGCTTTGAAGAAATGGGCGATTATAAAAGTGCGTATGATACTTGGCTTTTCATCATTGAGTCATTAAAGAAAGATGGTTACCATATAGAAGTAAAAAGAGAAGAAGAACGAGCACAAGCGTGTTTAGAAAAAATCAAACAGTAGCGACAAAAGTAGGGCTTAGTTCCCTGCTTTCGTTTTGTCCCTATTGTATCACAAGCATAGCATACATTTGCACGAAGTTCAACATCGTTGGGCGTAAGCCCACATCTTTTGCGCGAAGCTGGGCACCGTTTGCCAAAGGCAACCACGTTTTGTGTCCGCTATCGCGGAATGATGTTGACCTAAAGGTCAAATGATGTTTGCGGTTTCACCGCAAAACGATGTTGTGTCCTTGCGGACACAAACACAAAAAGAAAGACACGATGAAAATCGTGTCTTTCTTATTGGGACGTTTGATCTTAGTGACACTAATTCAAAATGCCCGAATTTCAATGAATTTTCGTTATTCTCTTTGCAAAATAACTATATAATCAATAAACATATAAATGCGATCATTTTAAAGTTCTGCAAAGGTAGAAGCGTATCACAAAACGCAAGGTTTCTGTTAAATTATTTTTCTTCCGAAATTTTAGGATATCGGTAAACAAAATTATTGACAAACCAAGCAGTTGCTACACCGATTAATGTTTGAACTACTCTTAAAATTGCATATAAATATATATTTGTATTCGAATTTCTATCTCTTACCAAGCAAATTATAAGAATGATAGCCGCAATTCCGCAAAAATTTTTACAGTTAAAGAGTTCTGCAAACCACAGGGTTATTAATACGCCTATCCCAATCAACGTAATATCCACTATGGCTAATATACTAAGGTTTGTTATATGGTTTCCCGCCAACACACTGATATATAAAACACATAGTCCTATGGTTAGACCAATCAAAGTAGCTTTTATCCTTAGTAATCCAAATTCTTTTGTTTTCTTTACACTCTCACGCATTTCTATAACTGCGTAGATATACGCAAAGAGTGGATGGATTTCAAACTGCGGAAAAATAATACGAAATAATTGCCATATAACAAATGCCAAAACTACTGCAATCACACTTTTGATTTTTCTTTTTCCTATTCGTGGCAACTTGTTCCCAACCAAAATTTCAACTTCTTTCATTGTCAATCTTATCAAGTGTTAACACCGATTTATGTATATTGTAGCACATTTTGTGCGGTGGGGCAAGAACAAGTGAAATATTCGGCTTACGCCGAGTGTGAAATAATGACCCACGGTCATTGTGAAATTTTCTGCTTCGCAGAAAGTGAAATAAAATTCGTTCCTTCATGTGCCGTAGGCATATTTCATACGTAAAGCGTATTTCATATTGCGTAGCAATATTTCACTCGTTCCGCAAGGAACGAATTTCATTGAAAAAGAAAAGACACGCTCTCGCGTGTCTTTTCTTTTTCTGGGAGTTTTGAACTTAATGGCACGAATGAAATGTGCCTGAAAACTGAGGATTTTCTATATTTTTTCTACAAATTCAATCAATTGTTTTAAATTTGTGATTTTCCATTTATTATCATTACTACCATCACGGTCAAGCCAAAAAGATGCAAAGCCTTGCTCTCTTGCTCCATCTGCTTCCGGTTTATAATCATCAACATAAATACTTTCTTCTGCTGTTACACCTTGTGCAGTTAAAGCAGCATTAAAAATAATCGGGCTTGGCTTTCCCGCACCAACTAAAGAACTTGCAGTAAAGGATGTAAAATACTTCGCTATGCCTAATTGCTGTAAAGTATATTCAAGAGACGGTGAAGTATCACTAATAACGCCCATTTTGTAACCCTTGCTTTTAAAATATTCTAATACTTCTATCGTTTCAGGGAAAAGCTTTCTATCTCCATTACACCACAATTCATTAAATAATATCTCTGCTCGTTCTTCAATATTTACAACGACACCTTCTTCAACAAGCAAAAATTTATAATATCTTTTGAAGAAATTACGTTCGTCATCAAGCGTTTTATACCAGGGCTTTTTGCCTTCACTTGCCATATTAAAAAGTTTCATCATTTTCTCGTATGGCAATTCAAAGGTCTTTCCCGACCATTCTTCTATAATATTGTCGCGCCATTTTTCTTTGTTTTTATCGAAATATGTTAACGTTCCGTCACGGTCAAAAAATATTGCTTTATATTTCACAATAATCTCACTTCCTTTAAAAGATTATACTATAAAACACGAATAAAATCAACGGCATGCCGTTGTATATCATCAATTCCGTAGGAATTGCATATCATCAAAACGAAGTTTTGTATATCGTCAAGCCGATAGATTTTTAATACACACCTAAAGGTGTGATGATATACGCCGCACTTGTGCGGCAATGATATACACGACTGCGTCGTGATGATATACCAAGCCTGTCGGCTTGGATAAAAAAACACTCGTTCAAGAGAACGAGTGTTTTTTGCCATTCGTGTCCGAAAAAGATCTGGTTAAAAACCGAGGATTTATCTAGTATTTAGATAGCAAATTCTAATGATTATGGATGTTCTTTTATTTCTGTAACTACCCAATTTCCTTTGGTATCTTTTTGAACTTTCCAAAGAGAAGGTATATTCCAACTACCATAATCCGTTTCACCGTCTATATCCAGTCCCTCTTGAGAATAATATACCCACAAATATCCTTCATTTTCATCCAAATGTGCAGACCATAGTTTAAGTGAGTATTTTGTTTTTACTGTTTCAGGGTAAGTTTCTATTGAAGATGCATACACAGAGAGTTTACCGTACTTATTTTCATTTTCTACTTCGGAATGACCGCAGTCACTAAATGCTTGGTTAGCTAAATGCATAACACCTTTGGCATCTGCACGATCCCAAGGAGTTCCTATATACATAACCTTTTGCATTTCTTCCCAACTATAATAATTATGAAGACCCAAAAATGTAGTCAACCTATAAATAGGAAAAATAATAACAATAAGTATTACAAGTAAAACGATAGCAGAAAAAATTAAAACTTTCTTTTTCATCTCATCACCGACCTTGGTTTTATTATAGCATAAAAGCGGAATAAAATCAGCGGCTTGCCGTTGTATATCATCAATTCCGCAGGAATTGCATATCATCAAAACTTTAGTTTTGTATATCATCAAGCCGACAGAAATGCACACTTCGTGTGATGATATACGCCTTCGGCGATGATATACACGACTGCGTCGTGATGATATACCAAGCCTGTCGGCTTGGATAAAAAAACTCTCGTTCCGAAGAACGAGAGTTTTTTGTCATTCGTGTCCGAAAAAGAACTGGGTGAAAAACGTGATTTTCTTAAATTTTTATGATAAATCTAATGTTGTCCAACCATTTGCATTAAATTTCTTTTGCAAAGCGTAAAATTGCTGAAAATCTCTACTATGGAAATTCCAACCTGTAATTTTCGTGATAAAACGCTTAAAGGCATTTGTTTTTAAGTTCATATATATTTGCGTATGTTCTTCGGTGAACAATTCATAATACGCATACTCACCAAAAAACCGTTCTCCAACACAACGAACTTTTAACTCGTTTTTATTTATAATATTATGAGTTGATTCATAGTTGTTTGCACAAAGCGCCAATTCAATATCTACAACTTTCCCATTATCATCACGATAATGTAATTTATCTTTTGTTATGTCAATTACATTTGAAAGAGGTATCTTTTTCATCAAATCACCGCCTTGGGTGTATTATAGCATAAAAGCGGCGGAGGGGCAAGGTTTTAGTGATCTTCTGTGCTACGCACAGAGTGATATTATGCCTTACGGCATAGTGATATTTTTGCCCTTGGCAAAAGTGATATTATATTCGCCGCCATAACTCGCGAAGCGAATAACACTTGCAAAGCAAATATAACTGAGCGAAGCTCAATATAACTCGCCGAAGGCGAATATAACTAAAAAACTCTTGTTCTTTCGAACAAGAGCTTTTTCTGGAGCTGCTAACCAGATTCGAACTGGTGACCTCATCCTTACCAAGGATGTGCTCTACCACCTGAGCCATAGCAGCATATTTTCAACAAATGCTATTATAAAATACTACGTATATTTTGTCAAGTACTTTTTGCTTTAAAATAATATTTGAAATTATTTTATAATATGCTATAATATTACAAATACTTTAGAAAGAACGTGTGCTTTAATGTCTTTTGAATTTGTTACAGAATTACCTCAACCTGAAACGATAAAAGAATCTTACCCTTTAAGTGACAAAAACACTTTTACAAAAAAGAACAGAGACCTTGAAATAAGAGACGTGTTCTGTAGAAAATCTGACAAATTTATTTTAATTATCGGTCCTTGCTCTGCAGATAACGAGGATTCAGTACTTGAATACATTCACAGATTAAAAAAGGTTCAAGACAAAGTTTCAGATAAAATTTTAATAATTCCCAGAGTATATACCAATAAGCCTCGTACCACCGGTGACGGTTATAAGGGTATGATTCATCAACCCGACCCTAACAAAAAGCCTGATTTACTAAAAGGGCTCTTAGCCATTAGAAATTTGCACACACGTGTTATTGAAGAAACGGGATTTTCTTGTGCAGATGAAATGCTTTACCCTGAAAATTACAGTTATCTTGATGATTTACTTGGCTACGTTGCTATCGGCGCTCGCTCGGTAGAAAACCAACAGCACAGACTTGTAAGCAGTGGAATGGACATTCCTGTTGGTATGAAAAACCCTACCAGTGGCGATATTACTGTTATGCTTAACTCAATTACAGCAGCACAACATCCACACAACTTTATTTACAGAAACAATATGGTATCTACAACAGGCAACGAACTTACACACGCAATTTTAAGAGGTTCGGTTAACAAGCATGGACAAGCTATTCCAAACTATCATTATGAAGACTTGGTAAGACTTTGCGATGCTTACAGCGAAAGGTCTCTTAAAAACATGGCGCTTATAATTGATGTTAACCACTCGAATTCTAACAAACAATATCTTGAACAAATTCGCATTTCTAAAGAAATACTTCACAGCAAACGTCACTCAAAAGACATTGACAATTTGGTTAAGGGTCTTATGATTGAAAGTTATATTGAGGATGGTTGTCAATCAATAGGCGAAGGAATCTACGGAAAATCTATTACCGACCCTTGTCTTGGTTGGGAAAAAACCGAAAAACTAATATATGAATTAGCTGATACGCTATAAAAATAACACCTGAGTTAACTCAGGTGTTATTTTATTTCGGTTTCAATAAACAATTTCTTGTCGTTAATATAGAAAGTAACATCTCCATCCTCATCTGTTCTGTAAATTTCACTGTCTACCTTTTCCAGAGAAGAAACGACCTCTTCATGAGGATGCCCATATGAATTACCTGCGCCACAAGATATGACGGTATATTCCGGGGTAATATATTTTAAGAACTTATAAGAATTTGCAGATTTGCTTCCATGATGACTTGCTTTATAAACGTCACAGTCGATATTTTTCTTTTGTGACATTAGTTTGTTCTCAATTTTAGTTCCAATGTCTCCTGAAAACAAAAACTTTATACCATCAATTTCGGCAAAGATTACAAGAGAACGGTCGTTTGATTCTTCCTCGTTCTTATAATAGCCCACTATTTCTAAATTGAAATCCCCTATTTTTATGAGTTTGCCTGTTGATGCATTAATAATATTTGCATCGGTCGTTTCAAGAGAGGTTTCCACCTGCCTGTAAGCAGAAGATTTTTCTCCGCTTGTTGTTGGCAAAATTACATTTTCAACATCAAATCTATCAAGAACAGTATCTGCTCCGCCGATATGGTCAGAGTCGTAATGGGTTATAAAGAGGCAATCAAAACTACTTATAGAATATTCTTTTAACTTTGAAGCCAATTCCCTTCCGTTATCTGCATTATTGCCAAAATCTATCATAGCGTTGTGTCCGTTGCTACTGATAAGTATGCTATCTCCCTGACCCACATCTATAAACCTGACAAAATCATCAGATACGGCATCTTGAGTAGTAACCCCTAACTGATGCCTAATTTCTTTCCAACCGGGAATTTTGCTATCTTCAGAAAATGTAATTAAAGATAGCAACAAGGCAAGTATTAATACTAGAAGGACGAGACGTCTTTTGAGTGCTTTTTTAGAAAGCCTTTGCAATTATTCTTCACCAGCCTTGCGTTCCATTAACTGTTCCATAGTTATAAGAACCTGTCTTGGTTTAGCCCCCTCGTAAGGACCTACTATTCCTCTTTCTTCCATTTCGTCAACAAGACGAGCGGCTCTTGCATAGCCTAGTTTTAATTTTCTTTGAAGCATTGAAGTAGACGCCTGTCCCATTTCAACAACAACCTCAATAGCTTGTTCCAACATTGGGTCTACGTCATCTGCCCCCTCAGAAACACCTGTGCGTTCTTTCTTTTCAAGTAAAGACTGACGCTCTATTTCATCCATAACCTCAGTATCGTATTCACTTGAGTGGTCGCTCTTAATGAACTCTACTACCGATTCGACCTCGTCATCTCCAACAAAGCAGCCTTGAATTCTGGATGCTTTTGCAGCGCCTACAGGATGGAATAGCATATCTCCCTTGCCTAAAAGCTTTTCTGCACCAGCAGAGTCAAGTATAGTTCTACTATCAATTTGTGAAGAAACAGAGAAAGCTATTCTTGTAGGAATGTTAGCTTTAATAACACCAGTTACAACGTCAACAGACGGACGCTGCGTAGCGATAATAAGGTGCATACCTGCAGCTCTTGCTTTAGCGGCAATTCTGTTAACAGAATCTTCCACCTCTTTAGGTGCGGTCATCATAAGGTCTGCAAGCTCGTCAATGATAATTACAATACGAGGAATCTTTACCATTTCCTCATCTTTTTCTGCAAGTTTGTTATAGCCGTCTATATCACGAACATTACTTGCGGCAAACATTTTATAACGTTTTTCCATTTCTGAAACTGCCCAACCAAGTGTTCCTGCCGCTTTTCTTGGGTCGGTAACTACAGGAACTAAAAGATGTGGAATTCCGTTATAAACACCAAGCTCTACTACCTTTGGGTCAATCATTATGAGTTTTACCTCGTCAGGCTTTGCTTTATAGAGAATACTCATAATAATTGAGTTGATGCAAACAGACTTACCTGAGCCTGTGGCACCTGCAATAAGGCCGTGTGGCATTTTTGCAATATCTGTAACAATAGCGTTTCCGCCAATATCTTTACCTAATGCAATTGTTAACTTGCTCTTAGAGCCTACAAAGGAGGATGATTCTAAAATCTCTCTTACTCTTACAACGTTGCTGGATTTATTAGGAACCTCAATACCAACTGCCGCTTTATTAGGAATAGGCGCTTCAATTCTGACACCTGCGGTAGCAAGATTTAATGCAATATCATCTGCAAGGTTTGTAATCTTACTGATTTTTACACCTGCGCTTGGTTGAAGTTCGTATCTTGTAACTGTTGGTCCCTTTGAAATATCAACAATTCTTGTTTCTACGCCAAAGCTCCTTAGTGCATTTACAAGTCTTTCTGCAGTGGTGTCAAGTTCAAATTTAGTCATTTCTCCGTTAGATGGAGAGCCGTTTAACAGGTCTATTGGAGGAAATTTATAATCCTCCTGTTGTTCCATTGGAATGTCGATTTCCTCAGGTTTTATATGTTCCTCTTCAGGCTTATCGGCAGAATTAGAATAAATTCCGTCTTCCTTATGGTTGGCTCTTTCACTCTCAGCCGCTTTTAACGCTTCCTCAACGGTTATTCCGTTTCCGTCCTCTTGTTTAATTAACTCTTCAATTTCGTCAATGTCTCTATCAGTATAAGCGCTGATAAGCTCAAGCTGTTTTTCTTTAGTGTCTTTAACTTTTATTGGTTTTGGATTGCGAGGCTCATCAAGTTTAACATCAACGTTGACTCTGCGTTCTTTTTCTTTTACCTCTGCCATTTCCTCCATTTTTGTCTGGTAGGTCTCTTCTACTGTTTTTCCTATCTTCTGAACAGGCTTTGCAATGTTTTTAAATAATCCAATAAGAGTTGTTCCTGTCATTAACATTATGAATATAAAAATAAGAATAACAACTGTGATTCCTGCTCCCGGGTTTCCAAAAAGCCTATAAACAGGCTCTCCTATAAGCGCACCCAGAAATCCGCCGCTTTTTAGTTGACTGCCTAAAAGATATGCCTCTTTTAGATGATTGCCAAAGGTTTCATCTGGTACACGTTTTGAAAAAATATCTATAGCTGCGCCAATTAAAACAACAATTACTGCAGATTCTGCAATTTTTATTGATAGAGGACCAACTAGTTTTTCAAGAGCGTATAAAACAGATACGGTAAGTAAAAACAGTGGGAACAAATATGTAAGCACTCCGAATATTCCAAAAAGGAAATCATGAATAGTTGCCCAAAAATTTTCTCCTTTTATAAATACTACCGCAAGTAGAAAAAGGGAAAAACCAAATAGAACAACCGACGTTACCTGTCTTTGTCCACTTGATACCTTTTCCGGATTTTTCTTGGTTTGTTTTTTAGAAGAACTGCCCTTTTTGGCTGCCATATGTACTCTCCTTTATTTTAATCCTCTGCCTGTGCAGAGTTATTATCATCATCTATCATGGAATATAAAGCATCAATTGCATCTGAAAGGCTACCTATACTGTCGATTAGACCTTCCTTTACTGCGGTTTCACCATCTAAAACAGAACCAACGTCTGTAACCATTTCGCCTATATTCATCATCAGTTCTTGAAATCGGCCCTGTGAAATATTGGAATTTGATATTACAAAATTCGTAATTCTGTCCTGCATACGCTCGAAATGTCTTAGCATTTGAGGAACACCTAAAACTAATCCTGTCATTCTTACAGGATGAATTGTCATAGTAGCGCTTGGTACGATAAAGGATTTCCGTGCCGCTACGCTTAATGGGACTCCAATGGAATGTCCGCCGCCTAAAACCAATGAAACAGTCGGTTTCTTCATTCCGGCAATTAATTCGGCTATAGCCAGTCCTGCTTCAACATCTCCGCCCACAGTGTTTAAGATTATGAGTAAACCCTCGATATCCTTATCTTCTTCTATAGCTACAAGCTGTGGAATTACATGCTCATATTTAGTGGTTTTATTCTGGGTTGGCGAGAGAACGTGTCCCTCTATTTCACCTACTATTGTTAAGCAATGAATAACATGACGTCCGCCTGTGGTGGTAATAGAACCGGACTCTCTTATATAATCATATTTTTCATCAGATGAGTTGTTATCATCACTTGAGTTTTCACAGTTGTTATATTTTTTATACACTTTATCAGCCTCCAATAGTATTATTGGAAAAACCGACAACAAAATACACTATAATTATACTATTTATATATTACTATTGCAAGTGCAAAAACAAAATCTTCCGATGTCAATTTATCGGAAGATTTTTTCGTTTATTTTTTTACTATATATTTTCCATCCTCAAAAATGAAGGTTGCTTTATCTCCGCTTTTAAGGGTACCATCAAGAATTTTTTCACTGATCGCATCTTCTACATTAGTTTGAATAGCTCGTTTTAGCGGACGCGCACCATAAACAGGGTCGTAGCCGGAATCGGCAACTGCCTGTGCTACGCTTTTATCAAATTCAATATTAATTCCAATACCGCTGATTCTTGTTTTCAAGATAGCAAGAAGATTTTCTGCAATTTGTAAAATTTCTTCTTTTTTAAGTTTATGGAAAACTATAATATCATCAAGACGATTTAAAAACTCAGGACGAAACTCCTTTTTTAGTTCGTTCATAATATTGTTTTTAATTTCTTTTTCGTCAGTGGTTTCATCAAGATTACCAAAGCCCATTGAAGTTTTCTTCTCAGTAATCATTCTGGCTCCGATATTTGAAGTCATAATTATTACAGTGTTTTTAAAGTTGACTGTTCTACCCTGAGAATCGGTTAAAATACCATCGTCCAAGATTTGCAACAACATATTAAACACGTCAGGATGAGCCTTTTCAATTTCGTCAAAAAGGACAACGGAATAAGGATTTCTTCTAACCTTTTCTGTTAGTTGACCACCCTCTTCAAAACCAACGTAACCAGGAGGAGAACCTACAAGTTTGGAGACTGTGTGTTTTTCCATATATTCAGACATATCAAGTCTGATTATGGCGTTTTCCGTTCCAAACATAGCCTCTGCCAAGGCTTTGGAAAGTTCAGTTTTTCCAACACCCGTAGGACCTAAAAACATAAATGAACCAATAGGTTTTTTAGGGTCTTTCAGTCCGACTCTGCCTCTTCTGAGAGCTTTTGAAACCGCTATTACTGCCTCGTTTTGACCAATGAGTCTATTATGAAGCACGTTTTCCATATTAAGAAGGCGTTCACTTTCCTCTTTTGTAAGCTGAGCAACAGGAACTCCGGTCCAACCTGACACAATTTGTGCTATTTCCTCTGCAGTAACAACACCTTCATTATGAATATTATCTTTACGAAAATCATCTTTAAGTTCCGCAAGTTTTTCTTGTTTTGCTTTTTGTTCGTCGCGGATTTTTGCGGCTCTTTCAAAATCCTGTTCATTAATTGCCGCATCTTTTTGCAAAGAAAGTTCATTAATCTGCAACTCTAACTCTTTAATCTCAGATGGTGATTCTGAAGACTTAATACGAAGTCTTGAACCTGCTTCGTCGATTAAATCTATCGCTTTATCGGGAAGAAATCTATCGGTTATATATCTTGACGATAATTCCACTGCGGCAGTTATTGCCTCATCTGTGATTTTTACCTTATGATGAGCCTCATATTTATCTTTTATACCCTTTAAAATTTGAATTGCATCCTCGGTTGATGGTTCGTCTACATTTACAGGTTGAAATCGTCTTTCTAATGCTGCATCTTTTTCAATATTTTTTCTATATTCGGAAATAGTTGTGGCTCCGATTAATTGCAAATCCCCTCTTGCAAGTGCAGGTTTTAGAATATTTGCCGCATCGGTTGAACCCTCTGCAGAACCTGCTCCGATAATTGTATGAACCTCGTCGATGAATAGAATTATATCTTCATTTGAAGAAGCCTCGTCTATAACAGATTTAATTCTTTCTTCAAAATCTCCTCTATATTTAGTTCCTGCCACCATTCCTGTAAGGTCCAGAGAAATTAGTCTCTTGTTTCTTAGTATGTCAGGTGCATCACCCTTAGCCATTTTTAAAGCAAGACCCTCGGCTATTGCAGTTTTGCCCACGCCGGGTTCTCCTATAAGGCAAGGGTTATTTTTTGTGCGTCTGCAAAGAATCTGAACTACCCTTTCTATTTCCTCGCTTCTTCCGATTACAGGGTCAATTTTGCCGTTTTTAGCATCATTTATTAAATCGCGACCATATTTATCAAGAGCGGCAGTACTACCGTGTTTTCTTGATTTTTCGCCGCTTTTGTTCTTTATACCGGTGTCTAAATCATCGGCAATTCCTGCGGCAGCAAGAGCATCACTTGTAAGTGCAGCAACGTCCACGTCAAGTTCGTTTAAAAAACGTATTGCATAATTATCTCCGTCACTTAAAAGGCCTAAGAGAATATGTTCTGTACCGACAAGCTCTTTGCCTATTTTTTTACTGCCTATGCTTGCATTTTCCAGCACTCTTTTGGCTCTTGGTGTTAAATAATCAGGCATTAGCTCGGTTTTGTTGCCACTACCGATTATTTCTTCTATAAGTGTTTCAATTTTTTCTGTAGTAACACCTTTTTTATTTAAAATCGAACAGGCAATTCCACCACCTGTTTTCAGAAGTCCCAATAATATATGCTCACTACCAACATAAGTATGACCGAACATTTCAGCAGAGCTTATGGCGTAGTTTAATGCGTCATTGGCTTTTTCGGTAAAGCCGTTAAAATTGAATCTCATAAAAACACTTTCCTCCTATTATTGTAATACCTCCCTTATGAAGGTAGCTCTTTTTTCATCTCTTTCACTTGGGGTTAAATTACCAAACTTTCTTTGCAGCATATAGGGTTGTGCTTCTATTAACAACTCTATGGGTTTCATGTTGCTCATATCAAGTATACCCATACCTGTGCCTAGTTTAATCTTTGAAATTAAATTCATTAGTTCCTCACTATTTAGCAAACGTGCATTTGTAAGTATGCCATATGCTCTGAGGACTACGTCTTCAAGTTCAATTTTACTTAATACTGCTCTTTCGGCCTTTTCTTTTTCGATAATTTGTTCGGTAATGATTCTTAAATTTTCTACTGCGCTTTTTTCGCTTATTCCTAATGTGATTTGATTGGAAATCTGATAAAGCGAAGCCAATGCCTTACTTCCCTCTCCGTACATTCCTCGTACGGTAAGTCCGATTTTAGATACTGCGCCCGTTATCTCAGAAATAGCGCCTTTTGCCTCAGTTACAGGTAGATGAAGCATCACAGAAGCTCTGAGTCCTGTTCCAATATTGGTAGGACACTCTGTTAAAAATCCCAATTCGCTATCATAGGCAAAATTGAGTTTTCCGCAAAGGTCGTTATCGAGATTATCTGCAATTTCATATGCCTTTTCCAACGACATACCGCCACAGGTTACCTGAATTCTAAGGTGGTCTTCTTCGCCTATCATAATACTTATGCTTTCATCATCTGAAATAGCAATGGCTCTGCCATCACAATTCTTAGCAAAATCAGGACTGATAACATGTCTTTCCACCATGGCGTGTATTTCCATCTCAGGCACGTTGTCCATTTCTATAAATTTCATTTCGCCATACTTTTTTACATCAATCTCTGAGATGGCTTTTTTTACTCTTTCTTTTAAATTTTTAAGCTGAGTTTCATTCATTCTTTTTGGAAAAGGTAAATCAGATAAATTTCTTGCAAGTCTGATTCTTGAACTTACTACTATATCATCATTTTCTGCTGCGTTTTTGTACCAACCAGACATTATTTACCCTCCTCTTTTCTGATTTCATCGCGAACTATTGCGGCTTCTTCATAATTTTCATTTGCTACAAGTTTAGCTAGTTTTGCTTTAAGTTCGCTCAGGCGGTCACCGCCGCCGGTAACCATAATTTCCTTTGTGCCTGAGATTTTTCCGTTATGCTTTACGCTACCGTGAATTCGTTTTAAATATGGCAGCAATTCATTTTTAAACTCTGTATAACAATGACTGCATCCCACCTTGCCTGTTTCGGCAATATCTGCAAATGATGCATTGCAAAAACTGCATTTTCTTGTGGAAACTCGGCTTCCCATTTCCATAGAATTACCTAGCATTGAAGCAAATAAATTGGAAATTGAACCTTTTGAAAAGGCGGTATAGCCCTCTTTTGCGGCACAGTAACCACAAAGATTAAGTTCGGTTACAGTTCCGTTTATTACCGTTTTAATATGTGTTGTAGCGTTGTTTTTACCACATTTTTGACACAACATAAAAGTTCCTCCTAAATTTGTGTAATAAGCATCTGCTTTATAAGTGATGCTCTTAAATATTCTCTATATTCCTGCGGAACACTCATCATTGCATTATTGGAAACCGCGGCACCAATTAAAACTGCCGCATCTTCGCTTATAAGATTTGATTCTCTGCAATTTTCAATAATTATTCTTGCATCAATTGGATTTAATCTTGAGCCAACAGAATTAATTATATGCATTATTGCCGAAGAACGATTTAACATTATTCTGGTTATTTTAACATAACCGCCGCCGCCTCTTCGACTTTCTATAATATAACCTTGCTCAGGTGTAAAGCGTGAAGATAATACGTAATTTATCTGACTGGGAGCACATCCCACCATCATAGCAAGTTCATTTCTTTGGATCTCTGCTATATTCTCCTCTGACTCATTAATCATTTTAAGAATATGTTCGGTTATTAAGTCACTTAGCCTCATTTTATTTTCTCCTTCGTTGTTTGATTTTCCCTGACCTTAACTTTATTATACACGAAAGTAAGGGAAAGTCAAATGCTTTTTTAAAATTTGTAACAACATTCGAAAAATTAACATAGTATGTGATGAAAAGATTGAAAGGAGGAAAAATAAATGTGTAACGGTTCATTCGGAGGCAACTGCTCTTGGATTCTTATTATCATACTCTTACTCATCTGCTGCGGCGGAAATAATTGTCTTGGAAGCGGTAATGGATGCGACAACAACTGCGGTTGCTGCTAATTCACATTAAAACCTCTACAAAAATAAAGATAAGGTCATACGATTTATCGTATGACCTTATCTTTATTTATCTTTAATTTCTGCGATGGTAACACCATCTTCTCCCTCACCGAAAACACCTAGTCTAAAGGTTTTAATTGCCTTGTTTGTTTTCAGGTGCTGATGCACGGCTTTCCTGAGTGCGCCTGTTCCCTTTCCGTGAATAATGGTA